>NZ_DATITZ010000082.1:0-5323 GCF_035467215.1 Thiocapsa sp. | reverse complement strand
CGATAAATCCCTAGCGAAAGAGTACGACGCCGCCCACATGCTCTCGCCGATGCCCCTGGCCATCACGATCGGCGCGGGATCCAACCCCATTCCCTGGACCATGCCGGCGGTCGAGAACATCAACGGCCAGGCGATCACGCTCGCGATGAAGCACAAGGACAAGCGCGACCCGGCCGACTGGAAGGGGTTCAAGTTCGCCGTCCCCTTCGATTACTCGATGCACAACTATCTGCTGCGCTACTACCTCGCCGAGCATGGCTTGGATCCGGATCGGGACGTGCAGATCCGCGCCGTACCGCCGCCCGAGATGGTCGCCAACCTGCGTGCCGACAACATCGACGGTTTCCTGGCGCCCGATCCCGTGAATCAGCGCGCCGTCTACGATGGCGTGGGCTTCATCCATCTCCTCTCCAAAGAGATCTGGGACGGACACCCCTGCTGTGCCTTCGCCGCCAGCCGCGAGTTCGTCACCGGCATGCCCAACACCTATCAGGCGCTGCTCAAGGCGATCCTGGATGCGACCGCCTATGCCCGCAAGGCCGAGAACCGCAAGGAGATCGCCGCAGCGATCGCACCGGCCAATTATCTCAACCAGCCGGTCACGGTCGTGGAGCAGGTTCTCACCGGGACCTTCGCCGACGGCTTGGGCAATATCGTGCGGGATCCCGATCGGATCGACTTCGACCCCTTCCCCTACGAATCCTTTGCGATTTGGATCCTGACCCAGATGAAGCGTTGGGGCCAGATCGAGGGCGATGTCGACTACGCGAAGGTGGCAAGCGAGGTCTTCCTGGCGACCGATGCGGCCCGTCTCATGAAAGAGGTCGGCATGGACGCACCGACCGATCCGGTGATGGCCTTCTCGGTCATGGGCAAGCCGTTCGATCCGTCGAAGCCGGAGGCCTATGTCGAGAGCTTCCCGATTCGGAGGACGTGACGGATGAAGCCAACCAGCTTCTGGGCAGCACCGATCCTCTCGGTGCTCTTCTTCGGGCTCTTCGTCGGTATCTGGCACTTCTCGACCCAGCAGACCCTCGGCGAGGTGACGGTGGATCCCGAATACGCGGCCCTGATCGGCGCACAGGCGGCCACGGGCGGGCAGTCGGCGATGCCCGGCCCGCTGGATGTCGGCGCGAAGCTCTGGGAGCACATCCGGGACCCCTTCTATGACCGGGGGACCAACGATAAGGGGATCGGCACCCAGCTGATCTACTCGATCGGGCGCGTCCTGATCGGCTTCGCGCTCGCGGCGCTGGTCGCGATCCCCTTGGGCTTCGTGATCGGGATGTCACCCTTGATCTATAGGGCGCTCGATCCCTTCATCCAGGTCCTCAAGCCGATCTCGCCGCTCGCCTGGATGCCGCTTGCGCTCTACACCATCAAGGACTCCAACATCTCGGCCGTGTTCGTGATCTTCATCTGCTCGCTCTGGCCGATGTTGGTCAACACCGCCTTCGGTGTCGCCTCGGTGCGCAAGGACTGGCTGAACGTCGCCCGAACGCTCGAGGTCTCGTCGCTGCGCACCGCCTTCCAGGTCATCCTCCCCGCCGCCGCGCCCACCATCATGACCGGCATGCGGATCTCGGTCGGCATTGCCTGGCTGGTCATCGTGGCCGCCGAGATGTTGGTCGGCGGCACCGGGATCGGCTATTTCGTGTGGAACGAGTGGAACAACCTCTCCATCACCAACATCATCAGCGCCATCCTATTGATCGGTTTGGTCGGCATGATGCTGGACACCATGCTCGCGCAGTTGGCCCGCGCGGTCACCTACAAGGAGTGAGCAGCATGTCGCAGCCCTTTCTGAAGATCGAGGGATTGACCAAACGCTTTGCAGGCTCAGGCGGAGCGCCCGACTTCACGGTATTCGAAAACATCTTCTTCGGGATCGAGAAGGGTGAGTTCGCCTGCATCATCGGCCACTCCGGATGCGGCAAGACCACCATCCTGAACGTCCTGGCCGGACTGGACGAGGCGACCGAGGGCGGCGTGGTCATGGGCGGTCGGGAGATCGCAGGTCCCTCGCTCGAACGCGGCGTGGTCTTCCAGAGCCACGCCCTGCTGCCCTGGCTGACCGCCCTGGGCAACGTCGTCTTTGGTGTACGCTCACGCTGGCCCCACTGGTCGTCCAAACAGATCGAGGCCCACAGCGTCCGCTACCTGGAGATGGTCGGCTTGGGCGGGGCCCTTCACAAGAAGCCGGCCGAGCTCTCCGGCGGCATGAAGCAGCGAGTCGGGATCGCACGCGCCTTTGCGATCGAGCCCAAGATGCTCCTGCTCGACGAGCCCTTCGGCGCGCTGGACGCGCTCACGCGCGGCACCATCCAGGACGAGCTCCTCTCGATCGTCCAGGCCACCCACCAGACCGTCTTCATGATCACGCACGACGTAGACGAGGCCATCCTGCTCGCCGACAAGGTGCTGCTGATGAGCAACGGCCCCTACGCAAAGATCGCTGAGATCGTCGAGATCACCATGCCGCGTGAGCGCACCCGCGCGACCGTCCATCACGATCCTCAGTACTACCGGATTCGCAATCACCTGGTCGACTTCCTGGTGAATCGCTCCAAGACCTACGCGGGCGAGCAAGGCGACGACCCCGTGCACCCACCGATCGTCCGTCCCGGAATCGAGGGGAGCGCCCACGTCGTCCCGCTCTCCAAACCACCGACCCCATCGGACCAGGCCCGCCCTGGACCCACCCTTCGCAACGCATCCAACTGATGGAGACCACAGCATGACACGCGACGACGTCACCGCTCTCATCCTGTCCGCCAAGCTCGAGAAAGGACTGAGCTGGGCCCAGCTCGCCGAGATCATCGGCCACAGTAAAGAATGGTCGACCGCGGCCCTCCTGGGTCAGATGACCCTCACCGAGACACAGGCCAAGGCCGTCGGCGCCGCGCTCGGGTTGCCGGACGAGGCGATCACTCAGCTCCAGATCGTCCCCTACAAAGGGTCCTTACCCACCGCCGTGCCGACCGATCCGCTCATCTACCGCTTCTACGAGCTCGTCAATGTCTACGGGACATCGATCAAGGCGCTGATCCACGAAGAGTTCGGCGACGGCATCATGAGTGCCATCGACTTCACCATGGATATCCAACGCGAGCCCGATCCCAAGGGCGACCGCGTACACATCCAGATGAGCGGGAAATTCCTGCCTTATAAGACCTACTAAACCGCGTCCGGAGCGACATGCGTAACGTTCATTTTGCGTTTGGCCTTGGAGATGTCCTCGATCTCGGTGAGACGCGGTTTAAAATTTAATATTTTTTAATAGTTTAAACCGCGCCAGCTCCGACAGCCGTCGGAGCTGGCACGTCCAATCCATTCCAATAAATTACGCATACCGCACCGGGCGCGGTTTAAACCGTCTCGACCTCGAAGCCGACCAGCGTGCGCCGCTCGCGGCTGAACTCGATGCCGATCAGGTGGATGGGTTCGCCGGCGGCACGGTATTTGTCCGCGTAACCGCGGTCCTTGATCTGCTGGAGTGCGCGTCCCTCGGGTGCCAGCTCCACGACCTTGAATTCGAACAGCCAGATCCGGCTGTTGAACTTAAGGGTTAGGTCAATCCGGCCTTGATTACCGGAATCCTCCGGCGTCAGGTCCAGCCCCAGGGCGGCAAGGTGGCTGTAGAAGACGCTTGCATAGAAGCCCTCGTAACGGGCGATCGGGTGGCCGTCGTGCCACTGATGCGGGATGGCTGCGAAGAGCGCTTCGATGTGGGCGCGCAAGGCGCTGAAATCGCCGGACAGGAGCACATCGTAGAGTCGGCTCGCCAGCTCGCTGGCGTGTCCCGGCCGGCCGATCAGCGCCTTTGCCAAGCTGTCGTTGAGTGCTGTCTCGACCTCCAGGTTCGGATAGCCCAGGGTGTATTCGAGCCGTGCGCCGATACGCCGCGTGCCGGTGAAGGTGAGGTAGCCGCTCTGCCACAACAGGGCCTCGGGGGTCAGGTGATCGACGTCGAAGGCCGATAAGAGCGCCTCGTCGGCGCGCAGCCGTGCCAAACTGGGGGTAAAAAAGCCGCGTTCGGTGAGCAAATCGACCAGAAAGGTCGGCGTGCCGGTCTCGAACCACCAGGTGCGGAATTCGCGCGCATCGAACAGCAGCAGCAGGTCGAAGGGGTTATAGACGGCCTCGCCTGTCCAGTTATAGCCGTTGTACCAACGGCGAATCTGCTCTCGGTCCAGGCCGGGAAGCTCAGGAGCAAAAACGGTCCCGACATCCTGCTCGGTGTAGCCGCAGAGGGCCGAGTAGCGTGCATCGATTGTGATGTCCTTCAGGTTGTTTAACCCCGAGAAGATGCTCACCTTGCTGAATTTGGTCACCCCGGTGAGGAAGGCGAAGCGGATGTGGGCGTCGGATCCCTTGATCACCGAGTAGAGGTTACGCAGACCGTCGCGCATAGCGCGAGCCGTATCGCGGTCGTTCAGATTGTCGAGGATCGGCTTGTCGTATTCATCCACCAGGACCACGACACGTTGTCCATAGTGGGCGTGGGTCTTGCGAATCAGCTCGCCGAATGCCCCGGCGATGTCGAGATCCGGATGGACGGCGACCGCCAGCGCCTCGCGATTGATGCGCAGCAGATCCGCGATGCGCGCATCCAGCGCTTCGCGACTTTGCAGCACCCCTTCGGCAAAGCTGATCCGGATGACCGGATAGCGTGTCGACCAGTCCCAGTGCGGATGGATCTTCAGCCCTCGGAACAACGGCTCGTTGCCGGCAAACAGCTCGGCCAGGGTATCGACCAGCAGCGACTTGCCGAAGCGCCGCGGGCGGGAGAGGAAATAATATTTCCCCTCGTCGATCAACTGTCGGGCAAAACCTGTCTTGTCGACATAGTAATAGTCGTCCTCACGGATCTCGCGGAAGGTCTGAATCCCGATCGGCAGTTTGCGGCGGTGCATGGCTGACCTCGGCAGGCTGATGCGTGATGGGCGTTGCGGTGGCGATCGAGCGCCCTCTGCTCAGCGTAACGGGTCGATGAGGGCCTGTCATGTGAGCCGCAGCACCTTGACGATCCTCTCCTCTTCCAGAATCTCGTATACCAGCCGATGCTGTATATTGATGCGCCTTGAATCGGAGCCCGCAAGATCGCCAACGAGTTTTTCGAAAAGGGGTGGCCGCTTAAATGGGTCTTCGGCAAGAATCGCCAACAACTCCTGTGCCTTTGATTTCAAGCCACTTGACGCCAGCTTCTTCGCGTCCCTCTGTGCTTGCTTCGTATAAACCACCTGCCACTTCACCTTTCTAGTGCAACGGTTCAGAAATTCCGAGACCGTCCGAAATCATCGTCGTTGTCGTTGTCGTTGTC
>NZ_DATITZ010000081.1:0-27351 GCF_035467215.1 Thiocapsa sp. | reverse complement strand
GCGGTGATCGAGGCCTTCTCGTCGGCAGGCCCCGCGCCGTCGGTGCTCAAGTACGGCTTCGGTGCCCTCGGGTGGATCCTGGTCGCGGTCTATCTCGCGCTGGCCGGACGAGCGCGCGACGATGCGTCTTGATGCCGTCGGCGCGCGTCTGCGCCCGCGCGGCCCCTGGGAGGGGGTGGATCTGGGCTTTGCGCTCGGGCGAGAGTGGTTCCTGTCGCTCTGGATCCTCTGGTGGATCACCGCGCTGCCGGTCGCTGCGCTCCTGGCGGTGCTGACCGGCGGACGACCGGACCTCTGGCTGGTCGCCGTCTGGTGGTGCAAGCCGCTGTTCGAGGCACCGCTGCAGTCCTGGGCGGGGCGCGCCCTGCTCGGCGAGCGCCCGCAACGCGCCGAGCGTGTCGCCATCGTCCGCGCCGCCGTGACACGACACATCCTGCCCCTGCTTTTGTGGCGCCGACTCGGACTGCGTCGCTCCTTCCTGATGCCGGTCACGCTCCTCGAGGGTCTGAGCGGTGCCCCGGCTCGGCGCCGTCGCGCGGTTTTGAGCCAGGGTATCGGCGCGCCGACCTGGCTGACCCTGATCTGCTATCACTTCGAGGCCATCCTCTGGGTCGGCGTGCTGCTCGCGCTGGTCTTCCTGGTCCCCGAGGAGTTGCCCCGTCTCGACCTCACCGCGGCCGTGACCGAATCCGATTCCCCGGTCTATTGGATCAGTGCCCTGATCTATCTGCTCGCCTTTTCGGTGATCGCGCCCTTCTATGTCTGCGCCGGCTTCGGTCTCTATCTGACCCGTCGTACCGAGCTGGAGGCATGGGATCTGGAGCTTGCGTTTCGCCGCGCCCGCGACGAGCAGGGTGCGGCCGCTCGCGGGGCCGCGAGCCTGACCCTGGCCGGTCTCTTGGCCGTCGGCCTCGTCCTGTCGTTGTCGAGCACCCCCGTCGACGCGTTCGCGCCGCGCGATGCCGTTCTCGATCCGGTGGAGGCACAGGCCCTCATCGGGGAGATCCTTGCGGACGAGGCGTTCGGGAGCACGCAAGAGGTGACGCTCTGGCTGCCGGTCGAGCGCGATCCGGTCGAACCCGTCGAGGGCTGGACATGGCCGATCGAGCTCGGCGGACTGGCGGTGACGCTTGCCGAGATCCTCAAGTTGTCGCTGCTTGTCCTCGCCCTTGCCGCACTCGTTTGGCTGGCGCTTAAGGTCATTCAGGGGATCATGCAGGAGCGGCATCGATGGCGCGGGTCAAGCCGCCGATTGCGAGGCGATGGCGACGGATCATCGGTCCTGATCGGCCGCCTCGGCGCCGAGCCGCTTCCCGACGACATCCCGGCGACCATCCGCCGCTTGGTCGACACGGACGAGCATCGCGCGGCCCTTGCGTTGCTGTACCGCGCGAGCCTCGACGACCTGACTCGGCAGGGCGTCGAGATCCCGGCGGGTGCGACCGAGGGCGATGCTCTGGCATCGGCGGCGCAGACCCTGCCGGCGCCGAGGGTCGGTCTCATGACCCGCTTGATCGGGCACTGGAGCCGGGTTGCCTACGCGCATCGGCAGCCCTCCGGCGCCGAGATCATCGCCCTGCTCGACGATTGGTCTCGTGCTCGGGATCTGCCGACCCGGCCGGCGCGAGATCCGGGGATACCTCATGATGACGCCTGAACGCCGCGTCTTCAGACTGGTGGTCGCCGGGCTGATCCTGGTCGTCGTCGCCCTGATCGGCGCCGTCCTGAGTCAGCTCGAACGCAGGACCCTGGAGATCGAGGTCGGCCCTTCGGAAGAGGGCAGGCGCAACCCCTTCCTCGCGGCGGAGCGTTTTCTGGCGCGGCTGGAGATCCCGGTGTCGAGCGACAGCGGGCGCGAGCGTCTGCGCCGGCTCCCGCCGCCGACCGACACCTTGGTCGTGCGCTATCCGGGGTCTCTCGCGCCGGAGCGCCGTCGGGCGCTCGATCAATGGATGACGGACGGCGGGCGATTGGTGGTCGCGGCGAGCGAATCGGGTCCGGGGGCCGCGGAGGAGGACGACCTGGTTGCCGCGTACGGCGTTCGCCTGAGCACCGCGGACGCGGATCGGCCCGCGGTCGATGGCCAAACAGATGTAATCGCAGCGATTCCGGTCGAACACCCGGGGCGCCCGCTCCGCGTCGCCTTCTCGACCGAACGCTCGCTGGTGACGACTGCCGAACCCGAAACGGCGGTCATCGCGGGTGCTCGGCTCGGGCCGCTTCAGCCCGTGCCGAGCCGAGACCGGCGCGATCTCCTCGAACACCTGGGCGCGAGCGGCGGCTTTCTCTGGCGACACGGACAGTCCGATCATCTGATCAAGCCTACCCGCCGACGGGTCATCGAGCTCTGGCGACGTCGCCGCCCGGACCTCGGGCGGCTCGACGACGCGGCGCTGGCCCACGCGATCGCGGTCGCGACGGGCGAGGACCCGGACGCCGTCGTCCGCGCCCTCCATGTCCATGCAGAAGACGCCGACGCCTTCGTGCGGCAGAGTGCCCTCCTTCAGCGTCTGTGGCGCAAGGCGTCGATTCGGTAGGGTGGACAAGCGCAGCGCAGTCCGCCAACGCCGGCCCAGGATTTGGTGGACTTCACTCTCGCTCGTCCACCCTACACGTCCCAAACGCCCTGCATGGGCATCAAGGTCCGCGCCAACGGATCTCGACCAGCGGCACCTCCCATCGCTCCGAGCGGCAGTGCTGCGCATGTTCGGGCGTATTTTGTCGACTGTCGCGGCGGATCAGGGCATCGACGCGGATCCGCTCGATGCGATCGATGTCCGGCAGCCAACGGGTGGCCGCGCGTTTGGACAGACGGGCGATGCGATGGCCCGCTTGATCGAGCAGCAGCAAGCCTTGGTCGAACTGCTCCCAACGCAGGTCGTCGCCCGGGCCGAGTGCGGCCAGATGACGGTGGATCGCCGCATCCGCGGCCACCCGCCCGGCATAGCCGAGATCCAGGTCCGCCGGTGTCAGGCGCGTGTAGCGGCGCCCGGCGATCTCGGCGGGCGGTGGCTCCACCGCCGGCTCGGCCTTGATCAGCCAATCGCCGTCGATCTCGGCCAGATAGGGATGGCGGCTTTCGGCAATCGTCATCAGCGTCAGGGTCTCCTTCGCGCGTGTCATGCCGACGTAGAAGAGGCGGCGTTCCTCCTCGTTCTGCGGATTTGCGTCCCATGCGCCGTCGGCGAGGAGGACATGCGGGAACTCCAGCCCCTTGGCGCCGTGCAGCGTGGTCAGCAGCAGACCCTCGCCGAGCCGGCGTTCGCGGCGCTGTTCGGCGAGTGTCTCGAAGCAGAACTCGGCGATCTCGGCGGCGGGGACCTCGGTGGTGCCGGCCTCCGCCTGCCAATCCTCGATCAGGCGCTGCAGGAGAGAGCGCCAAGGGCTCGGGCGCTCAGGCAGCCACTCGTCAAGTGCCCGAGCGCTCATCGGTTCACGTGCGTGCTGCGCGAGCCGGCTCAGGAAGGCGTCGATCTCGCGGACCCGGTGCAGGGGAGGCAGCTCGTCGGGCCAGTCGACCGGGATGCCGCGGTGCTCGCAGAGCGCGCGGACCGGCTCCAGGATGGCGTGGCGACGGGCTAGGACGGCGAACTCCGACCAGTCCTGGCCGCCGAGGCGTCGAAGCTCCTCGATGCGTGCGACCAGCGCGGCGGCCTGGCACGGCGGATCGGCCGCTCGGAGTATTAGCACCCGTCCCTTCGCATGGCCGTCGAGATCCTGCCAACGCCCGCCGGCGGGCCGGGTCGCGCGACGCCGATCGACCCGGATCGGATGGTCGCGCTTCATCCGGTCGCGGTTGTGCGCGATCAGAGCGTTCGCGGCGGCGACGATGTGCCCGGTCGAGCGATAGTTCTCGACCAGGTGATGCAGCTCGGCGGCGTAGTCCGCTTTGAAACGGCGGATACACTCGACGTTTGCGCCTCGGAAGGCGTAGATGCTCTGATCGTCGTCCCCGACCGCAAGTAGGGTCAGCTTGTCCTCGTCTTGGGCCCGGCCGGCGATGGCTGCCACCAACCGGTACTGATCCGCATCGATGTCCTGATACTCGTCGACCAGGATGTGCCGATAACCGGCGAGGAGTCGTTCGCGCGCCCTATCGGGCTCGATGCCGGGCAGATCCACGCGGCCCTCCAGCAGGTCCACGGCCTCGCCGATGAGACCGTCGAAGTCGGGCGCGGCATCGGTCGCCGCGGCCATACGCTCGGCGTAGGAGCGCCCCGTCAGGCGCATCGCAAAGCCGTGGTAGGTCTGCACCGTAACACCGCGGGCGTCGTCCCCGACCAGCTCCGCGAGCCGGCGGCGCAGCTCGAGTGCGGCACCGTGGTTGAAGCAGAGGACCAGGATGCGGTGCGCCGGTACGCGCAGGACCCGCAGCAGATAGGCGCAGCGGTGGACGATGACGCGGGTCTTGCCCGAGCCGGGTCCGGCCAGTACCAGACGGTTGCCGTCCTCGGGGGCGGCGACGATCTCGATCTGCTCGGGGTTGCCCAGATCCTCGACGATCCGGCGGAAGGACTCGGCGGTGGTCGCGCGCAGGAGCTGCTCGCGGCGGTCGGCGAGCCAGCGTTTCACGAACGCCTCTTTGCCGAGCGTGAAGTAGCCGGTCACCAGGCTCAGGGCCTGGCGGATCTTCTCCGCGCCCAGTCGGGCGTACTCGTTCATGACATGGATCTGAAACACTCGCTCGCGATAGTGCTGGGCCAGCGGCTGGTACTGGGCCTCGCTGTAGCGTCGCCCCTTCGCCTGCGGGAGTAGACGCAGGGTCATGGCCGAGCGGAACACCGCGAATCCGCCTTGCAGGATGATGGCGCCGTGCTCGTGCAGGAACAGCAGGCCGCGCTCGGCTGCCGCCAGCGGGTCGCGCAGCTCGGCGGACAGGGCCAGATCACCGCGCAGCGCGCCGGTGAGCTCGTCGGTGCCGAAGGCCACCAGCAGCTCGCTCTTGGCGGGGGCGTCGTCCGGGAGCTTGGCCAGGAGGGTCTCGAGGATGCGGTGGGCCACGGCGCGGCGGCGTTCGGCGGTGCGATGCAGGGTCGGCCAATCACGATGCAGGCGCAGGCGGTAGTGGTCGCGGTCGGTCTGGCGCAGATCCAGGCTGCCGCGGGCACCGGCTAGACCGCGACCGTCCAAGGTCAGGCCCTTGAGCAGGATGCGCAGGGTCTCGGGGTTGCTGTCGTAGCCCTGATCGAGCAGATGCTGGTTGAGACGGCGTAGCGAGAGCGGCAGCCAGACGCCGGTCTGGGCGTCCGGGGCCTGCTCGCGCAAGGCATCCAGCATGGCCCGCTCCAGACGCGCCACACGCTTGAGGATCAAGGCAGAGTGATTCTTGACCTTGTGGCTGACGAAGGCGGTGAGCTGCGGACCGTCGCGCAAGAGGCCGGCGCCGGCCATATCGTGCAGGGTGCGCAGGACGCGCTGCGAGGGGGTGTCGCCGCGATCCCAGGGCGGGATCGGGTCGGGCGTACCGGCCTGACCCTCCTTGGCTCGCGCGAAGGCAGGCAGGCGTGCCAGCTCGTCGGCCGTGAAGGTGTCGTCCGGGTCGGTGTTGAGCATCGCCTCCAGGATCGCCAGCCAGCGCTGGCCCTGGGCGGCCGACAGACCCAGCCCGCGGATCTTCCGCTCGGCCTCCTCCAGGCTCGCCACCGCGGGGCGGCCCTGAAAGACGAAGGTGCGGTTCTCGTTGCGCTCGACCAGCCCGGCACGCTCCAGCCAGGCGATGGCGATGCGCACCCGGGTATCGGCGTCCGTGGCTTCGGGATCGAAGCCCAGCCTGAGGTCCTCGTCGCGCAGCAGCTCGCCGCTGGTGACGACCACGATGCCCTCGCGGTCGCGCTTGGCCCGACGCACACCGCGCAGGATCTCGGCAATATCGCGGCGCGACAGCTCGGAGAGGGCCTCCATGCGAAACTGCGACTCGATGTCCTGCTCGTCGTAGAGCAGGACACAGGCCGCGGGTTTGCGATCGCGCCCGGCTCGCCCGGCCTCCTGGATATAGCTCTCGAGCGAGCCCGGGATGTCGGCATGCACGACCAGGCGCACGTCCTACTTGTCCACGCCCATCCCGAAGGCGTTGGTGGCGCAGATGACCTGCAGCTCGCCGGTGACGAAGGCCTCCTGGATGCGCTTTTTCTCCGGCGCCGGGATGCCGGCGTGGAAGGCATCGACCGCCCAGCCTTGGCGGCCCAAGCGATCTGCCAGCGCCTCGGTGCCTTTGCGCGTCGAGGCGTAGACCACAGCCGCGCCGCCGGTCGGGTCCGGATCCTCGCGCGATCTCGGCGTGCCGAGGTGCTCGGTCAGGATGGCGTGGATCCGGGCGTCCTTCTCGTGCTTGCCGACGACCTGGACCTCGAATTCCAGATTGTCGCGCTCGACCCCGCCCGCGTAATCGACCAGATCCAAACCCAGCTCCTCGCGGAAATAGGCCAGTATCTCGGCCTTCACGTCGCGCTTGGCCGTGGCCGTGAAGCAGGCCACGGGCGGGACCGGCGCGCCTTGGCGCTCGGCCAGGGTGCGGATGAACCGCCCGGCATAGAGATAGTCGGGGCGGAAGTCGTGGCCCCATTTCGACAGGCAGTGGGCCTCGTCGAAGATCCAGCAGCCGATCTCGCGACTGGCCAGCATGTCGGCCACCGAGCGGTTGCGCAGCTGCTCCGGGGAGATGTAGAGCAGGGCGATATCGCCGAGGCGCACCCGCTCCATCACGTCGCCGCGCTCCGGCGGGGTCAAGAGGCCGTAGATGGCAGCCGCACTGGTGGCACCCGTCTTCTTCACCAGGTTGTCCACCTGGTCCTTCATCAGGGCCTGCAGGGGCGAGATGACGACGCTCAGGGTGCCGCGCCGATGCGCGCGCACCAGGGCCGGCAGCTGAAAGCACAACGATTTGCCGCCACCGGTGGGCAGGATCGCGAGGAGCGAGCGATCCGCGATGCCGTCGCGGACGACGATCTCCTGCAGGCTCCCGCCGTCCTGCGCCTGCGGCTCGGCGCGGAAGTCATCGAAGCCGAACCAGCGTCCGAGCTGCGCCCGCGGGTCGTTCGCCTCTCGGCACCAAGCACACCCCGGATCTCCGCAGGGTGTGTCCCGCAGGGCCTTGAGCAGCGTCACGGTCGCCGGGAAGCGATGCCGCACCCAGGGCGGCAGCACCGAGTTGCCGCCGGCCACCTGAAGCCAGGCCGCGGCATAGGCAAGGACGGGGCGGCGGTCGGGGTTCGCGAGATGATCCAGGATCAGACGCGGGGCGGCGCTCGCGCAGGCACGGCCCTGCCAGCGGGCCAGCAGGATCTTGCGCACCTCGGTGACGCTCGGCAGCTCGCCCGAGAGCAGCCGAAAGACCG
Source organism: Thiocapsa sp. (assembly GCF_035467215.1). Classification (GTDB taxonomy): domain Bacteria; phylum Pseudomonadota; class Gammaproteobacteria; order Chromatiales; family Chromatiaceae; genus Thiocapsa. The sequence goes on along the minus strand of NZ_DATITZ010000081.1, from coordinate 20,017 downwards.
CGGCCAGGCCGTCGCCGCCGGTGGCGTTGGCCTCCAGCAGGGTCGCGCCGCGGAAACAGAACTGGAAGACCCGGATCAGGTCGCGCTCGCCGCCTCGGGCCCCGCCCGCGTTTCCGTCGACGATTCCGTTGGCTGCGCGCCGCGCCAGCTCGTCGACCTGCTCGCGCAGCACCTGCTCGGCCAGCCGGCAGTCCTGAACCGGGTCGGCGACGCTGTCGCGCACCAGCTTGTAGTCCTTGACCAGCCGGTGATAGGGGTTTGCCGGAAAGGCCAAGGGAGACAGATACAGGGTGTCGATGATGCGCCGCCCGAGCAGGTCCAGACTCGGCGCTCGGGCGCGCAGTGTCGGCAGATCGTGCCCGAGCAGATTGTGGCCGACGACAAAGCTCGCATCGCCTGCAAACCGCGCCAGATCATCGAGCGCACGCGCCGGATCGAATCGCCCTTGGCGACGGAACTCGCGCCCCTGTCTGATCGCGCCGATCTTGTGGATCGCGCCGTCCGGCCCGGTCTCGAGGTCGAGCAGGAGCGAGCGCTCGATGAGCGCGTCGATGCCGGACGTCGGTGCGGGCTCGGTCGGTGTGGCGTAATGGGGCACGGGTCTGGTGCGGGTCTGCTTCCATGAGTCCTCCGCAGATTAACCCGAAACGCGCGCGAGGTATCGACCGGAAGACCGGAATCGGCCCACCGCTCGCCGCGATAGGCTTGACCGACCCATACCTCGATAAGCTCCCCCGATCGCCTCGCCTGGCCTATGCTTTGTGTGTGAGCAGTCAGTGTCGCTTGGAGTCTTCGGGGGTGCTCATGGAAAACTGCTTCGTCTTTGCCGACACGCTCGGCCCGGCCAAGATTCTGCATGTCTACGAGCCGTCGATCGGGCTGCGCGGCATCCTGGTCGTGGACAACGTCGCCTGCGGTCCGTCGATCGGCGGGCTGCGGATGGCCGAGGACGTGAGCGTCGAGGAGTGCTTTCGGCTCGCTCGCGCCATGACGCTGAAGAACGCGGCCGCCGGTCTGCCGCACGGGGGTGGCAAGTCCGTGCTGTTCGGCGATCCGCGGATGGACAAAGGGCGCAAGGAGACGCTGATCCGTGCCTTCGCCAAGGCATTGCGCACCGAGGAGGACTATATCTTCGGCCCCGACATGGGCACCGACGAGGAATGCATGGCCTGGGTCAGGGACGAGATCGGCCGATCGGTGGGTCTGCCCGAAGAGATCGGCGGCATCCCGCTCGACAAGATCGGCGCCACCGGCTGGGGCCTGCTCAAGGCCACCGAGGTCGCCTTGGAGCAGGGCGGTTCTATGCTTCAGGGCGCACGCGTCGTGGTCCAGGGCTTCGGCGCCGTCGGCCGCAATGCGGCGCGCTTTCTGACCGATGCCGGCGCTGTCCTGGTCGGCGCTGCCGACTCGCAGGGCGCCGTGCATGACCCCGAGGGTCTCGACGTCCGGGCCCTGATCCGGCTGAAGGACGAGGGTCTCAGCGTCGCCGATTCCCCGCGGGGCGAACCGCTCGACCGCGACGCGGTGGTCGGTCTGCCCTGCGATGTCTGGATCCCTGCGGCGCGCCCGGATGTGGTGGATGCCTCCAACGTGGACCGACTCCGGGCGCGGCTGGTGGTGCAGGGCGCCAACATCCCCTTCACCGCGGAGGCCGAGCGGATCCTCCACGCGCGCGACGTCCTGGTGGTCCCCGACTTCATCGCCAACGCCGGCGGGGTCATCTGCGCGGCCATGGAGCTGCGCGGGGCGACCGAGACCGCGGCACTCCAGGCGATCGAGGAGAAGATCCGGCGCAATACCCGCATCGTGCTGGAGACGGCCATGGCGCGTGCGATCCTGCCGCGCCAGGCGGCGGTCGAGATGGCCGAAGCACGGGTGCGCAAGGCGATGGGGTTGCGCCGCTACTCGCTCTTCTCCTGCGCACCCGGATACCTCTGATCGGCGAGGGTCGAGCCATGGTCCGCATCCGATTCCACGGTCGAGGCGGTCAAGGGATGAAGACCGCGAGCCGTATCCTGGGCAGCGCCTGCTTCCTCTCGGGATACCAGGTGCAGGACGCGCCCCGCTACGGGGCCGAGCGCCGCGGTGCGCCCATCTTCGCCTACGTCCGGGTGGATGACCGACCGATTCGCGAGCGCGGCATCATCGTCTGTCCGGACTTGGCGGTGGTCGCCGACCCCTCCCTGATCTCGGTACCGGCCGCGGGCGTGTTGGTCGGGCTGGATGCGCACAGCGTCCTGCTCGTGAACAGCCCGGAGGCGCCGGAGGTCTGGCGGGACCGGTTGGGACTCGCCAATACCCCGGTCGGTTTTCGGCTCGCCGATGTCCTCGCCGGCTCGCTCGCGGATCGTGCTGATCTGCCTGTCGTGGGCACGGTCTGCGCCGCCGCGGCTGCACGTCTGTTGGGCTTCGTGACCCTCGAGCGGCTGGAGCAGGCGATCCGGGACGAGCTGGCCGGATTGGGCGCGTCCGTCCTGGAGCGCAACCTCGAGCAGGCCCGGGCCGCCTTCGAGCAGGTCGCCTCCCGGGCCGGGTGCGTCACGCCCGGACCCGCAGCCGCGGCGGATGCCGAGCCCGCGCCGAACTGGGTCGATCTGCCCTTCGAGGAGGCGTGCATCAGCGCCCCGGTGATCCATGCCTCACTCACCAGCGAGGCGGTCCCGACCGGTCTTTGGCGCACGCTGCGGCCGGTCATCGACGACGACCGCTGCAACGGCTGCTGGTGGGTCTGCTCGGCCTTCTGTCCGGACGGGGCCATCCGGGTCGAGGACGGCAGACCGAAGATCGACTACGACCACTGCAAGGGTTGCCTGGTGTGCGTGGCCCAATGCCCGCCACATGCCATCGACACGGTCCCCGAGGCAGACATCGGGAGTGCACAGCCATGACCGGAATGCTCCTGACCGGCAACGCGGCCGTCGCCCGCGGCGCCCGCCTGGCGCGGGTCGACTATGTGCCCGCCTTCCCCATCACGCCCCAGACCGAGATCATCGAGGCCCTCGCGGGCTGGATCGACAGCGGAGAGATGCCCGGCCGATTGGTCACACTGGAGTCCGAGCATGCCATGCTGACCGCTGCGGGCGCGGCGGCGGCGACCGGTGTCCGGGTCTTCACGGCCACCTCCAGCCAAGGACTCCTCTACGCGATGGAGATGCTCTACACGGTCGCCGGCTGGCGCGCTCCCTTCGTCCTCGCGAACGTCTCGCGCGGGCTCGCCACCCCGATCACGCTGGAGCCGGACCACAACGACATCCTCGCCGCGCGCGATTGCGGCTTCCTGCAGATCCACTGTGCGACCTGTCAGGAGGTGCTCGACAACCTGCCGATCGCCTATCGGGTCGCCGAGGATCCGCGGGTCAGATTGCCGGTCATCGTCAATCTGGACGGCTTTTATCTCTCCTTCACACGCGAGCCGGTCGTGCTGCCGGAGCCGCGGGAGGTCGACGCCTTCCTGCCGCCGTTCCAGCCCCGCGACATCCGGTTCCGCGCCAGTCAGCCCGAGAGCCAGGCGGTCGCGGTGCTGGGCGGCGGTCCCTATTCCTACTTCCGCTACGAGACCCACCTGGCTGCCCGGAACGGGCTGCAGGTCTACGCGGAGGCGGGCGCCGAATGGGGCGAGCGATTCGGCCGGGTCTACGACGCCCTGGAGCTCTACCGCAGCGAGGACGCCGAGATCTGCTTCGTCATGATCGGCTCGTTCGCCACCAAGGCGATGGCGGCCGTGGACGCCCTGCGCACGGCCGGTCGCCGGGTCGGACTGGTGCGACCGCGCCTGTTGCGGCCCTTCCCCGAGGAGGCCCTGCGGCGGGCCCTTGCCGGAAAGCGCGCGGTTGCGGTCGTCGACCAAAACCTGTCGTTCGGTTTCGGCGGGGTGCTTCAGGGCGAGCTGTGCTAGGCGCTGTACGGGCTCGGCGATGCACCTATCCTGCTGAGCTTCATCGGCGGTTTGGGCGGCCGGGACATCGCGCAGGGGGAGCTCTTCGAGATGGCGCGTCTCGCCGCCGAGGCCGCGGACCGGGGCGAGGCGCCGCCGCCGCGTCTCCTCTACACGCAGGAGGAGCTGCGCGAGGTGCGCAAGCTCCAAACCCTTGCCCATGCGGAGCGCAACCGTCTGGAGGATCCAGGATCATGAGCGAGACCCGCTTTCACAGTGTCAAGGACCTGCCCTCCGCCCGCCTGCTCGGCACCGGCACGCCCATGTGCGCCGGCTGCGGCGGGCTCCAGGCCCTGCATCAGATCTACGACCAGCTCGGCGGTCGATCCGTCTTCGTCAACGCCGCCGGCTGCATGACCCTACTCTCGGTCTATCCCTTCACGCCGTTTCGGGGCTCCTGGCTCTACACCGCCATGGCCTCGGCGCCGGCCGGGGCGCAGGGCGTGCGCGATGCGCTCGACATCCTGATCGCGCAGGGTCGGATGGCGCCCGAGGAGGATCTGCAGGTCGTCGCACTGACCGGCGACGGCTCCGCCTACGGCATGGGCTTGTCGGCCACCTCCGGGGCCATCGAGCGCGGACTGGACTTTCTCTACATCGTCTACGACAACGAGGGCTACGGGAACACCGGTCAGCAGACCTCGCCGGCCACTCCCCACGGCGCTCGCACCGCCACCTGCCGCGGCCCCGGCGGCTTCGCGGGCGAGAAGAAGGACCTTTTCGCGATCTGGTGTGCGCACAAGCCCGCCTACGCGGCCACGCTCGTCGGGGCCGAGCCGCTGGACCTGGCTCGCAAGGTCGAGACCGCCCTCTCGATCAAGGGACCACGCCTGCTGCTGGCCCTCGCGCCCTGTCCGACCGGCTGGGACTTCGACCCGCGCCGCACCGTCGAGATCGGCAAGCTCGCGGTCAAGACCGGCCTCTGGCCGCTCAAGGAATATCGCGAAGGCCGAGTTGTCCATACGAAGCCGACGGTACGTCGGGTGCCGGTCGAGCGCTATCTGGAAACCCAAGGGCGCTTCCGTCACCTCTTCGAGCCGACCCGCCGAGACGAGCTGATCGCCGCGATTCAGGCCCGGGTCGATGCCTATTGGGAGGCCGTCGCGCCATGACCGCTAGGCATCTGGACGCCCTCTTCCACCCCCGCTCGATCGCCTTGGTCGGGGCCAGCGACACGCCCGGGTCGATCGGGGCCGTGCTCGCCGCGAATCTGCTCGACGGGGCCTTCAAGCAACCCGTGATGCCGGTCAATCCGCGGCACGCCAGGATCGCCGGCAGCCGCTGTTATCCGAACCTGGAGCATCTTCCCCGAACCGCCGACCTCGGTGTGGTCTGCACCCCGCCCGACGCCGTGCCCGAGGTCGTCGCGGCCTTGGGTCGACAGGGCGCGCGGGCGGCGGTCATCGTGACCGCCGGGTTCGGCGAGGTCCGCGAGGCCCGCGGCGGCGCACTCCAGCAGGCGCTGACCGAGGCCGCGCGCCGTTCCGGGCTGCGGATTCTGGGTCCGAACTGTGTCGGTCTCCTGGTCCCGCCCATCGGGCTGAATGCAAGCTTCGCGCACCGCTCGGCGCGATCCGGCAACATTGCCTTCGTTTCCCAGTCCGGCGCCGTCATCACCTCTGTGCTCGATTGGGCGGACGCCCGTGGAATCGGTTTCTCCTGTTTGGTCTCGCTGGGCGACATGGCGGATCTGGACTTCGGGGATCTGCTGGATGCCTTGGCCGGTGACCCGGGCACACGCGCCATCCTGCTCTACATCGAATCGGTCGGCGATGCGCGCGGGTTCATGTCCGCGGCGCGCGCCGCCGCGCGGATCAAGCCGGTGGTGGCGGTCAAGGCCGGGCGCCACGCGGAAGGCGCAAGGGCCGTCGCTTCCCATACCGGGGCGCTTGCCGGCAGCGACGCGGTCTGCCAGGCCGCCTTCGATCGGGCCGGCATCCTGCGTGTCTTCACCCTCGCGGAGCTGTTCGACGCGGTCGAGATCCTGGCCCTGGCCCGGCCGACACCGGGCGATCGGCTGGCCATCTTGACCAACGGGGGCGGTGTGGGCGTGCTCGCGACCGACGCCTTGATCGACGAGGGCGGCCGGCTCGCGACCCTCTCGGAGGCGACCCTGGCCGAGCTCGACCGTCACCTGCCGCCCACCTGGTCCCGAGGCAATCCGGTCGACATCATCGGGGACGCGGACGGTGCTCGCTATCGCGAGGCGCTTGCCGTGCTGCGCAAGGATCCGAGCGTGGACGCGATCCTCGCGATGCACTGTCCCACCGCGGTCGTCTCGGCGCGCGAGGCGGCCGAGGCAGTGGCTGATTCCCCGTCCGAGTCGGGCGGCCCGCTGCTCCTGACGAGCTGGGTCGGCAACGGGGCCATGACCGAGGCGCGCCGGCTCTTCGCGGATCGGCAGATCCCCACCTACCCGACTCCGGAGCAGGCGGTCCGCGCCTTCATGTACCTGGTTCGCTATCGCCGCAGCCAAGCGTTGCTGACCGAGACCCCGCCGTCGCTTCCCGACACCTTCTTGCCCGACACCGGCGCGGTTGCCGCTTTGGTCGCCGCGGCTTTGGCCGAGGGGCGGAGCGGGCTCACCGAGCCCGAGGCGAAGCGCGTGCTCGCCGCCTACGGCGTGGCCGTGGTGACGACACGCTCGGCCGGATCGCCCGAGGAGGCGGCGCGCGTTGCCGCCGAGCTGGGCGGGCCGGTGGTGCTCAAGATCCTCTCGCCTGACATCGGCCACAAGAGCGACGTCGGCGGTGTGGTGCTCGACCTGATCGGTCCGGGCGCCGTGCTCGAGGCCGCACGGGGCATGTCGGCACGGATCCGCGAGACCCATCCGCAGGCCCGTATTCAGGGCTTTGCGGTTCAGCCCATGGTGCGTCGCCCCGGTGCCCACGAGCTGATTGTCGGCGCCGCCGAGGACGCCCAGTTCGGCCCCGTGATCCTGGTCGGGCAGGGCGGAACCGCGGTGGAGGTGCTCGCGGACCGCGCGATCGGACTGCCGCCGCTGAACCTGCGGCTGGCGCGAGAGCTGGTCTCGCGCACCCGCATCTGCAGGGTGCTGAAGGGCGTGCGCGGTCAGCCGCCCGCGGACCTGGACGCCTTGGCCCTCACGCTGGTGCGGGTCTCCCAGCTCGTCATCGACATCCCCGAGATCCGCGAGCTGGACATCAATCCGCTCTTGTTCGACCCCTTCGGCGTCATCGCCCTCGACGCCCGAATCGCCTTGGCCGCATCTGCCGGTCCAGCGGCGCGGCGTCTCGCCATCCGCCCCTATCCGAAGGAATTGGAAGAAGAGATCCGGCTCCCCGACGGGCGCTGCCTGCTGCTCCGACCTATCCGACCCGAAGACCAGCCGGCGTTGCAGGACGCCTTCGCCAAGCTCACCCCGGAGGAGGTGCGACCGCGGTTTTTCGCGCCCATGCGCGCGCTCGACCCGGCCGCCGCCGCGCGTCTCACCCAGATCGACTACGAGCGCGAGATGGCCCTGGTCCTCACCGAGCCTCGCGATGCCGGAGCCGGCGATATCTACGGCGTGGTGCGCCTGATCGCCGACGCGGACGGCGGTCGCGCCGAGTTCGCGATCATCGTCGGCCGACCCATGAAGGGATTGGGTCTCGGCAAGCTGATGATGCGTCGGATCCTGGACTACGCCCGGCAGCGCGGTATCCGCGAGGTCTGCGGCGACGTGCTCCGGGACAACCGGGCCATGCTCGGCCTCTGCACCGGGCTGGGGTTCGAGCAGCGGCGCGATCCCGACGACCCGGGCACGGTGCAGGTGTGTCTTGCGCTCTAGCCGGCGTCAACGGCGGCACCTTTCCTCCGTCGAAGCGCGACTGCTCGGACGACAACCCCGGAATCCAACGCTCATCAAGGCCAAATCATGCCGTCGCTGTCCGGGTCTTCGACCGTAAAGGAAAACGACGAGGCCGGGCTCAGGGAGCGATGGTCGCGACCTGGTTGCGTCCTCGGCGCTTGGCTTCGTAGAGGGCTGCATCGGACGCACGGATCAGATCCGCCGGCGAAGCAACGGAGCTATGGTCGGAGGATGCGACACCCAAGCTGACCGTCACGCGCTCGGCGATGGGCGAGGCGGCATGCGGCAGGTTCAGGTCGCAGACGGCCTTGCGGATCCGCTCTGCGACCTGCTCTGCGCCGAGCAAGCCCGTCTGCGGGAGAATGAAGGCGAACTCCTCTCCGCCGATGCGGGCTGCTGCGTCACCCGGTCGTTGCAGGGCCGCGGCCATGCTCTGTGCGACGCTGATCAGGCAGCGGTCCCCGGCCGGGTGTCCGTAACGGTCGTTGTATGCTTTGAAGTGGTCGACGTCGGCTGAAATGACGGCAAGGGTATTGCGTGCTCGATCGGCGCGTTTCCATTCACTCGCGAGGTGCTCTTCGAAGAGGCGCCGATTTCCGATCCGTGTGAGCTCGTCGATACGCAACATCTCTTGAAGCGTCGAACCTTCGGCAATCGAGGACGCGAGCTTCAAGCGCATGTCGTTGGAATCTCGGAACAATTTATTCACACGCGCGGAGGAGAGCAGCATGGCGATACCGAACACCAGGATCATCAGCCCCATGATCAAGTGCACTCGGTCGCCGACCAGGGCCATGCTGAGTATCATGGGCAGCACGATGGGGATTGCAAAGCACGGATAGGCTCGACTCAGCGGAGACAGCAGGGGTACACCTCCTGCGACTATTCCGCCCAGCACGAAGGCAAGAAAGACCTGATGCGTAAAGGAGCTCGGGTGGAACAGGAAGATCGCCGCTCCTCCCCACACCAAGCCGGCCGCGCAAGCGCCTTTAACGAATCTGCGGCCCCAGACGGCATCCCCGACGCGTGCCCTACGCGGCGGATTCAAAAAACCGCGCAGGGTCCCGAATCGGAATGCGGTCACTGAAACGAGACAGAACAGCCAGATGAGCAGAGTCGCGCTCTCGATACCTCCCCAAAGAACACCCACGAGGAGGAATGCGTTGATCAAGCTCACCACCAAGGCGATCGGGAGCTGCCGATAGGCTTGCTCGGTCAGTGCGGAGAGCATTTCCTGCTCTCCCGAGTCGGGGAGGTCAAGGCGGGCGGCTTCCAATCAGAACATCCTCCGGCCCGTTGCGGTGGTTCGAGATGACTCTTTGCCGGCGTGCTGCCTCGTACCGCGAGCTGCTGCCGCCCCGTCTCCGGCGGCGCGGCGCATGAGACCGGCCGCCTAAACCTTGAGAACCTCACGACACCGCTCTGCAGTGTCTCGCATGCCCCCGACGCTCTGCGCCAGGTCACGCGATGGTCAGGATTTCGAAACAAAGTACCACCGGCGGCGGCAGCGAAAAGCAGCGTGACGGAAATGCGCGTCCTCGGCCTTGCGACGAGGAGTCTACTGCGTTTTGTAGGGTCTCGCTCATTCGACCCGACACGCGAGGCGTCGGGCGGCGGTGTGTTCCGAGCGCCTCGAACATCTCGACCAACTTGTCCCCGTCAACCAACTCGATGGGCGTCGCCCCGTCACGGATCGCTTCGCGTTTGGCGTCGGTCGTAAAGGTCCCGGTTGTCAGGACGATCCCCTTGTCGGCGCGGCCCTGAAGTGCACCGCGAAAATCGCGAATGGCGGACACGGGTACGGCTCCGCGGTACCGCTTGCATTGGAAAAGGACCTTGAAGGATACAAGCGGGTTGATCTGCAGGATTCCATGGCCGTCGATTCCGCCATCGCCCGAGCGACCGGTGACGGCGACCTGTTGAAACCCCGATTCGCGCAACAGGCGCTGGCAGATCCGCTCGAACCCTTCAGGCGGAAGCGCTTGGAGCGTTGCAAGCAGTAACGTCTTGTAATCGAGGTGCTCGTCGACGCTGTCGGGATTTATCTGGACATCCGCTGGGCTTGGCTCGACATCCTGCACGGATTTGCGCTCCGAGATGAACTCCCGTTGCGCGCCCCGGAACAGCGTGAGAACGAACTCCCGATCCAGATCGCTTGTGCGCCCCTTTTCGGTGACGTCCCAAATGCCTCGCTGTGACGAGCTGATCAGACCCGCCTTGACCATGTAAAACCGTGCCCAAGCAATCTGGTTGCGGATCCGTGAGCCGCCGTTCTTGTTGGTGACCTCCTGCTCCGCTTCTGGGATGCGCATGCGGTCGATCACGAGATCCGTCACCTCGGCGGGACGCCCGGACCCACCCAGCTCACGCAGAACCTCGACGATAGGGATACAGAATCTCAGAAACTCCGGTCCGTTGCGTTTTGCCATGCCCTGTGTCGCGTCCTTTTGGCGTTGTCGATCGCAGATGTCGGCGACCCGAAAACGACATCGGTTTGCGGGACAACCGGCTGCAGTATTCCATCAGTCCACCAGCAACACATGCAACCGCCGCGGCCCGTGGGCGCCGAGCTGGATGGTCTGCTCGATGTCGGCCGTGCGCGAGGGGCCCGAGACGAGGTTGACGGCCCGCGGCATGCCGCCCGTGCGCTCGCGCAAGCTTGTCCAGCCGTCCTCGAAGTGCCGGAGAATCCGCGCGGTCTCCAGAACCACGACCTGGTTGTCCGGGACGAAGTTGTGGGTGGTCGGGCTGTCGGGGGAGGCAAGGAGCATGAGGGTGCCGGTCTCGGCGATTGCCGCAAAGGCGGGTGTGACCGACAGGGTCTCCTCGATTCCGGCGCGGTTGTAAAGGATGGTCCAGTCGGCGGGCCAGTCGAGGTCCTTCAACCCGGCGCCGACGGCGGCGCGCGGGGCGAGGCCGTGAGCCGACCGGAAGGTCTCCACGGCGACCGGGATCTGCGCGCGGTCGGCAACGCGCGCGACCGTGCCCGAGCGGCTTTCGAGCTTGCGGATGAAGCGTGCGGTCAGGTCTTCATCGAAGTCCGGGCGGAGATGCCGCACCGGTGTGGCGATGCGTGCATCCAGTGTTGCGCGGGTGCGCGCATCAAGTGGTTCGCGCCCCCGTGCGCGACGCACGGCATCCAGAATGTCCTCTCGCGCGCTGCTCATGACTGTCCTCGCTCGGTCTGCCAGCGTTCCAGAAAGGTTCGGCCCGGCGGGGCGGGGAGATCGCGTGCCTCGGTCCAGCCGCCGGCCCCCGGCAGGCGGCGGATGCGTCCCGCACGACCGCCGATCGCGGCGAGCGCACGCGCGGCCAGCCGCTCCAGCGCGTGGTAGAGCTTGGGTCGGGTCGCCAGAAGGCGCCAGGCGCCGAGCGCATAGCGCTTGTGACGCGGGGTGATCGACTGCTTGAACTGCTCGTAGCGCAGTCGGCGCAGGAGATCCGGCAACGGGATCTTCACCGGGCAGACCGATGCGCAGCGGCCGTTCAGGGTGCAGGCGTTGGGAAGGTCGTAGGCGGCGTCCAGGCCCTTGATCAACGGGGTCAGCACCGAGCCCATGGGGCCGGGATAGACCCAGCCGTAGGCATGGCCGCCGATGGCGCCGTAGACCGGACAGTGATTCATGCAGGCGCCGCAACGGATGCAGCGCAGCATCTCGCGAAAGGGTCCGGCGAGCATGCGCGAACGGCCGTTGTCGACCAGGACGACATGGTATTCCTCCGGCCCGTCGAGGTCGCCCGCCCGTTTGGGTCCGGTCGAGATGGTCGTGTAGGTCTCGGTCTCCTGACCGGTGGCACTGCGCGCGAGCAGGCGCAGGAAGAGTGTCGCATCGTCCAGCGCGGGTACGACCCGCTCGATGCCGGCGGTGACGATGTGCACCCGTGCGAGCGTCTGGGTGAGATCGCCGTTGCCCTCGTTGGTGACAATCAGGCTTGACCCGGTCTCGGCGATCAGGAAGTTGCCGCCGGTGATGCCGACATCGGCCTGGAAATAGCGCTCGCGCAGCGCGAGACGAGCCGCGTCGACCAGGTCCGCGATCTCGGTCAGGCGCGGTCCGCCGTGCGCCTTCTCGAAGAGGTCCGAGACCTGCTCGCGGGTCTTGTGCACGGCCGGGGCGATGATGTGCGAAGGCGCCTCTCCGGCAAGCTGGATGATGTACTCGCCCAGGTCGGTCTCGACCACGGTCAGACCGGCGTCGATCAGCGCCGTGTTGAGACCGATCTCCTCCGATACCATCGATTTTCCCTTGGTGACGGTGCGCGCATCCACGCGTTTGCAGATGTCGAGGATGATCCGGCGGGCCTCGGCGTCGTCGCGGGCCCAGTGGACCTGCCCGCCGGCTGCGACGACGGCCGCCTCGTAGCGTTCCAGGTAGTGATCGAGATGATCGAGGACGTGGTCCTTGAGCGTCTTGGCCGCCTCGCGCAACGCCTCGAACTCGGACAGCTCGGCGACCTGGACTGCGCGCTTGGCGACGAAGCCGTCGCGCGCCTTGTCCAGCGCCTGTTGAAGGCTGGCGTCATGGAGCGCGGCGATCGCGCGCGTTTGAAACTCTTGGGAGCGGATGTCCAATGAGCGTGCCCTCGAAGCCTCTGGTTGGATGTCGGTCGGATGGGCGCAGGGTCATCCGCCGTACAGTTTCGCGATCGCGTTGTCGATCACCTTATTTCACAAAAAGCCCTCAGAGTCGTCCTCGCCGATTTTTCGGGACGATTCCGCCGTTACTAATCCAGCAAGTGGCTCCGCGATTCTCGTTCGGCTTGCGGTTTTCCCTAAGCCCGGAATCGACCGGAAGCTGCCGCTCAACCCGTCCTGCCGAGTGGCGACTCGACGCGCGTTGCGGTCACCTGCGACCCCGAGTTTGGGCGCGTGCTTACGCCGTTGAGCGACCGCCTGAGTTGGATGCTGCCACGGCAGCTTTTGTCGCAGAAGCCGACAGCCGGACGTTGCGGCAGGCGGTCCGATGGCGATTACTTAAGCGCGATGCCTACGAGCTCTCGATGCAGGGCGGATTCGTCTCCTGTCCTGAAAAATCATTCTATTACAACTGGTTGGCGCAGAGCATCACCATCGGGGTGCGGGTGTGGCTATTCGAAGCGCTCGTCGCGCTTGATCTCGCGCTCGTCGCGCTCGGCCTCGGCGTCGATCTCACGTTGTAGGCTGTGATCGATCGCGCGGGCGGCTTGGCGGACTGCCGGGTCCTCGTCATTGAAAAAACGTTGAATTAACGGGCGCCGCTGTTCCAAGACAACGGCCAGCGAGCCGGACCATGAACTCGGGCGAAGTCCTTCCGCCAATCCCTTGAGCATGACTGCACGATCCGGTGCTTCAATAAGGAGGGACAAAGCGATCTCGCTCCACGCGGGTTTGCCATCCTGCTTCTCCATGACCGGGATTACGTCCATCAGCCGCGGTAGCCGGGTCTCGGGGTATCGCTTCGCCCAATCCATAGAGTGTCGGCGTGGGTACTCTACCGAAAGGATTGATGTGATCATTGCCTACCGCCATCTGCCCCGCCAAGACCTGCTGTGGATCCTCTGTGCCTCCGAGCCAACATCAGGACGGCTCGACTGCCCTTTGCGCGGAGTCTGGCGGCGAGCTGACTCGCCCTTGGCCGATCCGGTCCAAGACCCAGAGCACGACGCCGGGATAAGAGCGCACCCAAAGTGGCCATGCGGGTCCAATCATAGAAGTCGAGGTGCAGGGCGTCGCTGCCCGGGAGGTCGGCAACGGCGGCGCGCATGGCATCGCGTCTCTCCGTCAGCCTCGAGTCGGCGGTGGAACCCTTAGAGCTGACGATCACATAGGCCCCACGCTCTGCCGCCAGTGCACGAACACTCGGGCGCAGACGCCGAGTCTTGGTGCCGTCGGGTTGCGTCACCTCCCGGCGCATCTCTTTGACGATCTCGCTTGCCGGCATGTCGTCGGCCTTGGCCTGAAAGCCGGTCGCCGGTCGGGGGATGAAGCCGTCGATCGGCGTGTCGGCAGGCAATTCGATGCGCACGTCGATACCGCCATCTGCAGCGATCTGGTTGCCGCCGTAAAGGACGGCACTGGTAGCAAGCCTCCGGCGCCGCAGGTCGGCCTCGCACAGCCGAGCGATCAGCAGGCGCAGTCCTTCGTCGTCGAGGGCTGCGATCTGGTCCGGGGACACGTCGAAGAGCGGATGCCGAGGTATAGGCGAGTCGGACTTTTGCGGGCGTTCAATCGAGGCCAAGCTCGAAGTCCGCCTTGAACGGGTTCTCCAGGCGCAGGGCTCCAACCCTGCGACCGTCTTGCATGTCTTCGGTGAGGAACCGTGTCACGCCGGCAACCCTGGCGGCCTCCACCAGCATGGCATCCCAGAAGCCGAACCCATGCGCGTTCTTCAGGTCGATGGCGTCGCGAAGCGTGCGCCCGTCGGCCGCGGCCACCGGATAAAGCTCCATCCAGTCGTGCACCAAAGCGGCGGCTTCGTTCGCGGGCATCTTCGCCTTGCGTGTCACGGCGTGGAAGAACTCGCCTAGCGCCTGGAGCATCAGGACGCAATCGGCGTCTGCAAGCGCGTCCATGAGCGCACGCGCCTGTTCATGCCGGAGGCCGGCATCTTTGTCGATGCTGTAGATGAGGATGTTGGTGTCGACGCTGAAACGCTGCCGGCTCATTGGCCGCGCTCGTGGAGGCTGTCGCGGTCGCTGCGTGTGCCGCCGAGTGCGTAGCCGCGGCTCATGCGCTCCCGCAACCGCTCGCGGGCGGCGCGCTGGGCGTCGGTCAGGAGCGGCTTCGCCTCGGTGATCGGCAGCACTCGGGCGATGGGTTTGCCGCGCCGTGTGATGACGAGCTCGGCACCCTGCTCGACCCGTTCGAGGTAACGGGATAGGTGCTGGTTGGCTTCGCGGATGGAGACGATCTCTTGCATGACCCTGCAACTGTGGGATGTTCTACATACATCGAACTTTATGCCGTTCCAGCAGCGGCGACAAGCGTCGAGGTCTACTGCATCTCTCGCCCCTCGCGCCAAAACGGGACGACAGACCCACACGCGAACGGACACCTTATGGGAAGTGACTCCTTATCGCGGACCACCGGTCGTTCGGAACGCTAACGGGTCTTTCCACATCCTCTAAGCCGATGTCGCAGCCCAGGAAATAGGTAATAAGTCGGGTGGGGGAATGTTGGAAGTCCGTGACGAGATAGCATAGGGTCGGCAACAACAAATGCCTGCAAACGGTCGGCTAACGGCGCGAACCGACCTTGACGGAGAAAATCGAAGGGCATGGCGCATCCGATCGACGGGGGCGATGTCGATTCGCGGCATCGGGAACGTCCTTGCGCCGCGCTGAAACGGCTCAACCCCGTCCGTCCCCGATGCCTGCCCCGTCCGCCGTTCCGGCCAGTACCTCGGCAACATGATAGACCCGGATCGCCGAGCCGATCCGGGTCAGCCGCCCGGAGATGTTCATCAGACAGCCCAGATCGCCGCCGATCAGCGTGTCTGCCCCGGTGGCGAGGATGTTGCGGATCTTGTCGTCGACGATCTTGACCGAGATCTCGGGATATCCGACGCAGAAGGTCCCGCCGAACCCGCAGCAGACCTCGCTGTCGGTCATCTCGCGCAGGGTGAGCCCCTCCACGCCGGCGAGCAGTTGTCGCGGCTGGCCCTTGACGCCGAGTCCGCGCAGGCCGGAGCAGGAGTCGTGGTAGGTCGCGATGCCGTCGAAACCGGCCTGAACCCGTGTGATTCCCAGGACGTCGACCAGGAACGACGTCAGCTCCCAGCTTTTTGCCGCAACGGCCTCGGCGCGGTCGCGCCACTCGCGGTCCGCGGCAAAAAGGATGGGGTAATCATTGCGGATGGTGCCCATGCAGGAGCCCGAGGGACCGACGACATAATCGTAGTCCTCGAAGGCGGCGATCACCTGCTTGGCGAGTGCGCGTGCGGAGTCGTTGTCGCCCGAGTTGTAGCCGGGCTGTCCGCAGCAGGTTTGGCTCGAAGGCACCGAGACGACGCAGCCAGCGTCCTCCAAGAGTTTTGCGGTCGCAAAGCCGATGTTCGGCCGAAAGAGGTTCATGAGACAAGTTGCGAACAGGGCGACACGCGGGGAGGTTTTCGGGGTATCGAGCATCGGACTGGGGCTCCGGTGGGTCTTGGACGTGGTGCGTGGTCGCGATCGTTCAGGAACTGTCGACCGCACGGGGGCGAAACCCGCCGCCGATGGATCCATCGAGACCGAGGCCGGCGCTTCGGGCTATCCTAGAGCATGGCATGCCGGACGCGGTTCAATCGGGAGTGATTCTTGGATATCGCCGAACTACTGGCCTTCAGCGTCAAAAACAACGCCTCGGACTTGCACCTTTCGGCCGGCTTGCCGCCGATGATCCGTGTCGACGGCGACATGCGCCGAATCAATGTCCCGCCGCTGGAGCATCGTTCGGTGCACTCGCTTGTTTACGACATCATGAACGACAAGCAGCGCAAGGACTACGAGGAGTTTCTGGAAACGGACTTCTCGTTCGATATCCCGGGTCTGGCCCGGTTCCGCGTCAACGCCTTCAACCAAAAGCGCGGTGCGGGTGCTGTTTTTCGGACCATCCCCTCCAAGGTCTTATCGCTCGAAGCGCTGAACGCGCCCGAGAGCTTCAAGGACATCGTGAGTGTCCCGCGCGGTCTCATCCTGGTGACCGGGCCGACCGGCTCGGGTAAGTCCACGACCCTCGCCGCGATGGTCGACTATCTCAACGAGACCGAGTACGCGCACATCCTTACCATCGAGGACCCGATCGAGTTCGTGCATACCAGCAAGAAATGTCTGGTCAACCAGCGCGAGGTCCACCGCGACACGCTCGGTTTCAGCGAGGCGTTGCGCTCCGCGTTGCGTCAGGATCCGGACATCATCCTGGTCGGCGAGATGCGTGACCTGGAGACCATTCGGCTGGCGATGACCGCGGCCGAAACCGGGCATCTGGTCTTCGGAACGCTGCACACCACCTCGGCGGCCAAGACCATCGACCGCATCATCGACGTCTTTCCCGCTGCGGAGAAGGAGATGATCAGGGCGATGCTCTCGGAGTCGCTGCGCTCGGTCATCGCGCAGACGCTTTTGAAGCGGGTCGGCGGAGGGCGGGTTGCCGCGCATGAGATCATGATCGGCACGCCGGCCATCCGCAACCTGATCCGCGAGGCCAAGGTGGCTCAGATGTATTCGGCGATCCAGACCGGACAGGCGCACGGGATGCAGACGCTGGATCAGAACCTCAAGGAGCTGGTCCTGAAGGGCTTGGTGTCGCGTGAGGATGCCCGGATGAAGGCCCAAAACAAGGAGGGCTTTACCTGAACTCGCCCCTCCGAACCTTACCGGGCCGAGCGCCGCTTGAGTGCGCCGCCCTGCACGGTGCCGATTTCGGAGAGGATGACGATCGTGTGCGAATCGACCTCGCTCGCCGCGCTGGTGGGGTATCTCAACCGATACAGCTCGGGCCGCATCATCACGGCCGAGGATCCGACCGAGCTCGTCTACGAGCATTGCGGGCGCCCCGACCCGGATTTTGCAACCGACCCCCGAGGACCCATCGCACCATGCCGAAGCCGACCGACCGCGACCACGCCGCCTTGCCGACCGCCCGAGAGGATGCCGATCGGGCGGCCGAGGCCAGCTCGACGCCGCAGACGCGCTCCGCGGCCTACCGTCTCGCCTACACGGATGTCGATTTTCTGATGCGCGACGAGGCGCGGCCGCTGCGCCTGCAGCTCGAGCTGCTTAAACCCGAGCTGGAGCTGCAGGATCAGCGGGTCGAGTCGACCATCGTCGTCTTCGGCAGCGCCCGGATTCTCGATCCCGAGATGGCCGCGCAGAACCTGGTGGACGCCGAGCGTACACGGGCTGCCGCGCCGGCTGACGCACGGGCGCAAGCGGCAGTCGAGCGCTGCCGACGTGCGCTCGAGCGCTCGCACTTCTACGCGGAGGCGAGGCGTTTCGCGCGCATCGTCTCCGAGCAGGAGCAGGACGCGGAATCACGCTGTTTCGTGATCGTCACGGGTGGCGGCCCCGGCATCATGGAGGCCGCCAATCGCGGTGCCGCCGACGTCGATGCGGTCTCGATCGGGCTCAGCATCACGCTCCCCCACGAGCAGGCTCCGAATCCCTACATTACCCCGGAGCTGTCGTTCCAGTTTCACTACTTCGCCCTGCGCAAGATGCATTTCCTGCTGCGTGCGAAGGCGTTGGTATTCTTCCCCGGCGGTTTCGGCACCTTCGACGAGCTCTTCGAGACGCTCTGCTTGATTCAAACGAAGAAGATTCGACCCATGCCGGTCATGCTCTTCGGGCGGCGGTTCTGGGAGCGAGTCATCGATTTCGAGGCGCTGGTCGATGAAGGTGTGATCGGTCGCGACGACCTTGCGCTCTTCAGCTTCGTCGAGACCGCGGAGGATGCCTGGTCACGGATCTGTGCGCATTACGACGGGCTGGTCTGCGAACCCTGATGAGGATCCCCGAGTGACTCGCGCCGCCGGCTCGATGATCGGTCGAAACGAGCTCAAGGCCGGACCGACTCTCGGCGGCTTCGCGCTCGTGGTTGCGGCTCTTCAATCCGGGACTGTGGTTGCGCAGGGACTCCCGACGGTGGAGTCCGAGGAGGAGACCGTCGAGTTGGCCCCTTTGGTGGTGACCGCGACACGCTCGGGCGAGAGCACCTTTGATCTGCCGGTCGCCATCGACGTCCTGGATAAGGCGATCATCCAGGATCAAAAGCCAAGGGTGCTGATCTCCGAGGATCTGCCGCGTGTCCCCGGGACCGTTGTGACCAACCGCGGGAACTTCGCGCAGGAAGAGCAGATCATGATCCGCGGCTTTGGCGGACGCGCCCAGTTCGGGACACGCGGGGTCAAGCTCATCGCGGACGGCATCCCGGCGAGCACGCCGGACGGCCAGGGCGGACCCGGGCTCTTCGATCTGGGCTCGGCGCGGTCCATCGAGGTGATGCGCGGCGGTTTCTCCGCCCTCTACGGCAACCACTCGGGCGGCGTCGTGCAGGTCTTCACCGAGGACGGCCCGCCCGAGCCGACCCTGTCCGTGCGTCTGATGGGCGGCAGCGACGGCACCTGGATCGCCGGGACCAAGCTGGGTGGCGAGGCCGGGCGCCTGAACTATGTCGTCGATCTGTCCCGCGCGCAGACCGACGGCTATCGCGATTGGAGCCGTGCCGCCAAGGAGCAGGCCAACACCAAGTTCACGATCGCGCTCGACGGCGGCGGTAGTCTCAGGGTGATTGCGAACGCCTTGAATCTGCCGGATGCCCGGGATCCGCTCGGCCTGACCGCCGAGGAGGTCAAGCGCGATCGCCGCCAGGCGGCTCCTGCGGCACGGACCTTTCAAACAGGGCGCAAGCTCGACAACCTCCAGGGCGGCGTCGTCCTGGATCAGCCGCTCGGCGCTGCAGACGACCTGCGCGTCATGGCCTACACCGGGACACGCAGCAACGAGCAGTATCTCGCCATCCCGCTCGCCAACCAGAACGCCATCACGGCCTCGGGCGGCGTGAGCGCATTCGACCGGCGTTTCGCGGGCGGAAACCTCCTCTGGACCCGTGCGACAACACTCGCCGACGGCCCCCTGACCCTGATCCTGGGCGGGGAATACGATCGCCTGTCGGAGGGGCGCAAGGGTTATCTCAACGACTTGGGCGAGCGCGCCGCGCTCAAGCGCGACGAAGACAATACCGTGGACAGTTGGGGCACCTTCGTTCAGGGCACCTGGGGTTTCGCGCCTCGCTGGAGTCTGGACCTGGGTTTGCGCTACACCGAGGTCCGCTTCGACTCCGACGACGGATTCATCTGCACCCCCGATCGCGTGACTGCACCCGGCACGCGGCCGGGCACCTGCAGCGGCTCGACCGTTCCGATCACGGCCACCAACCTCAACCCCGACGACAGCGGCAGCCGGACCTACGGGGCCTGGACGCCGGCACTCGGACTCCTCTACAACCTGGCCCCCTCGATCAATCTTTACGCCAATCTCGGCAAGACCTTCGAGACGCCGACCTTCACCGAGCTGGCCTACCGTCCCGACGGCGGCGCGGGGCTGAACCTGGATCTGGATCCGGCCGTGAGCCGGCATTACGAGATCGGCGCCAAGGTTCTGCTCGGCGCGGACGCCCGGCTGAATCTCGCCCTCTTTCAAATCGACACCGACGACGAGCTGACCGTGGCGACCAACGGGGGCGGTCGGGCGACCTACCGGAACGCGCCCGCGTCCCGTCGCCGGGGCGTGGAGCTGCTGCTGGAGGCACCCCT
>NZ_DATITZ010000080.1:0-32543 GCF_035467215.1 Thiocapsa sp. | reverse complement strand
ATCGAGTTCCTTGCGCGCGCAGGACGAAGGGCATCGCGGCACAGGTGTCGGTGGCCGCTCTCCGCCGACTTGCACGATTCGACGGTCTCGGGCAGCGTTGGAGCCTTTCCGTGCAGCACGCTGGTTGGGCGCATGACCACGCTCTTCTCGATCATCGAATCCCCGAACCATCCCCGATTCGACGCGCTCTACCAGCGCATCGGCATCACCCATGTCAAGCTCGCCTCGCAACGCAAGGCGTTGCAGGCACTCAAGTCCATGACGCCGGACTGGATCGTGGCGGAGTTCTTCTACGGTTTCGGCAACAACTACGCCGGTGCGAACGTCAGCAACCTCGACGTCCTTCTCGCGGCCGTGCGCAAACAGGCCCCGTCGGCACGAACGATCGTGCTGGTCGGCAAGGAACAGGCCCAATATGTCCCGCGACTGGCCGAACTCTTCCCGATCCATGCCGTGCTGACATTGCCGGTCACCGAGGCCGACCTCGAATCGGTGCTGCGGGCTACAGATGCGCCTTAGCCGTACTTGAGCAAACGGCAACCTGACGTCCGCATCACCATCGGGTCTCCCCGCGTCGCCCTCCCGAACCGAACCAGCCGCTGGCACAGGTCACCGCCGGGCATTGATGCAGGTAGGAAGCGCCCGAGAGCCGACACAGGACGAGCTCTGCTTCCCATCCCTGGATACAGCGGCTGATCGCCTGCTGATCCCCGGACTATGGACATGGGTAACTTGGAGGGTAGACCAGTGCGCCGCCCAGGCGCGGTTGAGGTGACCCACACACCGCCCTCAGCTCACTCCGCATAGATCATGGTCCGGGTCATACCGCCGTCGACGACCAGGTTCTGGCCGGTGATGAACCCGGCACTCGGACTGGCGAGGAACCGGACCGCCGCCACGATATCGTCAGGCTCGCCCACGCGCCCGACCGCGTGCTGGGCCTGGTCAAGCGGACGGTGGTCCGGGACGCGCCGGTGGGCCGACTTCCGGAGGGGTCCCGTCTCGATCCAACCGGGGCTGACCGCATTGACGCGGATCAGCGGCCCGAGACTGATCGCCGCGGCATGAGTGAAGGCCAGTAGCCCTCCCTTGGCCGCGGCGTAGGCTTCACAATTGGGCTCCGATTGCAGGGCACGGGTCGAGGCGATGTTGACGATGGCACCCCGGCGCGCGCGCAGCCCCGGAATCGCCGAGCGGCTGCAGAGGAAGGCCCCGGTCAGGTGACCGTCCAGCCAGCGCCGCCACCCCGCGAGCGAGAGCGCTTCGAGCGGGCCGCTCACCGGATCGGCGAGACCGGCGTTGTTCACCAACAGATTCAGACCGGCAGGCTCGCCCGCCCGGTCCTGCCATGCCTGGAGTGCGGCGAAGGCGGCAGCGACCGCCGTCTCCTCACCCACGTCGGTCGCCAGCCCGAGCAATGCGGGACTCCCCCGATCGGCCGTCAACTCGTCGATGGCCTCGGCATCGCGGTCGAGCACCACCACCCGCCACCCTTCGGCCAGGAACGATTGTGCCAGGGCGCGCCCGATGCCTTGCGCACCGCCGGTGATGAGAGCGAGGGAAGCAGTCATGATCGAACGGACTCCTCGATGAGCCATCGCGCGCCGATTCAGCACGCAGCCGGGCAACGATGGCGCGGTCAGCCGGCGACGCCCCGACTGGAGCGATCGATGGATTGATGCTCGACCCCGCCGCCAGCCATCGGACCGAACGTTGATCGAGATCGAGTACACGGTCAAGGGCCGCCGGGCAGTCGTACGCTTACGCACTGCTGATGCCAATGGCCGTATCCTGTAGAACGCCGACTGACCGGGAAGGAACCCTCGGCCTCGCCATTGAATCATCCTAACGGACCTCGATCACGCTCTCATCCTTCGGAGAAGTCCCCGATGCCAGCACCAACCATTCCCCGCCTAAACCTGGCGCACCTACCCACGTCCATCGAGCCGCTACCTCGGCTCTCCGCCCTGCTCGGCGGTCCTCGGCTCTTCATCAAGCGCGACGATCAGACCGGCCTCGCGCTGGGCGGCAACAAGACCCGCAAGCTGGAGTTCCTGGTGGCCGAAGCGCGTGCCCAGGGTGCCCGGACCCTCGTCACGGCCGGCGCTTGGCAGTCCAACCACTGTCGCCAGACGGCCGCGGCGGCGGCCCGCTGCGGGATGGACTGCATCCTGGTGTTGACCGGCGAGCGCCCCGCCGAAGCGTCCGGCAATCTGCTGCTCGATCACCTTCTGGGTGCACGGATCATCGCGACGCCCGATCGCCGCGACCGCGATCGCCTCCTTGCGGAAACCGTCGAGAGTGCCGCGGCGCAGGGCCAAGCCCCGTATCTGGTCCCCTACGGCGGCAGCAGCCCGACCGGAGCACTGGGCTATGCCTTCGCGATGCAGGAGGTGCTGGCGCAGGAGGGCGAGGTGGACTGGATGGTCTTCGCCACTTCCAGCGGCGGGACCCACGCCGGGCTGGTCTTGGGGCAGCGTGTCTTCGGCTACCGCGGGACACTGCTCGGGATCAGCATCGACGAACCGGCACCCGCGCTGCAGTCGCAGGTCGCCGCCCTGGCGAGCGACGCAAGCGCGGCGTTGGGTCCACGCATCGCCTTTGACGCCGACGAGGTGCACGTCGACGACCGCTACCGCGAACCCGGCTACGGGGTCATGACAGATCTGGAGCGCGAGGCGATCCGACTCTTCGCCCGTACCGAAGGCATCCTCCTTGATCCTGTCTACACCGGGCGCGCGGCCGGCGGCCTGCTGGATCTCATCCGCAGGGGCTTCTTCCCGAGCGATGCGCGTATCCTGTTCTGGCACACCGGCGGGCAGCCCGCGTTGTTTGCCGAGCTGTACCGGAGCGAGCTGTCGTGAGGCCGGTTGCGGCTGCGATCGAGACACTCACCCGAGCGCCTGTATCAACCGAAGATCGACCGGAGGGAGACACACCCATGTGCGGAAGCTACGCCCGATTCAACCCGGTTGCTCGATGCGCACTTTGAAGCGCCCCTATCGATTCTTCTCGACGATCCGGGTCGGGATGCCGTCGATACTCAGCTGGTTCTTTTCCGCCCAGTAGTCGCGCACGCCTGCGTCGCCTTTCTTCACCGCCCAGTCGACGAGCTGCTCGCGATCGCCGGCATACGCGAAGTAGGGAACCCCCATTCCGCACGAGGTCTGCACCGAATCCACCTCGAGATCAAAGATCTGGCGTGCTCCCGGCAACGGCTTGAACAGCGAATGGAGGTCGGCCCATTCGGGATCACCCGGATGGGTCACCCGCGCCGTCCCGTATAAACCAAGTCGATTTCAGCTCGGGGCATCCGCCGTGTTCCGATCAGGACACCGCTGAATCCCGCGCGGCGGCGGCGCTCGCCACGGCCAGGGTGGTCATGTTCAGGGTGCGACGCACGGTGGCGGCGGGGGTGAGGATGCAGGCCGTCGCGGCCGCCCCCATCAAAATCGGTCCCACGGTCACGCCACCGCTGGTGGTGGTCTTGAGCACGGTGTAGAGGATGTTGGCCGCATCGAGGTTCGGACAGATCAGCAGGTTCGCCGAGCCGCCGAGGGTCGTTTCGGCGAGGTAACGGCTGCGGATATCCTCTTCCAGCGCGGCATCGCCGTGCAGTTCGCCGTCGCATTCGATCTCGGGGTGACTGGCCACGAAGAGGTCACGGGCCAGACGCATCTTCTTGGCCGAGGCACGCTTGGATGAGCCGAAGCTCGAGTGCGA
The DNA here is from genome assembly GCF_035467215.1 of Thiocapsa sp. GTDB lineage: Bacteria > Pseudomonadota > Gammaproteobacteria > Chromatiales > Chromatiaceae > Thiocapsa. The sequence continues at coordinate 28,820 of NZ_DATITZ010000080.1, read as the reverse complement.
CAGAAAGGCCACCTTCGCCGGCAGGCCAAAGCGCTGAATCTCCTGCACGGCCATCCAGGCAATCTCGGCCAGTTGTTCCGCGCCAGGGTCTTCGTTCACGTAAGTATCGGCAATGAACAGGGGTCCGCCGCGCTCGGTCATCAGCGCGTTGAGTGCCGCGTAGTTGCTCACGCCGGGCCGCAGACCGATGATGCTGTGGATGCGTTCGAGATGGGTCTCGTAGCTGCCCGCCAGACCACAGATCATGGCGTCGGCGTGGCCCAAGGCGACCATCAGCGAGGCGATGATGGTGTTGGAGCGACGCACCGCCGCCGCGGCCACCTCGGGCGTGACGCCGTTGCGGCCCATGAGCCGGTGGTAATGGTCCCGGTACTGGTTGAAGCGCGGATCCTGCTCGGGGTTGACGTTCTCGACATCCTCCCCGAGACGCATGCGAAGACCGGCCTTCTCGATATGGGCCTGGATCACGGCCGGACGGCCGATCAGGATGGGCCGAGCCAGGCGATCGTCGAGCGCGATCTGGGCGGCACGCAGGGCGCGCTCGTCCTCGCCGTCGGCGAAGGCCACGCGCTTTCTGGCGTCGGGCAGGGCCCTGGCGGCATTGATGACCGGGCGCATCAGGATGCCTGTCTGGTACACGAAGAGCGTCAGGCTTTCCCTGTAGGCCTGCATGTCGGCAATGGGGCGCGTGGCCACCCCGGAGTCGGCGGCGGCTTGGGCCACGGCGGGCGCAATGCGCAGGATCAGGCGCGTGTCGAAGGGCTTGGGGATCAGATAATCCGGGCCGAAAACCATGTCCTGTCCGGCATAGGCCGTCGCCACTTCGGCGCTGGTCTCGCTCTTGGCCAGATCGGCGATCTCGCGAACGCAGGCGAGCTTCATCTCCGTCGTGATCTTGGTGGCGCCGCTGTCGAGCGCACCCCGAAAGATATAGGGAAAGCACAGGACGTTGTTGACCTGATTGGGGTAGTCCGAGCGCCCGGTGGCGATGATGCAGTCTGGCCGCGCGAGCTTGGCCAGCTCCGGGCGGATCTCCGGCTCCGGGTTGGCCAGGGCCAGGATGATGGGTCGATCGGCCATGGCCTTCACCATCTCGACGGTCAGCACGCCGGGTGCGGAGCAACCCAGAAAGACATCGGCGCCGTCGACCACGTCGGCCAGGGTGCGGGCGTCGGTCTGCTGCGCATAGCGGGCCTTGGATGCGTCGTACCCGCCGGGACGACCCTCGTAGATCACGCCCTTGGAATCGACCATGAAGATATGCTCGCGCCGGATACCCAGACCGACCATCACGTCGACGCAGGCGATCGCCGCGGCACCGGCACCCGAGACCGCCATCTTCACCGTATCGATGGGCTTGTCGACCAACTCCAGCGCGTTCAGTAGCGCGGCGCCGGAGATGATGGCCGTGCCGTGCTGATCGTCATGGAACACCGGGATGTTCATGCGTTCGCTGAGCTGACGCTCGATGTAGAAGCATTCCGGCGCCTTGATGTCCTCCAGATTGATGCCGCCCAGCGTCGGCTCGAGCGCGGCGATGATCTCGACCAGCTTGTCCGGGTCACGCTCGGCGAGCTCAATGTCGAACACATCGATGCCCGCGAATTTCTTGAACAGGCAGCCTTTGCCCTCCATCACGGGTTTCGCAGCCAACGGGCCGATGTCGCCCAAGCCGAGCACGGCCGTGCCGTTGGTCACCACGCCCACCAGATTGCCGCGCGAGGTGTACTCCGCCGCGAGCGACGGGTCGGCTTGGATATCGAGACAGGGATAGGCTACGCCGGGCGAGTAGGCCAGCGAGAGATCGCGCTGGTTCGACAGTGGCTTGGAGGGGGTGACGGTGATCTTGCCGCGGGTGGGACTGCGGTGATATTCACGAGCGGCGTCGCGTAATGCCTGCTCGGCGGTGGACAGAGTCGATGTCATTGGAGTGCAAAGGTTCCGTGGTTGATGGGCGCGGTTTAAGCCGGCAAGAAATCATCGGCGAGGATCTGCTCGATCGTCCACGGGCAGTCGTCCGGGAAGGCACCCATTCCCGTTTCGTCGATCGCCAGCGTGACCGCATCGGCCCAGATCGCACCCCGCCACTCGGCGTCTGCGAGTCTCGGCTTCAAGCTCGGCACCTGTTTGAGATGAAATGCCAGTGCCTTGCGCTGCTCCTTGATCGTTCGCCGCCAACTGTTGCTTTGGCGCTCAGGCTGGTACTGCCATTTGATGAGATGCGCCATCAGCACGGCCATGCGGCTCGCCAGTTCGCGTTGTTCGCTCTTGCCCACGTCTTCGATTTCCTCGGCGATGTGCTCCAGATCGAGCTGATCCAACCGACCGGCGCGGATCAGGCGCGCTTGCTCGTTCGCCCAGGCAACAACGTCTGCGTCATAGCTGATGGTCGTCATCGTGATGTCCACTCCAAGCCGTGTGTCCCAGTATAAACGAGGCATCCACTCGACCTCGCACACACTCTCTGCATCCACCGATAGCGCAGAGAATTGCGCCCGGCGATAACGTTCGGGGCGGGGTTATCCCGAAGCCACGGCCGGAAACCGGGGCGGGATCTACTCGCCGATGCCGCGATCGCCTATCCTTGCGCGCTCGGCAGGTGCCTCGGGGAGATTCACGGCATGGACAGAAACCGATTCGACATCCAGTTCAGCGGAGACCTGGTTCCGGGGACCGACGTCCTCGCGGCTCGGCAGCGGATTCAGCAGGCGTTCAATCTCTCCGACGCCGCTGTCGGGCAGCTCTTCGGCGGCACGCCGGTGACGGTCAGGCGGGGTGTCGACAGCGAGACCGCGGCGCGGTACGAGAGCGCCTTCCGTGAAGCCGGCGCGCTGATTCGGATCATCCCGGCTTCGAGAGATCGAACGCCGCAGCCCCTCGCTCTGGATCCATTCGGCTGGACGGGGCAGGGGCCGAGTCAGGGGCCGAGACAGGCTCGGCCGAAAACCGCGATCGACCGCTTGTTTCACTATTTCGAGAAGGCGCTGGCCGCGGTCCTGCTTTTCTTGATCTCGGTTGTCGCGGTCATTGCGGTCGTCGAGCTTTGCTTCGTGCTGTACAAGGACATCACAAGCCAACAGGGTCTGTTTCTGCTGGACCTCAGCGAGCTCTTCGAGGTCTTCGGCATGTTTTTGATCGTGCTGATCGCGATCGAGCTGATGGCGAGCGTTTACATGTACATGACGGACAAGTCGGTCCATGTCGAGATCATGCTGTTGATCGCCATCACGGCGCTGACCCGTAAGGTCGTCGTCCTGGATCTGGAGAGCAAGGGCGACCCGGCCCTGTACATGCTGGGTCTGGCCGCGCTCCTGGGCACGCTGGTCGGGGGTTATTACCTGGTGAAGCGGCTCGCCGGACCCGGCGACGGTCATTGACCGAGACCCGATACCGGGGGCGCGGATCGCGCCGCCCGGCCGTGATCGGCTACCCGCCGCGCGGGATGCGGTCTTTGTTGATCTCCAACCACTTTCGGAACGACTTCAACGCGGGATTGAGCGCGCGGGCGACCGCCGGAGCGCGCGCCGCAGAAGTCGTCCTCGAAATCGCGCTTGAACTGGAACATATTTCCCAGGTCATCCGCTCCGGGGAAACCCAGACCGCGGTAAACCTCGGGATCGATGGCGCGGTAGCGCACCTCCTCGCCGAGCGCATCGGATAGTGCAGCCGCCATCTGCTCGCCGATCAGATGCGCGCCCAAAAGAAGGTGACGAAATAGGCCCCGTAAGCCCCCTCCAATGCGCGGCGCAGACTGGACGCGTCGTCGACATCGGCGGCGACGACCTCCGCGCCCAGCTCCGCCAACGCCCTGGCCTTGTCCGAGTCGACATCGCGCGTGATCGCGCGCACGGCAAAGCCGCCGTCCGGGTCGTCGAGTATCGCGCGCGCCAAACCGCCGCCCTGTGCGCCCGTCGCGCCGAAGACGGCAATGATCTTTGGGTTGCTCATGATGGTCACCTCATGAACGATGGAGTTGTGCTCGGGTGCACCGGACGCGGGTGTTTCGCGACTCCACGAGTATACTGCGCGGCGCAAGCATCTCACTGGACCCTCATCCAATCATTCAGACACCGGTGCCCCGCCTTGCCCAGCCAGCCGAGAACCCGCGCTACCGAGGAATCCGTTCGCTCCGTTATCCCGATCCGCCGTCGTCGCCTCGGCGACCCCGAGGGGTCCGACCTGTGACGGCGCAATCCCGGCTGCAGGCTCGACGGATCGGGTTCGGCGTGGTCATCGCCTGCCTCGCACTGCTCCTGTTGCTGCTTGCGTTGGGGCTCTTCGCGCATCCCGCAAGCGACGATTTCGACTATGCCTATGTCGCGCGCGAGCACGGCATTCTCGGCGGGGTGATCCATTTCTATCAGAACTGGAGCGGCCGCTATGCGAGCGCCGCCATCACGCTTGCGTTCGGCCGATGGGTGGATCTCACACAGTCCTATTGGATGGTCACCGCAGCGAGCCTCTTGACACTCTATGCGGCCTTTCTCTATTCATCCCGCGCACTCTGCCGACGGCTCGGGATGGGCCGTCCGATCGTCCTCGGTCATCTCGCGTTTCTGTTTTATCTGCTGTTCATTCCGAGGCTCGATACCGCCTTCTACTGGTTGGCCGGGGCCGCGACCTATCAGCCGGGCAACGCCTTGTTTCTGGTCTTCGTCGGTGTCTGGGCCGATTATTTCGGTGGCCCCGCGACCACGACGCGTGATCTGCGTTTCGGTCTCGTTTTGGCCGCGCTCGCGGCACTGATCGCCGGGATGAACGAGACGATCATGCTCGTGACGGTGGGGTTGTCGGCCTTGATGGCGCTGGTCGTGTTGCGTCTACGCGGGCCGCGGATCGGCGTCTGGATGCCTCCCTTGATCGTCATCCTGGTCTCGGGCGCAATCGCGGCATTCGCCCCCGGGCATGATGTGCGCTTGGGGATCATCGGCGAGGTCGGGAACGAATCGCTGTGGCGTAGCCTGCTCATCTCGGTCTTCCATGCGCTCGTGACCACGCTGAAGCTGATCGTGTTCAGCGTGATTTTTCTTCAGATCGGGTTCGTTCGTACGCTCCTTGCGGAGGGGCTCGTGCGCTTCGACGCCATCATCGGGCGTCTGTCCATGGCGGAGCGCATCCTGCTCCCGCTTGCATTCATCGGGTTGCTCGTCCTGCTCTTCTTCCCGGCGGCATGGGCGAAAGGGGCGGAGGCGCCCGGGCGGGTACAGAGCGTCAGCGTGCTGCTCGGCACGCTGGTCCTGATCCCGACGATGGCGGCGCTGCAATACGCCTTGGGCGAACGCCTGTCCCCGAGCCGAGCCTCGATGCGCCGCTGGGTCTCGGCGGTCGGTCTGATCGCACTGCTCGCGGTCTCCAATGTGCCGAAGATCGCGCGTGATATCCCGCGCCTACAGGCCTTTCATGCCGAGAAGCTCGCCCGCTACGCGCTGATCCGCGAGGCGCAGTCGCGCGGAGCGACGGCGCTGGGTCTGCCGCCTCTGCGCACGCGCATGAAGGTGCTCTATTCGAAGGATCTGAAACCCTACGAGCGCCGTGAGGAGAATCGACTCTTCGGGGCCTATTTCGGCTGGGATCATCCGATGTGGGCCGAGGGTCCGCCTTAGCGGTCTTCCGGGAAAGCAACGACAGCCCTGTCGGGACCGACTGAAGCCGTCCCGATATGTCGGGAGATCCTTCCCCGGGAATTCCGTCAGCCCGTCGATCCTATCGTTGTCCTTTCACCGCCGTACTCAATCACAGCGCTGTCCGGACGGCGCCTCCAGGGCCAGGATCTCCATGCGATAGTTTCCGCACGGGTTTTCGATGGTCGGACCCTGGGTCAGCAAGACCAACCCCTCGCGGATCCCGCGCTCGTAAAGCCAATGACGCACGAAGCTCGACCAGTCGGAGCGGTCGGCCTCGACCTGGATCGGGTGGATGCCGTAGGAGAACTGCAGCGCCTGACAGGTGGCCTTATTGGGGCTGAAGGCGATGATCCAGACCGGGAGTCGGAAGCGCGCGACATTGCGGGGCGTGCTGCCCGTCTGGGTGGGGACGACGACCGCCTGCGGGGCGCTGTCCTTGATGGTGTGGTAGACGCTCGCGGCGATCAGGTCGACGGCGCGCATCCGCCCGGAGCCGTGGAATCCATCCATGGTGCGCACGAAGGGCTGCTTGCTGCGCTCGGGCTCCACATGGGTGGCGATGCTCGCCAGCATGGCGACGGATTCGACCGGGTAGCGCCCCATTGCCGATTCGGCCGAGAGCATGACGCAGTCGGTCCCGCCTAAGATGGCGTTGGCGACATCGGTCGCCTCGGCGCGAGTCGGGCGGCGGAAGGTCACCATGGATTCGAGCATCTGGGTCGCCGTGATCACGGGCTTGCCGAAGCGATTGGCCAGCTCCGTGATCTGCTTCTGCACCACGGCGATCCGCTCGATCGGGATCTCCACGCCGAGATCCCCGCGCGCGACCATGATGCCGTCGGCGGCGCGCAGGATGGCCTCGAGGTTGTCGAGCGCGTCGGCGCGTTCGATCTTGGCGATGATGAAAGGCGAGTAGCCGATGGCGTCCGCCGCGCGGCGCACGGCAAGGATATCCTCTTCCGTGGCGACGAAGGATTGACTGACGGCATCCAGGCCGTGCTCGGCGGCGAAGCGAAGCCAGCCGTGATCGTCGGCGGTGAAGGCGTTGATGCCGAGGTTGATACCCGGAAAGTTCAGCCCCTTGCGCGAACGCAGCTCGCCGCCGACGCGGACGCTGCAGCGGATCTCGGAGCCCTCGACCTCGAGCACCTTCAACAGGATGAAGCCGTCGTTGAGAAAGAGCCGGTCGCCCGGCTGCACGGCCGCAGGGAGGTCGAGAAAGCTCATCGAGACCCGCGACTTGTCGCCGATGATGTCCTCGGTCGTCAGGGTGAGGATATCGTCGCGCGACAGCTCGACCGGCTCCTCGGCGAGATCGCCGATGCGCATCTTGGGGCCGGGCAGATCGCCCATGATGGCGATGCGCCGCCCGGTGGCTTCCGCGGCTTCGCGGATCCGCCCGATCAACGCCCCGTGATAGTTCGGATCGCCGTGCGAGAAGTTCAAACGGGCCACGTTCATCCCGGCCTCGATCAAGGCGCGGAGCATCTCCGGCGAATCCGACGCCGGGCCGATCGTCGCGACGATCTTGGTCTTGTGGTTGGGCAGGTGCATGTCTGGGTCTCGTACTGCTGGAGGGTTTGGTGCTCGGATGGTTCGGTCGAGGCTTCGGGCGCGCCCGAGCAGAGCATGGCCGGTTGTTCGTCATCTAAGCATAACTTGCGCCAGATGTCAGATCGCGATCCGGCGGGAATGCCTGCGCGTGCGCGGGCTTCTCATGGGGTCAGGCAGGCTGGACGCGATGCCGGTGGTCGGGCAAACGATTGCCCGCAGCGGCTGTCGTTATACCGACGCTCTGTGATGTTTGTGTGTCTGAACGACGCCGCCTTAGGCGTCTGCGCAAGACCGACGCCAGGCGAGGATCGCCGCTCGGTCGGTTTCTTGATCCTGCGCATAGAGGCGTTTGAGCTCGGCCCGATCGGCCTCGGGTGCATCCCGCAAGAGACCGGCGACCGTCAGCAGTGGGCCGCGCCGCAGCACCGCGCCGGCGGTCACCTCGGCCAGGTAGGTGGTGCGGTCGCCGATGTCCATGCGCGCTTCGACCCGACAGTCCATCCAGGACATGGCCCCCTCGATCAAAGGCGCGCCCGCGGGTGTTTGGCGCGGCGGCAGGCCGGCGAGCTTGTCGACCCGGTGTCCGGAGGCGAGCCCGAAGCGGCGAACGCTCGCGATGTCGTCCGCCGCGAGCAGATGCAGCGCGAAGGCGCCGCTTGCCTCGATCAGGCCCCAGGTGTGGTGGTGCTTGGCGACCGCGACGAGCATGCGCGGGATCTCGTGGACGATGGATGCGCGGGTTGCGGCGGTGGCGATGAAGCCGCCTCGGCGCGCCCCGTCGCGCGCGGTGACGAGCCACAGGGGCGGATCATAGAGATGAAAGACCGCGTTGATCTCGGCGTGGATCTCGGGGCTCATGGATTCAACCCCGGCTTCGCCCGGCACGGCTCGATGTCAGACCGACGGGAGGCACGGAACCAGGCTGTCGAGCTTCTCGGCAATGCTCTGCTCGATCCGGTCTTTGAAGGGCCTGAGCAGGAATCCGAGCGAGACCTCGAGGATCAGCAGGGTCTCGGTCACCTCGACACAACCGCTCGCGCCCGGCCGCGTGAAATCGAGCCGATTGCCGTCCCATGCGCACCGGGCATCGAGCTCGTCGACGAGCAGATAGGCGAGGGCCTCGACCTGGTCGAGCGCCCGATCCAGGCCCAGTGTGTGCGTGCGTTCAATGAAGATGTCGGCCATGCCGCTATTGTTGGTCCGCGTCGGGAGCCGGTCAAGGTCACGTCGGCGGGTCGGTCTCGATGTCCAGATAGGCTTCGGGCACGAAGCGAGGCGTACAAATGGCCAGGAAGACGAGGTCTGCTTCGCCGGTGTTGGCGATGCGTTGGCCCTGATCGGCGGGGATGTAGACCAGGTCGCCCGGTCCGACGACCTGCGGCGCGATCCCTTCCACCTCGACGCGTCCTGCGCCCGAGAGGATGAGATAGCGCTCCGCGATTCCGGCGAGACGATGCAGGCGTGTCGTGACGCCCGGCTCGACCCTCGCGCGGGCGACGGACACGGCCGGGTCGTCCGCGCGATTCCAGGTCTCGAGGATGAAGCAGCCTTCGTCCGTGAAGTATTCGTCCGCCTCGCGTGGCGAGTGGATCAGTCCGAGTGTCCGCCTCATGCGCGCCCCGTCGCTCGTCGATAGGCTGCCGAGCGTCGGTCGCCGCCGCGTTGACGCGGCAGGGCGCGCCGGTTCAGCGCCGTCTCGATCGACTCGCAGTAGGCTTGATCCCCGAGTACCCAGGCCTTGTTGGTGGCATCCCGGATCCGGGTCAGGAGGGCCTCGTCCATCGGTTGCTCGGCCTGCGCCGCATAGGCGGCGCGGCGCGCCTTCGCACTGCGCCCGAGGCGCTCGTATTCCGCGTGCGCCGTGACCAATGGGTCGTCGTCGCCACGCGCGTTGGCCCCGTAGCTCGACCACCCGTAGTCGCCGACGCTCTTCACCAGCCCGGCACGCACCGGGTTGGCCTCCACGTAGTGGCAGACCGGGAGCAAAAAGTGTTTGGGATCAAGGAGTGTTGCGCGGTAGCGTCCTTCCCAGAGGGTGCCTGTGCGCTGGTAACGGGCGTTGAAGTGCTGGACATAGTAACGCCCCACATACTGCATCAATTTGCCGACGCCATTGTCCAGGTGCGGCGTGAGCAAGAGGTGGAAGTGGTTCGGCATCAGCACGTAGGCATGCAATTCGCATCCGAACTTCTCGGCGGCAGCCCCGATCTTTTCCCAGAGGAACCAATAGTCTTCTTCCTCGTACAGGATGCGCTCGTGGTTGTTGCCGCGCTGGATGACATGCTGCGGATAGCCGGGGAGGACGAATCTGGGCAAGCGTGCCATGGTTAGGGTCGGAGCCGGTTGGTTGACCTAATTCCAAGTATAGGACCGTTTTGGAATTGTTGCGGATCCGCGCGCCTCGACCGATCGATCGCCGCGCGGAGGCCGGGCGGAATATGGCGACACGCTCGCCTCGGCGCGGGCGTATACTTGCGGATTTTTCCCCACGGAGTCGAAGATGCTCGACATCAACCCGATCGCTTACCAAATCAGTGACCTCAAGGGACGTGTCGAGTCCCTTAGGGGGTATCTTTGACTACCCGGAACGCAAAGAGCGTTTGACCGAGGTCCTGCGCGAGCTGGAAGACCCTAAGATCTGGAACGATCCGGAGCGTGCTCAGACCCTCGGCCGCGAGCGTGCGACGCTCGAGGCTATCGTGCTCACGATCGACGAGCTCACGACCGGTCTCGTCGATGCCGACGATCTGCTGGCGATGGCCGCCGAGGAGCAGGACGAGGACACGCTTGCTGCCGTTGCGAAGGATCTGGAACGCCAGGAATCGCAGGTCGCCGAGCTTGAATTCCGCCGCATGTTTGCCGGCGAGATGGACGCGAAGAACGCCTATGTCGACGTTCAAGCCGGATCGGGCGGGACCGAGGCACAGGACTGGGCCGAGATGCTGCTGCGCATGTATCTGCGCTGGGGCGAGCGCCGCGGCTTCAAGACCGAGCTGCTCGAGGTCTCGCCCGGCGAGGTCGCGGGCATCAAGTCGGCGACCATCCAATTCTCGGGCGACTACGCCTTCGGCTGGCTGCGCACCGAGACCGGCGTGCATCGCCTGGTGCGCAAGTCGCCGTTCGACTCGGGCAACCGGCGCCATACCTCGTTTGCCGCCGTCTTCGTCTCGCCCGAGGTCGACGACACCGTCAATATCGAGATCAACCCCGCTGACCTGCGCATCGACGTCTATCGTGCGAGCGGCGCGGGCGGTCAGCACGTCAACCGGACCGAGTCCGCCGTGCGTATTACCCACAACCCGACCGGGATCGTGGTGCAGTGCCAGACCGATCGGTCGCAGCATAAGAACAAAGACCACGCGATGAAGCAGCTCAAGGCCAAGCTCTACGAGCTCGAGATGCAGAACCGACGTGCCAGTCAGCAGGCGATCGAGGACACCAAGTCGGATATCGGCTGGGGCAGCCAGATTCGCTCCTATGTGCTGGACCAATCACGCATCAAGGATCTGCGCACCAACGTGGAGATCGCCAACACCCAATCGGTGCTGGACGGGAATCTTGATCCGTTTATCGAGGCGAGTCTCAAGAGCGGTCTCTGATTGAACCGCGTCCCCGAGCCGCCCGATGCCTTGGTGGCGGCCGCGCCGTTGCGGTCTTGGGCGGGCTTCAAGTCGACGCGGTTCAAGATATCGAAAACATAGCCGATGTCCGTGAATAAACATCCCGAGCGCGCGCTTTTTGCAGGAGCTGTAGGGGCGAATTCATTTGTCCCTACATACCCGTGGATCCTTTTCCGGAAATCATCTCAATGTCCTAAATTCTTAAACCGCTTCTACTCAGACGTACGTTGGCGTGCGGTGCACTCGACGATGCGGCGACATGAGCGTGTCGCGACGGAAGCGGTTTAAGGGGGGTTCGATGAGCGAGCAAGAACAGAACACCAATACGGCGGCGTCGAACGAGGACGCGGTCGACGAGCACAAGCTGATCGCGCAGCGGCGCGAGAAGCTTTCGCAGTTGCGCGCCCAAGGTCCTGCGTTCCCGAACGATTTTCGCCGCGATGTGGTCGCGGGAGAGCTGCTGGCCGAATACGGCGAGCATGAGCCCGAGGCGATCGAGGCGCTCGGGTTGCGCGTGAAGGTCGCCGGCCGACTGATGAGCCGACGGATCATGGGCAAGGCGAGCTTTGCACATGTGCAGGACATGTCCGGGCGCATCCAGCTCTTCGTCCAACGCGACCTGATCGGCGAGGACGCCTACGGCGTTTTCAAGCGCGACTACGACCTCGGCGACATCCTCGGCGCCGAGGGTCTCCTGTTCAAGACCAAGACCGGCGAGCTGTCGATCAAGTGCGACAGCATTCGCCTGTTGACCAAGGCGTTGCGTCCGCTTCCCGAGAAGTTCCATGGTCTGACCGACATGGAGAGCCGCTACCGCCAGCGCTATCTCGATCTCATCATGAACGGCGGCACGCGCGAGACCTTCCGCATCCGCACCCGGGTCATCCAGTTCATCCGCGACTATCTGAACGCCCGCGGTTATCTGGAGGTCGAGACCCCGATGATGCAGGTGATCCCGGGCGGTGCCGTCGCGCGTCCCTTCATCACGCATCACAACGCGCTGGATATGCAGCTCTTTCTGCGCATTGCGCCCGAGCTGTTTCTCAAACGCCTGGTGGTCGGCGGTCTGGAGAAGGTCTACGAGATCAACCGCAATTTCCGCAACGAGGGGCTTTCCACGCGTCACAATCCCGAGTTCACCATGCTCGAGTTCTACGAGGCGTACGCGGACTACCGCGATCTGATGGACCTCACCGAGAACATGCTCCGCGAGATGGCCGAGCAGGTCCTCGGCCGCACGCTGATCCACTATCAAGGCGAGGACTACGACTTCGGACAGCCCTTCGCGCGCATGACGGTCCGCGAGGCGATCCTGCACTTCAACCCGGATCTCGGACCGGCCGATGTCGACGACCTTGAATGCGCTCGCGCAGTGGCCGCCCGACTGGGGATTGCAGTCAAGCCCGGCTGGGGTCTCGGCAAGCTCCAGATCGAGCTGTTCGAGCACACCGCCGAGCATCGTCTGATAGCCCCGACCTTCATCACCCAATACCCCACCGAGGTCTCTCCGCTGGCGCGGCGCAACGACGACAACCCCTTCGTCACCGACCGCTTCGAGTTCTTCGTCGGCGGGCGCGAGATCGCCAACGGCTTCTCGGAGTTGAACGACGCCGAGGACCAGGCCGATCGCTTCCGCCAGCAGGTCGCCGAGAAGGAAGCCGGTGATCTCGAGGCCATGTACTTCGACGCCGACTATATCCGTGCCTTGGAGCACGGCATGCCGCCGACGGCAGGCGAGGGCATCGGCATCGACCGCCTGGTCATGCTCTTCACCGACTCGCCCTCGATCCGCGATGTGCTGCTGTTTCCGCACATGCGCCCGGAGGCCGGCGTCTGAGTCGATCGGGCATGTCCGGCGCGGCGGCTCGCGGCCGATTCGCCGCAAGCTTGCCGGCGGGCCGGTGTCACGGGTTTGCGTCTATCCTGACACCGATTCGGGGGACGACGCACGAGCCGACGCTCCGCGCGGCATCGCCGGATATCGTTGCGGTCGATCAGACCGCTGCGGATTGGAGGGACCAGATGAAGAGGACCGCAAAAGCCACATGGCGCACAGCCCTTCCGATCCTCGCCGTCGCACTGACCCCGCTCGCGTACGCGGACACGGATATCTGGAAGCCCATTCCGGGCACCCAGACCCCGGACTATGGCGGCCCGCTCCTCATCGAGCGCGACGGCATCGTCTACCCCGCGATCAAGGGCACCCGCACACCCGACTACGGCTCATCTGACCGCTTGATCATCCGTGACGGCAAGATCTACAACGCCATTCCGGGGACCAACACGCCCGACTACGGCTCGGGGCAGCGATTGCTCAGGGATCGTTGACCCGAGGCCGATCCGCAGCTTCGCCATCGCATCCAGAGGACGGCACCGATGACATCGACCACGACCGCATTCTCTTTTCCGCCTCTGGCACGATTTCGCTTCCGGTTCGAAGCGATCGACGCGATCCGAATGCCCGCCTATCCGGGCTCCGCCTGGCGTGGTTTACTCGGCCAAGGGCTGCGGCGCACCGCCTGCGTGACCCGACAGCCGACCTGTACGGGCTGTCTGTTGGTCCATTCCTGCGTCTACTCGACACTCTTCGAAACACCCGCTCCGGCCGGGCAGGCTGCGCAGGGCTATACGGCGATGCCGCATCCCTTCGTCCTGGATATCGACCCCAAGGTGTCCACCCAGCTTGAGCCCGGCGCCGACTTCGATCTCGTCATCCACCTCATGGGCAACGCCATCGCTCAGGTGCCTTACCTGATCCACGCCCTCGCCGGTGCCGGCGAGCGCGGGATCGGAACGACACGCGGGCGGTTCCGGGTATGCGAGGTCGAGCGCGAGCCGGGCCTCGGCTCGGAGCGCTGGGAACGCGTCTTCGATGCCGAGCGTGGCGAGTATCGGCCGACGGGGAGCGGGACGCCCGCGATCCCGGCGGCACCCGACGCCGTCATCCTGCGCCTTCTGACACCGCTGCGGATCAAGCGGGAAGGCCGGTTCGTCGGTGCCGCGGAGCTGAAATCTCTGGATCTGCTGCGCGTCCTCTACCGGCGCTTGCGCCGCTTGGCCGAGCTCTACGGCGGGTATCCAGACGGTTTCGACGCACGCGGACTCGATGTGCTCGCCGCCTCGCTAGATCTCACGCCGCAGCATCTGCGCTGGCACGAATGGACCCGCTTCTCCTCCAGGCAAAACACCCTGATGCAGATGGGCGGGCTGATCGGCGACATCCTGCTCGAGGGGCGGAGCGTCGCCGATGTTTGGCCCGCACTCTGGCTCGGCCAGTGGACCCATGTCGGGAAGGGTACCGCGTTCGGTCTTGGCGGATATCGCGTCCAGGCCGCGACGTCAACCGAGGATACCGACCGATCTCTCCGCACGCGCACACCGACCGCAGAGGTCCTGCCGAAGACATGAGGCCAACGTCACGGCGACGATTCATGAACGCTTGCGTGCGACGATCCGGACAAGCCGGCGCACCAGCAAGCTTGTCGACCCTGACGGACAGGCACCCGCTGCGGAGAATGCACCCCGGAACCGGCGACCGCCGCCGATGCGGTCAGGGAGGCAAGGATGCCCCGGCTCCACCCATTCAACGATCCACCCTCGCATCCATCGAGCGCCATGTCCGGAACCCATCCCGACCCCTCGCACTTCCCCAGGCGGATCCTGCTTGCCGTCACCGGACTGTCGCCACAAATCGTCACCGAGACCCTGTTCGCCCTCGCAACGCGGGAGTGCGATCCCTGGATCCCGACCGAGATCCATCTGATCACCACCGCCGAGGGCGCCGAGCGGGCGAGGCTCTCCCTGCTGCATCCGAAATCCGGGTGGTTTCTGCGTCTTTGTCGTGACTATGGTTTGCCGCCGATCCGATTCGCCAAGGACCTGATCCATGAATTGCACGCAGCCGACGGCATGCCTCTGACCGACATCCGCACCCTCGACGACAACACCGCCGCCGCCGACGCCATCACCGAGCAGGTGCGCATCCTGACCGCGGATCCGCACGCCGCGCTCCATGTCTCGATCGCCGGTGGTCGCAAAACGATGGGCTTCTATCTCGGCTACGCGCTATCGCTCTACGGCCGCCCGCAGGACCGTCTATCGCATGTCCTGGTCAGTGCCCCCTACGAGTCGCATCCCCAGTTCTTCTACCCGACGCCCGAGAGCGACGTCATCCACACCCCGCCGCCGGACAGCCGCCCGTACGACACCCGCGACGCCCGCGTGACCCTGGCCGAGATCCCCTTCGTGCGGGTCCGCGACGGGTTGCCCCAACGCCTGATCGAAGGGGCTGCAAGCTTCAGCGCCACCGTCGAGGCCGCCCAGCGGGCGCTGGCCCCGTCTCAGCTGATCCTCGACCTCGCCGGTGGTCGCATCCATGCCGGCGGCGAGACCATCGCACTCCCGCCGGCCTCCCTGGCCTTCTACGCGATGCTCGCCCGGCGCCGCGTCGAGGGGCTCGACGGCGTGCGCTGGACCGACGACGGCATCGCCGGGGCGTATCTCCTCTGCTATCGCGAGATCGACGGGGATCTTTCGAGCGGGCTCGAGCGGGCCGCAAAGGCCCTCTCCGAGGGCATGACCAAGGACTACTTCGATCAACGCAAATCACGCGTCAATAGCGCGATCGAGAAGGCGCTGGGTCCTCAGCTTGCCGCGGCCTATTTGATCCACCCGGACGGGGCGCGTCCGCAGACGCGGTTCGGGTTGACGTTGGATGGCGGGGCGATTGGGTTCAGCGAAAAAAAGGCCAGACCCTTGGAATAGGTTCTCCAGCCCGAGAACTTCGAACGATGACCGATGTACACATCGCATGTTGCTCGCAAGCTTGCGACGGTTTCAACGGGGCTCGTGGACATGGCATGATGCCGACCGGCGAGCCGAACAGAGTCATGGCCATTCGTCGCGATAGCCCTCAGCATGACTCGGTCACAACGACGCTTTCGAATGGGATGCCACGAAATGGATGATCGCAGAGTTCAAGATCAGACGTGCCGGGTCGCCTTCGCCGCTTTCCTGCACGACTTGGGCAAGCTCGCGGAACGTGCGCGGATGCAAGTCGAGGAGAGTAAACGCCTGCTGCATGAGCAGATGTACTGTCCGCGACGCGAGGAAGGCGGTCGGGTTTGGCATACGCACAAACATGCGGCCTACACCGTGCTCGCCTGGGATCTGATCGAGCGCCGCTTTCCCGAGCTGATCGGCGACGACGTCTCGCCCTTTGCGGCCTGGGGCGCGACCGATGTGGACAACTCCATCGTCAACGCCGCCGGGCGACATCATGTTCCCGATACCTTTCTGCAATGGATCGTCGCGACAGCCGATCGGGTCGCATCCGGCTTCGAGCGTGAGACGTTCGAAGCCTACAACCAAGCCGAGGACAAGACCCGCACCGGCCGCAATCACTACACGGCCCGGCAGTTGACGCTGTTCGAGCCGATTCGGTTGGAGGGCGACCCGGGCAACACGCGGGATCAATGGCACTGGCGCTACCCATTGAAACCCCTCTCGCCGGAGTCCCTGTTCGCGGTCGAGGCAAAGGGCTACGAGGGCAACGACGATAAAGCCGCGCAGGCCGAGTATGCCGCGCTGTGGGAGCAGTTCACAGCCGCACTGGAGAGCATCCCGCCCAGCCATCGGGGCAACTGGCCGCTTTGGCTCGATCATTTCGACGCGGCCTGGGGCTGCTTCACCCACGCCATCCCAGCCGCGACGGCCTTTAACGTCCGTTCCGAGGTCTCGCTCTACGATCATTCCCGGACCGCCGCCGCGCTGGCCGCCGCCCTGTGGCGCTATCACCATGAGTCGGGGGATACCGGCGAGGACGCGCGCAAACGCCTGGCCGATCGTGGACGTTCGGATTGGGATGTCGAGAAGCTGCTGTTGATCCAGGGTGACCTGTTCGGCATCCAGGACTTCATCTTCGCGACCGGCGGTGAAACGCAGAAGCGCGCGGCTAAACTGCTGCGCGGGCGGTCCTTCTACATCTCGCTGCTGACCGAGTGCGCCGCGCTGCGAATCCTCGATGCGTTGGAGCTGCCGCCGACCAGCCAGGTCATCAACGCCGCCGGAAAATTCCTGATCGTTGCGCCCAACACCGATCGCACGCGTGAGCGTCTGGAACAGGTCCAGCGCTCGTTCGACCAGTGGTTTCTGGAGCACGCTTACGGTCAATCGGGCATCGGGCTTGCGTTTCGGGCGGCCTGCTGCAACGATTTCGTCACGCGCGAGGGTCTGGACGATCCACCGTTCCGAGCCTTGATCCGAGGTCTGTTCGAGGATCTTCAGATCGCGAAGTCGCAACGGCTGGACTTGTGCGCAGAGCATCCCCCGGCGCCGATCTTTACGGAATTTTTGGATCGCTTCCGCGCCGAGATGGGCGTCTGCGCAATCGACGGGCGCTCTCCTGCAACCGAGCCCCTCGAAAAGGGCGAGGGTCGCTTTGCCTGTGCACTGTCGAATGATCAGATCCGAATCGGTGGCGAGCTGACCCGCCGCAGTCGGGTGCTGATCTCGACGGAATCGCTGGGCGATGCCCTGCGCGTGCCCGTCTTGGGATATCACATTCAGTTCACGGGCGATGAAGAGCGCAGTGGCCGATTCGGTGCCGTCGCCCAATCCGGTGTACTGCGACGCGTCTGGGATTTCGGCCTGCCCGCGACCGGCTCTGCGCCTATGTTCCGCGGCTATGCGCGACGCGAGATCGACGCCCATGTGCCCGCCTACGGAACCCCCAACGATTGGGAACGGCAGCGCTATGCGCACCTGGACGCCGATCAACGATCCGACGGCGACGCCGCTGCGATCAAAACCCTGGGCGAGATCGCCTGCGATGATCTCGTTCCGGATGCCGAGGGCCGTCGCCAAGGGACCGAGGCATTGATGACGCTCAAGGGCGATGTCGACGACCTCGGGCGCATCTTCGAGCGTGGTCTGGAAACGCCGAGCTTTGCCAAGATGGCTGGTCTGTCGCGCCAGCTCAACGCCTTCTTTGCCGTCTGGTTGCCCTGGGTCTGCCGCGAACGCTATCCGAGCACCTATACCGTCTTTGCCGGCGGCGACGACTTCTATCTGATCGGCCCCTGGCGCAGCACTATCGCCCTGGCCGCCGAGATGCGAAAAGAGTTTGCCCGCTTCGTCGCCGCCAATCCGGAGATCCACTTCTCCGCCGGGCTTGCCATGACGAAGCCGGGCCTTCCGATTCGCCAGATGGGGCAGCTCGCCGAGGAGCAACTGGAGGCCGCCAAGGCGTATCGGTCGCGCGACGGGGCAGCCAAGAACGCCGTGACCTGCTTCGGACACACGGTCTCCTGGGCCGCCTTCGCTGAGCTTGCCGATACCGCGCAAGCCCTCGAGGTCATGCGCGATGAGCTGGCCCTGAGCACCGGATATCTCTACGGGCTTCAGTCCCTGGCCGACATGGCGGAGGACCTGCGTCGCGCCGAGTCCGATCCAACCCATTCGCCGAGGATCGACAGCGCACTCTGGCCGTCACGCTTTGCCTATCGGACTTGGCGCATGCTGGAGTCCAAATGCGGACTGGATCTGGATGCCCGCCGACGTTGGCAGCAAACGCTTGGCCAACTGCTTGGAGACGGCATCAGAAAGCACGGCAGCGCCTTTAAGATCGCGCTGTTCATTCATCTGTATCACCACCGACGCTGAGGGGAGACCATGCCAAACGGATACACAGGACAGGGCGGCGGACCACGCGACAGCCGCGGTGGGCCGGGGTCGCGTGCGGGCGGATCGGAGCGTGGCGATCGGGGTTTTCGCAGTGAGCTCCCGTCCATCGACACCTCGCGCATCCGGCTGAAGCCGACCGAGGGGCGCGCCTTGCCCGCCGACCTCTTCGACGATGTCGCTCGGGCGACGGCGAAAGCGGTTGCCGGCGATTCGCGCAACCAGGCGAACAAACCCAGCCAGATCCGTCAGTTCTACGACGAGCTGGTGATGTGGGAGGAAAAGGCTCGTTCGGCGCCGGAGCGTTTCGACGAGCTTCTGCCGTTCATCCGCATGCTCAATGCCAAGGCTGCCTATGCCAAAGGCCGTCGGCACGTCGACGACAACTTCGTCGACTTCATCTCCTGCTGCGTCACGCAGGTCGATGACTACACGAGCCTGCGTCACTTCAAGCTCTTCTTCGAAGCATTTCTCGGCTTTTACAAACAGGAACGCCCGACCGGCTGACAGGGGACGCCAACATGCAACTGACCAACATCACAGACATCAACGGCCGGATCGAGCTGGTCTCGGGGCTGCACATCGGCAGCGGCAACACCGAGATGCACATCGGCGGCACCGACAACCCCGTCATCAAGAATCCGGTCACCAACGAGCCCTACATCCCGGGCTCCAGCCTCAAGGGCAAGATGCGCAGCCTCTTGGAATGGCGCGCCGGGGTGGTCGGGATCACGGAGGGCAAACCGCTCGGCTTCAAGCACATGTCGAAGCTCGACGGGGCCATGGTCGATCAGGGTCGCCGTATCCTCCGGCTGTTCGGCGGGGCGCCGGAGGGCGCGGACCAGGACTCCAGGCTCGTGACCGAGATCGGTCCGACACGGCTGGCCTTTTGGGACTGCGCCTTGGATCCGGCGTGGGTGAAGGAGATGAAGGACGACAAAAGCCTGCTGCTCACCGAAACCAAGATGGAGAACATGATCGACCGTATCCGCGGTGTCGCCGAGCATCCGCGCAACACCGAACGGGTTCCGGCCGGCGCGCGTTTCGAGTTCCGCCTCACGGTGAAGGTCATCGACGACGAGGATCTGCTCGCCGACATCCTGCGCGGGCTGCGTCTGCTGGAGCTGACGGGTCTCGGCGGCTCGGGGTCGCGAGGCTACGGCAAGCTCAAGTTCACCGGACTGACGCGCGACGGTGCGTCCCTGATGGACGCCTTGGCCGCCACCGAGATCTGAGTCTTCGGCAGTCGGGATCACACACGGAGCACGCGCATGGACTGTCTGCAATTCAAGCTGCGACCGCGCAGCGCCTTCGGTGGCCCCATCAAGGGCGACACCTTTTTCGGTCAGCTTTGCTGGATGGCGCGTCATCGCTGGGGAGAGGACCGCTTGGTCGAGCTTCTGGCTGGCTATCCGGAAGGGCGTCCTTTTGCCGTGTGCTCGGACGCCTTTCCGGCCGGCCACCTCCCGCGACCGGCCCTGCCGTTGCATCGTTTTGCCGAACTCCCGGATGCAGACCGCAAGGCCGTCAAGCGCAAACGCTGGCTGCCGACTGCAGCGCTGGGGGAGCCGGTCAAGGATTGGCTCGCGAGTTGCCGTTCCGATCGCGAGGTGGTCGCGACCGTGTCGGGCGCCGGCGAGGGCGCACAGGCACTCGCCGAGAGTCATGCGCAACCCCACAACAGCATCAATCGTCTGACGGGAACAACCGGCGGAGCCGAGTTCGCGCCCTACGTCCAGGAGCAGCTCTGGTTTGCACCCGGACTGACCTTCGATCTCTATCTGTTGGTCGACAGCGCCCGGCTGTCGGTCGACGAGGCCCGGCTGCTGATCGAGGACATCGGTCGGATCGGCTACGGGCGCGACGCCGGGATCGGACTCGGCAAGCTGGAGATCGTCGGCGAGCCTCGCCTCGGCGCCCTGCCGTCGTCGCAACCGGATGCGAACGCCTGCTTCACGCTGGCGCCCGTCGCCCCGCAAGGACAAGGCTTTATCGCGGACCACAGTCATTACGAGGTCTTCACCCGGTTCGGTCGGCACGGTGATCAAGCCGTGCAGACAGGCCGACCCTTCAAGGCCCCGGTACTGCTTGCTCAAACCGGTGCGGTTCTCACGCCGCGCAGCATCCCGGAGCAGCCATTCGTTGGTCAGGGACTCGGTGGGCGAGGTAAGCTCAGCCGCGCGTCAGGATATGAAGGCACCGTCCAACAAGGCTTCGCGCCCTGGATCGGCATCAAGCTCGATCTGTCCGAGACGCAACGCACGGGGGATGCGGCATGAGCCTCGATCAACACTGGCAGCTCGCCATCACGCCGCTCGCGCCCGTGCATCTCGGCAGCGGTCAAGACTATGAGCCGACTGGCTATGTCATCGACGAGGAGACCCTGTACGAGTTTGACGGCATCGCAGCCCTGAAGGCGCTGCCGGAGCAGGAACGAACCAAGCTGAGCGGGATCCTCGACGGCAAGCCGACACAGGACATGCTGCGTCGGGTCCAGTCCTTTTTTCATGCGAACCGCGAGCGTTTGATCGCGGTTTCCCGGCGTTGCGTGCAGGTCAATGCAACCGTCGAAGCCTTCTATCGCGAGAGGATCGGCCAGGTTGCCCAGCAAGAAGCACGCGGGCAGGCCGTTCAGAATCGCTTGGAGATTGAGCGGACCGCGTTCAACCCGTACTCAGGCGCTCCGATCCTCCCCGGCAGCGGGCTGAAAGGGGCGATTCGCACGGCACTGCTCGACCACGCAAACGATGGCGACCCCCTGCCCGCCGACCTTCGTGGCGACCGCAATGCCAACTTGAAGCTTCAGCAACGTCTGTTCGGCTATCAGGCGGGCAAGTTCGAGCTCGATCCCATGCGGCTGATTCGGATCAGCGATGCATCTACCGTCGATCCGGACACCGCCGCGACTCAAGTGCGTTTCGCGGTCAACCGCAAGAAGACCGAGGTGCGAGTCGGCGGCAGGCTGGTCGATTCGCAAGCCGAGCAGCGCGGTCTTTATCAGCTCCTGGAGTGTCTGGCACCACTGCAAACACGCGGTTTCCGTGCTCAGCTCTCCGTTCAGCAGAACGGCGGGATCGAATCCAGGCACTGGCCCGATGCGTCGCTGCGGTTCAATCCGACGTCGATCGCCGCCGCCTGTAATCGATTCTATTTGCCTGCCCTCCAACGCGAGATGGCCCTTCTGCATGACCGTGGCTATCTCGACGAGTGTTGGGCCGACGACGTTCGCGAGCTTCTATCGGGACCATTAGCGGAATCGCTGTCCAGCGACCGGGCTTTTGTGTTGCGCGTGGGACGTCATAGCGGCGCCGAATCCGTCACCCTTAATGGCATCAGGCAGATCAAGATCATGAAGGCGCGAGGGGAACAGCCCGACACTCTGGATCATGCCAAGACCATTTGGCTTGCCTCGGACGAACGACTTGCCCAGCGCGATCTTCTGCCCTTTGGGTGGGTCTTGGTCGAAGTGCACGAGGGCGACGATGGTCTTCCTCCAATGACCTCGCCAGAGCACTCCGGCGAGGTCGTTGCCTGGCGCGCCAAGGTCTCGGAGCGCCGCACCCGATTGCTCGCCGAGCTTGCTCAGGCCCAAGCCCGAGCGGCCGAAGCCGAGACTGAACGCCAACGCGTCGAACGTGAGCAAGCGGAACGCGAGGCCCGTCTGGCGAGTCTGTCCGATGAAGCACGGAAGCTTGAGTCGCTTCGCGAGCTGTTCCGGCGCGATCAGGCTGCCGGGATCAAACTCGCCGGAGGCGAGCTGGCAAACGCGCTCGTCGGTTTGCTCAAGGAAGCCGAGAACGACTGGCCTGCTGCGGAGTCGCATGCGCTGGCGGAGTTGGCCGAGGCCATTTATGGCCATATCGGCTGGCCGGCGCCGAAGAAGAAGCGCGAACGACAGGCGCAGATCGCAGCACTTTTCGCGAAGCGGGCTTCGTGAATTCGGGGTCATCCATGAAATCTGTTCACCCTAAAACCGTGTCGGGCGATGCAAGCGCCAAAGCCCACAACCTCGCAAGGGACGGCACCTTGGACTGATTCGGAGAGCGATGATGCACGCGTTGAAACTGACTGCAACAATCGACAGTAGCCGTCGACTCAAGCTACAACTCCCGGCGGACACGCCGGAGGGAGAAGCGGAGATTATTGTCCTTGTCGACGAAGACGAGGAGGAGGAGGTGAAAGTGGTTGCCAAGGGTGAGGTCAAGCCGGCCAGCTCGTTGCGCGCATACTTCGAAGAGTTGGACCGTCAACCGCTAAGCAAAACATATACGCGGGAGGAAATGGACGCTTATCTTGCCCAAGAGCGCGCGAGTTGGGACTAAAAGGAGATGCGCATCTACTGGGACAGTTGTGTGGTCATCTATCGCATTCAGCAGGTTGCTCCATGGCATTCCGTGATCGCAGGTATGCTGGAGCCGATTCTGGATACGACGGCGCTGCACGTGAGCCATTTGACACGCCTGGAATGCCGGGTCTATCCGATTCGCAAGATCGATCTTTCGCTTCTGAAGCGGTTCGATGAATTCTTTGCTCGGCCGGACGTACGCGTCGTGGCTGCTCGGCCTGATGTGTTTGACCTGGCAACAGAGCTGCGGGCCCTGCACAACGTGAGGACACCGGACGCTTTGCACCTCGCTTGTGCTATCTCCGCAGAATGCGATGAGTTTTGGACGAGCGACCGCCGACTTGCGCAAGCTGCGGTCGGGCGGATCAAGATTGTCACAGTCGATGCTCCGTAATGCTTCGAACGTCATACGGCTGATCGGATCCTCTTCGTGGGCCTCCGAGAGAGGCGTCGTACGGCCGAAGAGAACGGGCGAGTGTCTGGGATCGCTCGGTATGGCGAAGTCTAGGCCCGACAGAGTGGCGCCCAAGCATTCGGCGCGGAATCCAGCAAAGCGAGTAATCACGAAGGTCTGCATGGATTCACTGCTTCAAGAATACGGACCCCGAATCAGAGCGATCGCCGCTCGACACGGGATCGAGAATGTCCGCGTGTTCGGCTCGATGGCTCGCGGCGATGCGCACCCCGAAAGCGATATCGATCTGCTCGTTTCGCTTCCTCCGGGCAGGAGTGGCCTGTCTCTCGGTGGCTTCTTGATGGACGTTCAGGAGTTGACGGGGCGCAAGGTCGATGTGGTGACCGAAGCCTCACTCCACCCGAGTTTGCGTCGACGCGTCCTCCTGGAGGCGATTCCGCTGTGACGGGTATCGGTGGGCACGCATTCGTTTCTCCAATCCGGAAGGTGTCGACAGAGACCGACACGCACACAAGCGGAATGGCACCATGAAGATCCGTCGCACGATTGGTCGGCGCTCACAAAGACCGTTGGGCGTGCTGGCACCGCCCTCGGCCGGGGAGATTGCATGGCGCGAGGCCATGTCTCGGACGCGTACCCGTGTTCCCAAAGGCGTCTTTCGTTACGCATCGATCGAAGAGGCGAATGCGGATTGGGAGCGCTGGCATGCGGACTCCGTCGTCCGAGGGAACCTCCCGGATCCGGAGCCCCCGCCGAACCATTTTGAAGGCAATTCACTATGTCGGAAGTGATCCTAATCTGCACCGTAGGCGGTTCCCATCAGCCTATCCTGACCGCGCTCAACGAGTGCCGACCGAGCCATACCCTCTTCGTCTGTTCCGGAACGGATCCGGCGACAGGCCGGCCGGGGTCGAGCGCGATGGTCATCGGCAAGGACAAGCCAATCGAGGTCCGGCGTGGTGATTCGGTCGAGGGTCTGGCGAATCTCCCCACGCTTGCCGGATTGACCGAGGGGCAATGGGAGTATGTCGAGGTACCGCCGGACGACCTGGATGCGGCGGTTGCGATCATCATCCGCAATACGCTGGATCTCCGGCGCCGGTTTCCCGGGGCGCGCTTCGTTGCGGACTACACAGGCGGGACCAAGACGATGACGGCCGCGCTCGTGATCTCCGGCCTCGAGCTTGACGGCGTCGAGCTGAAGATCGTTACCGGCGCGCGTGCCAACCTGGTCAAGGTCCACGACGGCAGCCAGTCGGGGCTGAGCATCGATGTGGAAGGCATCCGGATGCGTCGCGCGATGGCGCCATACCTCACGGCTTGGGGCCGCTTCGCCTACGGCGAGGCGGCCGAGGGGCTCGCCGGACTGTCGGCGCCGCGCGATCCGCTGCTGCGCGCGGAGTTGCAGATCTCGACCGGGCTGAGCCGCGCTTTCGATACCTGGGACCGCTTCGACCATCGGGCCGCGCTCGAGCAGATGGAGGTCTATCGCCAGCGCATCGGCTCCAACGCCGGTGCCTGGCTCAATGCCGTCAAGCTGCTGGTCGCCTCGCCGGACGACCCGAAGCGCGAGCCGGCGCGGCTTTGGGACCTCTGGTTGAACGCCCAGCGACGGGCGACTCAGGCGCGTTACGACGACGCGGTGGCTCGTCTTTATCGTCTGATCGAGTGGACGGCGCAGTGGCTTCTCGTGACGAAGGGCATCCGGACCGGAGATCTTCAAGCCTCCGAGATACCTCCGACGATACAGATTCATCCGACCGCCAAAGGCAATCTCAAGGCCGGTTTACGCGATGCCTGGGAGTTGGCCGCGTATCACCTGGACGGGCCGGTGCGTGCGTTCGTGGAGGCCGAGAGGGAGCATCTGCTCGATCATTTGTTGAGACGGAACGCCTCGATCTTGGCGCACGGCGATCGCCCCATCGACCGGTCCGACTGGAATGCCTTCTCGCAGTGGGCGGAGGCGGCGCTGATCCCGCTCCTGCGTTCCGAAGCGGCTCGCGTGGGCTTGAAGAACCTCTGTCCCCAACTGCCGACAGCGCCGCTCTGGCGGCCTTGATCGTATGAGCCACGGAGGGTACCCACGCCCATGACCACTTACTTCGTCTCCCGCCACCTCGGGGCCATCGCGTGGGCGGAGGAGGAGGGGATCCATGTCGACGCCTTTGTCGAGCACCTGGATCCGGATGACATCCGCGAGCGCGACATCGTCATCGGCTCCTTGCCGGTGAATCTGGTGGCGCAGGTCTGCGAGCGCGGTGCTCAATATCTGCACCTGAGCTTGGAGCTGCCCCCGGAGCTGCGCGGCCGAGAGCTGACGGTCGAGGAGATGCGCGCCTGCGGTGCGCGGATCGAAGGCTTCCGGGTCACGCGGGAGGCAGGATGATCGACATCGTCACAGCCTGGATCATGGCGGTCCTGGATCCGATCGGCGTCGTCGTGGGGTTGATCATCGCCGTCCCGGTCGTCTGGACCTGGATCGACGTCGTCTTCGGCGAGCGGCGCCGCAAACGCCGCTGGTTTCGCGAGGCGCGCAGCCGCCCGGGACAACGTCCGGCGATCCTGATTGTCGACCTCCTCGCCGCGAAGGACATTCGTCCGTCGGTCGAGCATTATCGACACACTCATGATGCGCTGCGGGCCATTCCGGAGGACCGGATCCTTACCATCTCGCGTGCCGAACGGCTCTGCGCCGAGGACATGCCCAAGTTGGCACAAGAGGTCCGCGCCGCCGCCGGCAGGCTCATCGCCGCGGGTGTGGATACCGTCCACTATTTCCACGCCGGCCCGGCCGCCGTCGCGGCCATTGTCGGTGCGGAGCTTGGCAACGCCCAGCGCGTCATGGTCTATCAGCACGACCCGGACGGCTATCACAACTTCGGCCTCCTGCGCGCCGGACTTTGACGCTCCACACCGCATCGGAGGCCCCATGAGCGCGCACACCCATCTCTACCTGGTCTCCGCACAGGCGACACCCAACCTCACCCCGGCGCTTGATCCGGCGGTCGCGCCCAAGCGTGTTCTGCTCCTGGTGAGCCCGGACATGCGGGTCCGAGCCGGCTGGCTGGAGTCCGTGCTCAAGCCGCGCGGGATCCGGGTCGAGCGTTGCGAGATCCGCGACGCCTGGGACGTCGAGCATGTCCAGCAGCAAGTCCTGGCGCTCCTCGAGCGCGAGCAATCGCTTGCCGCGGCCGGCGACATCGCGCTCAACGCAACCGGCGGCACCAAGCCTATGAGCATCGCCGCCTACGAGGTCTTTCGCGCCGCCGATCTGCCGATCTTCTACATCCATCCCGAGCATGACCGGCTGATCTGGATGCATCCGGCCGGGCGTCCGGTCGTCGACCTCGCCAACCGGGTGAAGCTCGATGCCTTTCTCCAGGCGCACGGGGCGCGGGTGCAGTCCGCCGCTACGGATGCGATTCCCGAATCGCGTCGGGAGCTGACCGATTGGCTGGTGGCGCAGAGCCATCGTCTCGCCCAACCCCTGGGAACACTCAATTGGCTGGCGATGAAGGCCAAAGGAACCTTACGCTCACCGATCCTGGATCCGCAGCAGCGCCGCGATATGGCCCTGGGCGATCTCATCGGGCGTTGCTCCGGGACTGGACTCCTGTCGGTGGTCAGCGGCCAGTTGCGCTTCCCGAGCGAGGCCGCCCGCTTCTATGTCAACGGCGGCTGGTTGGAGGAGCATGTCTATGCGGTCTTTTGGGAGCTGCGGCGCGAGGAACGACGGATCCAGGATCTTGCGCGCAGCCTCGAGCTCTATCGCCAGGATCCCCGAGGTGCCGAAGTCCACAACGAGATCGACGTCGCCTGTCTCGCCGAGAACCGACTCTATCTGGTCGAGTGCAAGACCAAGGCATGGAAGGGCGGCGATGGACCGGGCTCGGAAGCGCTCTATCGGCTGGATGCCCTGGCCGATCTGCTCGGCGGTCTGCAAGGCCGCGCCATGCTGGTGAGCTATCTGGACCTGCCCGCGCATGTGCGCCGCCGCGCCGAGGATCTGCGCATCCACGTCTGCGCCGGCGCTCGCCTTCCCGAGCTGCGCGGCGAGATCTCGCGCTGGTTTCCGTAGTGCGGCACGGCAGAGATGTCGAGACCGTTCGTTGTCGTTGTCGTAATCGACCATCGATACGACAACGACAACGACAACGACAACGAAAATGATCTCGGACGGTCTCGGATTTTCTGCACTGCTCCACGAGCCTGATGCATCCGCCGGCGCCGGTTGGTTGTGCTTCCTATCGTCAACACAACCTACGCTGCCGACCTTGATCCGGACAATAAAGCCCGAGAACCGCGCCGACCACCCCCTGGGATCGGCGACTTGCAGTCGCCGTCTTAGGCTGGCCTCACGGCCAGCGGATCAAGCAGAGCTCGACCGCCCCGGGACCCCGCTCGACACCGCTTAGCGGGTTTCACCAAAGAGGTGTGCCGCACGACCTCCCTCGCGCCCTTACTCCCGCCCGCAGCCCCGCAAGCTTGCCGATCCGGACCGGCACGCCGCTCGGCGCTAATCTGCGGCCATGACCAAGCGCATCCTCCATCTCGCCGCCTATGACGTCTCCGATCCCGGTCGGCTGCGCGAGGCGTTGAAGGTCCTCAAGGGCTACGCCAGCGGCCGGCAGAAATCGGTCTTCGAGTGCTTTCTGACCCAAGCAGAGCGTCGCCGGCTGCTGGCGGAGATCCGCGGCGTGCTGGATCTGCGCGAAGACCGCTTCTTCCTCGTGCGACTCGACCCGCGCGGCAAGATCCTCACCCTCGGCGTTGCTGTGAAACCGACCGATCCACCCTGGTTCTACGTGGGCTGAGACCATGACCACACTCTATCTCGACCGTCGCGACCTCGCGCTCAAACTGGAAGGCCAAGCGCTGGCCATCTATGCGGCGGAGGTTCGCCAAACCACCGTGCCGCTGCACCTGCTCGAGCGCGTCGTGATGCGCAGCTCCGTCACCCTGCAAAGCGGTCTGCTCGCCCGGCTTGCCGACGGCGGTGTCGGTGTCCTTGTGCTCGGCGGCTGGAACGGGAGCAAGGTCGCCAGCATTCAAGGTGCGAGCCACAACGACGGCGCTCGGCGCATTGGCCAGTATCGCCGCTATGATGATCAGCAGTGGCGCCGACTCTGGTCGCGGCGCCTGGTTCTGGCCAAGCTGCAGGCTCAGAGTCGGCTGATCCAACGTGCGATCGCCCAGCGCCCGGATCTACGTCATCCCCTGACCGCCACCCGGGATCGGCTGAAGTCCGCCCGAGCACGTCTGCGCGAGGAGAGCGGACTCTCCATCGACAGCCTGCGCGGGATCGAAGGCGCCGCCGCGGTAGCTTACTTCGGCGGTCTGGCCGCGCTCATGCCGGAGTCCCTGGGCTTCAAGGGACGCAATCGGCGTCCGCCCCGCGACCCCGTCAACGCCGCTCTCTCGTTGGGCTACACCCTGCTTCATTACGAGGCGACTCGCGACCGAATGCCAGCTCGTGAAAATAGCCGATGACCTCATCGAGCCCCTGCGCCCGCGGCTCGACGGCTGGGCCTGGGAGCAGTTTCGAACCCGGAATCTGACCGACGCGCACTTCACCCGCGAGG
>NZ_DATITZ010000079.1:0-2617 GCF_035467215.1 Thiocapsa sp. | reverse complement strand
GTTCGAGGTCATCGGGTAGGGGCGACTCGACCTCATGCCGTCGCTCGGCCCCTTCAAGCTGAAAGCTCAAGGCAGAGGCGTGCAAAAACAAGCGCGACAGGCCCTGCGCCTTGAGTGCGCGATTCGCGGTCTCGTCGCCGTATTTCGGGTCGCCCGCCAAAGGGGTTCCCAGATGAGCGGCATGGACGCGGATCTGATGGGTACGTCCGGTGATCAGCTCGGCTTCGACCAGGGTGAGCACACCGACGTCCGAACCGAAGCGCCCCAGACGTCGAAACACCGTGCGCGCCGGCTTTCCCTCTTCCGGGTCGACCTGGACCATCCGCTCGCCGCCCTGCAACACGTTTTTCTTGAGCGCCGCGTCCACGCTCACCTTCGAGCGCTCCAGCTCGCCGACGATCAGTGCCAGATAGCGCTTGTCTATCCCGCCTTCACGGATCAGCTCGTGAAGCTCGCGCAGCGCACTGCGTCGCTTGCTGATGACGATGCAGCCGGAGGTGTCGCGATCCAGTCGGTGAACCAGCTCCAGCTCGCGGCCGGGCCGCAGCTCGCGCAGTGACTCGATCAGGCCGTAGCTCAAACCACTCCCGCCATGCACGGCCAAGCCAGCGGGTTTGTCGATGACCAGAAGGCGCTCGTCCTCGTAGAGCACAGCCTGGGCAAGCGGTGCGAGACGCGACGCAGGCACCCGGGCCGGCGTTCCCGGCAGCGCCGTGCGCACCGGCGGGATGCGCACCAAATCACCCGTGCGCAGCCGATGACTGGCCTTGACCCGTCCCTTGTTGACGCGGACCTCGCCGCGTCGCATCACCCGATAGAGATGACTGCGCGGCACACCTTTGAGATGGCGCAAGAGGAAGTTGTCGATGCGCTGCCCGTCGGACTCGGCATCCACACAGAGCACGCGTACCGCCGAATCGTCCCGCGGTTCGGAGCCCTTCGCCGGAGCGCCCTTGGGACCGGCCCGCTCGGAAACCGGGCGGCTACGGGAGACGTCCCGGCCCCCTGTCGCGCGGGCGGATGCATGCTTGCTCGGACGGCGGTCGGCACGGGGGTGGGGTCGATTCACGAATGATGGCGCCTGCCTGGGTGGCTCAATTGATGCTAAATAAGGTTTACTGATACACTTGGACGCTTGCGCTGGCCAGCGGAAACGCGATTTTTCCCGGAGCGGCGAGCGCAGCCAAGGGTCGATCACCTGCCGGAGCGAGTGGAGTCGAATTCACTCGGAAGGCCCGACCCTCATGCCGGCATCCGATGTCCGAACAGGCCGATGCGCGGGATCTCGAGTGGTGTCGCGGACTCGCTTCGTCGAGTGACCGCGCATTCTACACCCTGTGAGCGCCGCGCGCCCTGTACGACGGCAGTTCAGCGCAGCCGGCGCCAAGCTCGCCGCTCCCTAGATCGACCCCTCCACCCAGGCGGGCCGATCAGGTGCGAGCGCCCCTACGGGCGCTCGTCGACGACAAAACACTACTGACCACGCGCGTGCCCGTCGGGGCGGCTCTAGAGCTCGCTCGAACGGATGCTGCCGATACCGTCGGGCCGATTCGCCGGCCCGACGGCGACACGCCGATCCGCCCGCGGCTTTGCCGGGGTGCACGGCGAGCAGTCCCCGAGACGGGAGCCGCGTCGTGGTGCGGAATACAACCCTATGAAACGCATGCTGATCAACGCAACTCAGCCCGAAGAGTTGCGTGTTGCGACCGTCGACGGTCAACAGCTTTACAACCTGGATATCGAGTCGCCCGGCCGAGAACAAAAAAAGGCCAACATCTACAAAGGCATCATCACCCGCGTCGAGCCCAGCCTCGAGGCCGCCTTCGTCGACTACGGTGCCGATCGGCACGGCTTCCTTCCACTCAAGGAGATCGCACGGGCCTACTTCGAGCCCGACAGCGTCAAACCCGGCTCGCGCGTCAGCATCAAGGAGTCGGTTCGCGAAGGCCGCGAGGTCGTCGTCCAGATCGATAAGGAAGAGCGCGGCAACAAGGGCGCGGCACTCACGACCTTCATTTCGCTGGCCGGGCGTTATTTGGTGCTGATGCCCAACAACCCTCGCGCCGGCGGGGTCTCGCGACGCATCGAGGGCCAGGACCGCAGCGAGCTGCGCGACGCCATGAGCCAGCTCGAGATTCCCGAGGACATGGGCCTGATCGTCCGTACCGCGGGCGTGGGCAAGAACGTCGAGGAGCTCCAGTGGGATCTGGACTACCTGCTCCAGCTCTGGAAGGCGATCGAGACCTCCGCGGAGGGCCGCAAGGCGCCCTTCCTGATCTATCAGGAAAGCGACGTCATCATCCGCTCGATCCGCGACTACCTGCGCGTGGACATCGGCGAGATCCTGATCGACAACAAGGCCGTCTTCGAGCGTGCCGAGAGCTTCATCCGGCAGGTGATGCCAAGCAATCTGAAGAAGCTCAAGCTCTACCAGGACGAGGTCCCGCTCTTCACCCGCTATCAGATCGAGAGCCAGATCGAGTCGGCCTTTCAGCGCGAGGTGCGCCTGCCCTCGGGCGGCTCCATCGTCATCGATCACACCGAGGCGTTGACCTCCGTGGACATCAACTCGGCGCGCGCCACCAAGGGCGCGGACATCGAGGAGACCGCGCTCAAC
>NZ_DATITZ010000078.1:0-18800 GCF_035467215.1 Thiocapsa sp. | reverse complement strand
GTCGAGGTGCATGTTCCGGAGAGGTTCCGAGAGGCGCTATCCGGTCGCATCCCGGGCGCAGGCGGGCGAGGCCGCTGCGTATCTTTGGGTTACCCGCGAGACGATCGATCCTGGGCGGCGCGTGCGGCTGGGGCGACGCTTGGTCGTTTATCGGCCGGACGTGTCGGCCTAAGCGCTGCGGCCGCGAGCTGCAACCGCGCCGGAGCAAGGTCGGGCCGACCGTACGCGATCGCTCACGTTGGTCGCGGGGTGCGCAGGATGTCGTAGGTTCGCTCGAGCGAGGCGGAGATCTCGCGCTCGCGGTCGACGGCAAAGGCCAGGAATGCCTTGGCGATGGTCGAAAGATCGCGACCCTTCGGGTGGACCAGATACCAAGTCCGCTCGATCGGGAAGCCCTCGACGTCCAACATGACGAGACGCCCAGCCCCCCCGTCGAGCGTGAGTGTGTGCAGCGAGAGTACGGAGATGCCCAGACCGGCGATGATGGCGTGCTTGATCGCCTCGTTGCTGCCGAGCTCCATGCGCACGTTCGGGCGTAGGCCCCGTTCGGCGAAGCGGCGCACCACCGAGTCGCGGATGCCCGAGCCGGGCTCGCGCAGCAGAAACCGCTCCTGCGCCAGCCGCTCCATCGTGATGCCGGTCTCGCGGGCCAGGGGATGATCGTTGCGCGCAAGGACGATCAAGGGGTTGGGGGCCAGATAGGTGGCCTCGACGTCCAGACCCGCGCCGCCGGGCTCGCCGAAGATGTAGAGGTCGTCGTCGTTCGCGTCCATCCGCTCGATGATCCGCGTGCGGTTGGTGACCTTCAACGTGACATCGATCCCCGGGAATTGCTCGCAGAAGGCGCCCAGGATCTCGGGGGCGAAGTATTTCGCCGTCGTGATGACGCCGAGGCGAAAGCGCCCGCTCTTGAGCCCTTTGAGGTCGGCGAGCTTGATCTCGAGGTCCGTGAGTGTGCGCAGGATGGTGCGGCACGCGGTGTAGGCCTCGCGGCCCGCATCGGTCGGCTCGACGTTGCGACCCACATGCAGGAACAGCGGGGTGCCGACCGTGTCGGTCAACTTCTTGATCTGCATCGAGACCGTGGGCTGCGTCAGGAACATCTCCTCGGCGGCGCGCGTGAAGCTGCCCAGACGCACGATGGCCTCGAGGAGTTGCAGCTGACGCAAGGTGGCGTGTCGCACGAAGCGACCGGTCGCCTCGCTTTGGGCAGCGGCTTTTTGGGTTGCGTTCGCCGCGGTCATCGGGTCGCCTTGCTCACGCGCGATGGCCCGATGGACGCTCAGTCCGGCCAAACACGCCGTGACCGTTGCGCACCGCTTGATGTGGCCGTGGTTTTGACCGAAGCGCGCTGCTTGTCCGCGACCGCCGCAGGACGGAGCGCAATCTTGGCCTTCTCGGTCTTCGGCGTGGTTGTCGAGCCGGCCGTGGTGGCCCGAGACGCCGCTTTCGGCTTGGTGGAGGTCGTGCGCGGCCCGGCCGAGGGTGCCGACGGATCGGTCGGTGCCCTGGTGGCTTCGCGGGCGGCTTCGGGTGCGGCCTCTTTGGGGTCTGAATTACTCATCGAGGGTCTTCTCGGTTTCCAGCAGCGCATCGATCCGGCGGGCGAACTGCCGAAGCGGCTCTGCTACCTCGGTCGCGTGGTCCTCGGCATGTAACGTGATGTTCACGTAGGTCCGCCCGAAGCTCATGTCCGGATAGATCGCGAGGCGCTCCGAGAGGCTCGCCGCCCGGTCCAGAAAATCGCGGGTGGCCTCGTAGTCGGCAAACTCCAAACGCCGTTCGAGGCGAACGGGACGCTGACGTTCGTTCCAGCCTTGATTCATGACGGGGATCCCTTAAAAGTAGGCGCGTTCCGAGGGGTCGCGATAGCGCGGGACACCAAGCGAGGCCAGCCAGTCATCGATCTCGCGGGCGTGGGCGGATTCCTCGTTCAGCAGCGCCTCGAAGAAGTCGCCGTTCTCACGATCCCCGATGCGTCGACAGAAGATTACGGCCTCGCGGTAGAGGGCGACGATCTCGGCTTCAAGCACCGAGTCCTGAAGCAACAGATCGACCAGATTGCGCGAAACGCCGGCCGGACGCAGGTGCGAGCCGTTCGGCGCCACACCCAGCGCCAGCATGCGTTGGATGATGCGCTCGGCATGCTGCATCTCTTCGACCGTTTCCTCGCGCAGACGCCTTGCGGCCTCCGGTAACCCCCAGGCCTCCGCAAGCGAGGCCTGGGTCATGTACTGCTGGACAGCGGATAGCTCCAAGCTCAAGGCACGACCGAGATAGCCAAGGGTACGAGGATGAATGCGTGCGTGTCTCATGCTTCAACACCCTTGCCGCCGGTATCGAGCGGCCAATGGCTCAACGCCTCTCGATCAGTCGGCCGCCGCCGGCAGGGTCCGGTTCAGGATCGGCTCGACCTCGCGATGCGGGCGAGCAATGATGTGCGCAGCCACCAGACCGTCGCCGACGCGCTCGCAGGCATCGGCACCGGCACGCACCGCAGCGTTGACCGCGCCCGTCTCGCCGCGCACCAGCACGGTGACGTAACCGCCGCCGACGAACTCGCGCCCGATCAGGCGCACCTCGGCGGCCTTGGTCATGGCGTCGGCCGCTTCGATGGCGGGCACCAGGCCGCGCGTCTCGATCATCCCCAATGCAATCCCGTAGCTTTCACTGGCCATCTGTGCTCTCCAATCGTTAAGTGTCGTGTTGATGAGGTGGTTGCGACCTGCTTTAGGCTCTCATCCATGAGCCTCCAGCCTCCAGCTATCAGCCACTAGTCACTAGTCACTTGCCGTCAGCTGTCAGCTCGTCGCGTATTACTGACTGTTGTTCAGTCGACGGCCGGGCCGCCGACGGGGAGGATCGGCTCGACCTCGCGATGCGGACGGGCGATGATGTGCGCCGCCACCAGGCCATCGCCGACACGCTCGCAGGCGTCGGCACCGGCACGCACGGCGGCGTTGACCGCCCCCGTTTCGCCGCGCACCAGGACGGTCACGTAACCGCCGCCGACGAACTCGCGCCCGATCAGGCGCACCTCGGCGGCCTTGGTCATGGCATCCGCCGCTTCGATGGCGGGGACCAGTCCGCGGGTCTCGATCATGCCGAGCGCGATTCCGAATTTTTCGTTTGCCATCGTTTCTATCTCCTCTGTGTACCAAGTCGCCGCGGGCGATGCTGCCCGTTTGTCTTCAATCCAGATCTAAAGCTCTTCGTCGAGGCCGACCACGCCGGGCGATTCCGTCCGGGTTCATGCCCTCATGCCGCTCGGGCGGTGGCGACGGCAATCGGCTCGACCGCCGCAGCTCGCTCCTCTTCCCAGCGATCGATGATCCCGCCGATCGTCAGGTCGGTGAGGATCCCTGCGTCTCCCATCGCATACCGGGCAGCCGATCCGCTGACCACGAAGACCCAGTCGCCGGGTCGGGCATCCACCGGGTCGGTCGCGACGTAGTGCTTGCCTTTCGTGTCCTGCAGCAGCCGCAGATCCCAATGCCCGAGTCCGGTGACGCGATGCGTGCAGACCAGCGATCCGATGACCTGCCTGATCTCCATCAGCCTGCACCTCGCGACCCGGCGGAACCCGTCTCGGGCGGCCAATGATCGATAATGCCGACGATGGTCAGGTCGCTCGGATACTCCTTGCTGCCGGCCGCCTCGCGCGCCGCGGAGCTGCCGACACAGATCACCCAGTCGCCCGGCACGCAGCCGACCGCATCGACCGCGACCTGTTGTGTGCTCCCGTCGCGCACCACCAAGAGGTGTTTGTGCTCGAACCCCGGAATCCGGTTGGTCGAGACCAGGGGGCGCTCCACCTGACAGATCTTCATCAGTGGCCTCCCGCCGTCGGGGCGGTCAGCGAACATCCGACGACCTCGATGCCGGTACCCGCGTCGCTGTCGCGCACGACGAGCAAGCGGTGCAGCAGGCCGCGGTCGTCGAGATCGGCGAACCGGCCGGCGAGCGCGGCATCGAGCCGCCGACAGCGTGTCGTTGCGCGCTCGCGCGCACCCGGCACACCGCCGTGATAATCAAAGCGGATGACGATCGGGATCGGCAGACCGCGCGAGACATTGAGCCCGCCGAAGATCTTGCGCCCGACGTCCAGATCCGCAGCCCCTTCCTCGACCGTGTACAAATAGGCGAAATAGGTCAGGTTGCGCAGCTGGATCTCCTCGAACCCGATGCCCACACCCACGAAGCGCTCGGCGTGACCCGCATCCGCGTAGCGTCCGCCGTGCACCTGTCGCACATAGTCGATCTGCGACAGGTTGTTCTCGATCAGCCGCGCGACCAGCCGGAGCATGCCCGGATCGGCGGTTGCCGGGGCGTGTGCCTTGACCAGCTCGGCGACACGCGCACGCGCTGCGGTCGGCTCCAAGTCTCGGGTGATCGCGTAGACCTTGATCGCATCGACCGATTGCGTCAGATCCATACGGCCCTCGCCGTCGGGCACATGCACCCGGATGGCGTCCGTGTCCGTATCCATCCCGATCAGCAGCAGCGCCACCGAGGCACCGCAGCAGAAACCGTTCTCGACCGATTGGCGGAAGGCCAGGAGTCGGTCCAAGGCGGCCTGCGCAGCCGCCGCATCGTTCGATCCGTGGGCCGCGCAGCCCTGATGGTGCGGATCGACCGAGCTGTAGTGATAGATCACCGTCTTCAGATAGCGGGTCGGCGCATCCGCGGTGTTCGGTACGCCTTCGCGGAACCGCCCGAGCTCGACCTCGCCCCACTTGGAGACCGTGTTCTCGACATCGAACAAACCACCGGCGTAGGGCTTGCGCCGCACCGCGCCGAAGGGCAGACGCAGCACGTAGCTGATCGCATGGGCCAGGCGTCCGTCTGCGCAGGGCGTCACATCCAGCTGATGGAAGCCGCAGTCCTGGAGAAAGCGGTCGAAGGCATGGACCTCGCGCCCGCCGAGCGGGTCGTTCGCGAAGAAGTCCTCCGCCATCCGACGGTAGTTCTCGAACACGCACCAGGCAAACAGACGGCGCAGGTCGAGCTGAGTCACCCAGGCGTCCGCAAGCATGTACTCGGGCAGATCGAATCCCAGCTCGGCCCGGGCAATCGACTGCGCGTGCTGCTCGAAATCGGACTCATGCTGGAGCGCCGAGATCTGCTTGAGCACGGGCACGATCCGGTCGAACGCCGTCTTGACCCGGTCCTCGTAGCGATGCAGCCGTGCATTGCCGTCACGATCGGTGAGCGGGTGGAGCCCGTTCGGGCCCGGAGCACGCCCGCCGGCTGCCTCCGCAACGACCGCCCGCGCGGTCTGGCGCGACATCCGTTGCGAGGCACCCGCGCCGGCCGTCCGAGCCGAGGGCCGCGGGCGCATCCGGGGGGCACGTGCCGCTGCAGGCCGCCCGGTCTGTTCCTGCTTGGCCAGCTCCGACCTGGCCAGCTCCGGCGTTGCCGTTTCCGGCATCGCCGTGGCCGCAACCGAGACAGACTCGCCCTGTTCCCGCGACCGATAAGCCTGCGCGGCGGGTTCGTGTGCGGACGCCCAGATCAGGCTCGCTCGGGTTGGACGGCGTTGTCTCGACATGACCTCGTTGTCTCGTCAGATTCCGATGTGGGCTCGCGTATGGCTCGGTCGGGAAGACCCGATCTCCCGGGTTGTTCCCGTGTCCGGGGCTCAGCCCCTCGCTCCACCCGAGTAGGTGATGAGCGAACCGCGTTCCGTGTTGCCGCTGGCCCCGGTGACTCGACTCACCGGCGCAGGAAGCTCCTCGTTGCGCTTAGGCTTGACGGCAGCCATCGCGGCCATCGGACCCGGGCGGGTAGGGTTGCGGCGCCGTGCAGAGGGACCCTCGGTCCCGGTCACACGCTCGCCACGCTCCCAATCGTCACCCGTGATCTTGGTTCCGGCGGCTTGCCCCTCGCCCGTCACACGGGAGCGGACCGCTGCGGGCGACGCATCGACCCCTGCCGTCTCGGCGGGCGCCATCTGCAACAGATTTCCCGGCACGGACGGGCCACGGTCGAAGCGAAACTGCTCAGTGCCCGTGATCTTGCCCGTGCCCATCCCGAAAGGGCCGGTAATCCTCCCCTCCTGCTCGTAGAGGGTGCCCGTCACGCCGCTTCCTTGGCTCGCCTGAAACGCCTGCCGTGCCGGCGACTCGACACTGAAGCTTTGCCAGGGCGCGGCCTCGATCGGTTGAGGCAGCAGCTGGGGAAAGTCGCTGTCGCCGGGGCGTGCAGCGCTTCCGCAGGTTTCTTCGAACTGGTCGCCGCCGACATAGGGCGTCCCGCTGATCTCTTCGCAAGCACCCCTTGAGGCACCTGTCATGACCCCGCCGATCCCCGGCTGGGTGCCGGTCATCCGCGCCGCCATCGCCGCAGCCATCGGGCGCATCCGCTCGGCGATCAGGCGCTGCTGCTCCGGGGCGCAATAGGTCGCCGTCTGCTCCAGTCCCGCATAGGGCGTGCCTGTGACGACCTTGCAGGTGCCGGGCTCGTCACCCGTGACCCGACCCGAGCGACCGGTCTGGGTGCCGGAGACCATCAGTCCTTTCGGCGTCGAGGACAGCCCGACCTTCGGTGCCTCCAGCGGTGCCGGCTGGATGCCGCAGAACTCCTTGTACTGTTCGGCGCCGACATATTCGTCGCCGGTCACCAGCCGACAGCTGCCGGGCTCGTCGCCGGTCAACTTCGCGCTGCGCCCGACTCGGGTGCCGGTCACGGAGCCGCCGCCGAGCGTCTGCGTCAGGTTGACCTTCGGCGGCGCCCTTTTCAGATCGGGCAGGTCGCCGTTGGCCGAGGCCATGTACTGGCTGCCGGTCGGCTGGATCCCCGCGCCGTGCTCGTTGCCCGTGACCTTGGGCGAGAGGCCCGGCAGGACACCCGAGACGGCACGACCGCCAGTGGTCTGGGTGCGCCCGGTCTGCCGCGGGTTCGGAGTCAACTGAACACCGCAGAACGCGCTGGCCTGCTCGGACGATAGATACTCGGTACCGGTCACGGTCTTGCAGGTCCCGGGCTCGTCGCCGGTCACCTTCGTCGAGCGTCCCACCTCGTTGCCGGTTACGGCGTTGCCGTGACTCGTCGTGGTGACGTGGACCTTCGGAGTCGGTTTGGGCGGCTCGGTCTGGCAAAACTCGCGGAAGATCTCGGCGCCCATGTATTCGGTTCCGGTGACCTCGCGACACACGCTCGGCTCGTCGCCCGTGACCGAGCGACTGCGACCGACCCGGGTGCCGGTCACGAATTGACCTTGTGCGGTCTCGCTCAGACCGACCTTCCAGGGCTGATCCTGCGCCCCGCCGACCGGACGCTCGCGTCCAGGTCTGACTCGCCCCGTCGCTTGGACCTTGCGCGTCCCGGCCGAGCCTGCGGCACTGCGATGGGCGCGAACGGTCTGGGCCAGATCGCGCCCGGACAGCTGCGGGTTGGCCTGTCGCGCGAGACTCGCCGTGGTCGCCGGGGTATTGACCGCGGCCTTGCCGCGCCCGGACGTGGCGGAGCGTCGTGCGAGTGCGAGCATGCGCCCCGTTGGTTTGACGGCAGTGATGCGCTTGGCGCTGCGTCGCGTCCCGTTGGTGGACGGATTGGTCACGGTGCCGAGAGACGATGCGCCCCGGCGATCCGAGGACAGGCGCGCTGCGTCCGCCATCGAGCCGCGCTCGTTTGCCTTTTCGGGATTTCCGCCGCAGCCGCAGCCGCAATCCGATCCTTCGTCGCGAGCGATCTTGGCCGCCGTTTTCGGCGCCGGGACGCGTGTTCGATCCGCCCTGCGATCAGCCCGCTTGCCGGCCTTGGACAGTGCCTCGCGCCGAGCCCTGGCCTCCGCGCGGCTGGTGCCGGCTGCAGATGCCGGAGCCTGAACCCGCCGAGCAGACGAGACGACCCTGGATGTGGAAGGTGCCGATGCGACACCACCCCACCCTGTGCTCGACACCGATTCCGTCGCGGCAGCCGGAGCAACCTTCTCCTGCGATGCCGTCGGGCGACGCACCGAAGCCGCCTCGGGCGAGCGGCTGCGCTCCGCCGCCCCGGGGGCTGCGCTGGTTCGCTTGCCCTGAGTGGACAAGGCACGGCGACGTGCCAGGGCCGCCTCGCGGCCGCTCGATCTCAGATTCGCTTTGCTGGGCATGGTCGTTCCCTTGGACGTGGAGCGCATGAGCGGTGATTGCCGCAGCGCGACAGAGCCCTGTCGCCGTTCGCATCACCGGCTCGGCGATCGCGCCGCCCGCTCGGTGTTGAAACACTGGATCTCGGGTGCTCGGCACCTTTAGGCTCGGCGGCACACGGAGGCACCGCCGGACCTAGACTACCGTCGGACTTGCGATCAGCCGCGACCCTCGAACACCACGAAGCAGGAGCCCTGACTCTGGGTGTAGTTGTCGTAGCCGGTCACGCGGACATGGTGATCCGGATAGGAGCGATGACACGCCTCGAGCTCGCTCACCACCTGCGCCAGGTCGGTCACGCCGAAGAAGGGCAGCTTCCACATGGTCCAGTAGTGGTTCATGGCCTTGCTGGGATGGATATGCTCGATACCCGGCGTCCAGCCCTGCGCGATGATGTAGGCGATCTGGTCGAAGATCTCCTCCTGGGTCATGGGCGGCAGAAACCCGAAGGTCTCCAGGGTGCGCTTGGTTTGGTAGTCGCCCGTGGTGCTTTGGAAAGGCATGGTTTCGGTCCTCGTTGTGCGAATGCGTTGGGTTCGAGTGTCGGAGCTTCTAGCCTCCAGCCCCCCGGCCTCCAGCGATCAGCTGCTGGCGGGGTTGAGTCCTGCCCGCCGCGCCGGGAGTCGCTTTACGACATCGCTCCGGCAGACTTGGATCTCATGGCCCGGGCCGCCTCGAGCAGGCGGCCGGGGGCAGGCGGCCTGAGGCCTTCTTCAACCTACGTCGAGCTTGTCGACCGTGTCGAACTCAAACTTGATCTCTTTCCAGGTCTCCATCGCGATCGCCAGTTCCGGGCTGTGCTTGGCCGCGTTGGTCATGATCTCGCGGGCCTCCTTCTCCAGCTCGCGACCCTCGTTGCGGGCCTTCACGCATGCTTCGAGTGCCACACGGTTGGCCGCGGCACCGGCCGCGTTGCCCCAGGGATGACCCTGAGTACCGCCGCCGAACTGCAGGACCGAGTCGTCGCCGAAAATCGTCACCAGCGCCGGCATGTGCCAGACGTGGATACCGCCGGAGGCGACGGCGAAGACGCCGGGCATGGAGCCCCAATCCTGGTCGAAGAAGATGCCGCGGGCGCGGTCTTCGGGGATGAAGGACTCGCGCAGCAGATCGACGAAGCCAAGCGTGGAGCCGCGATCGCCCTCGAGCTTACCCACGACCGTTCCGGTATGCAGATGGTCGCCGCCCGACAGACGCAGGCACTTGGCCAGCACGCGGAAGTGGATACCGTGCTTGGGATGACGGTCGATGACCGCGTGCATGGCGCGGTGGATGTGCAGCAGCATGCCGTTCTTGCGGCACCACTTGGCCAGACCTGTGTTGGCGGTGAAGCCACCGGTCAGGAAGTCGTGCATGACGATCGGCTGACCGAGCTCCTTGGCGAACTCGGCGCGCTCGTACATCTGCTCGGGGTCGGCAGCGGTCACGTTCAGATAGTGACCCTTGCGCTCGCCGGTCTCGGCCTGCGCCGCGGAGACTGCCTCGGCGACGAACTCGAAACGGTTCTGCCAGCGCATGAAGGGCTGGGAGTTGACGTTCTCGTCGTCCTTGGTCAGGTCCAGACCGCCGCGCAGACACTCGTAAACGGCACGGCCGTAGTTCTTGGCCGACAGGCCGAGCTTCGGCTTGATGGTTGCGCCCAGAAGCGGACGACCGTACTTGTTGAGCTTGTCGCGCTCGACCTGGATACCGCTCGGCGGACCCATGCAGGTCTTCACGTAGGCGATCGGGAAACGGATGTCTTCCAGGCGCAGATGACGCAGCGCCTTGAATCCGAACACGTTGCCGACGAGCGAGGTGAGCACGTTGACGACCGAGCCTTCCTCGAACAGATCGATCGGGTAGGCGATGAAGGCGTAGAACGCCTCCTTGTCGCCCGGCACGTCTTCGATGCGATAGGCGCGGCCCTTGTAGAATTCCAGGTCGGTCAGGAGCTCCGACCACACCGTACTCCAGGTCCCGGTCGAGGACTCCGCAGCCACGGCGGCGGCGACCTCTTCGCGCGGCACACCGGGCTGGCCGGTGCATTTGAAACAGGCCAAGAGGTCGGTGTCGAGGGGGACATAGTCCGGCGTCCAATACATGGCCCGGTATTCTTTTACACCGGCATCGTAGGTCTTCACGCTCATCGTCAGCTCCTGTGGTCTGTGCCTTGTCCGCCTCGCCTGCGGAGGCCGTTTCGAACTCTGGGTGTAACCTTACTATAGGGTTAGGTATAGAGAATATTCGAATTTCTCTATCAGTGGCATCGACGATTGTCTATGTGTTTCCGATGCCGTCACTTCGTTGCAAAATGTAGTCTATTACCGGCTGCTGATATGGTAATCGATTCGTCCTCGGCGAATCTATAGATCTTTCTCGATACAGTGATTGAGGAACTTCGATTATCGCTTACCTGACTCGGGCCGGATACTAGGGAAGCGTTTACAGTGGAAGACTTCGGGGTAATGCATGCGCGTACTCAACGAGATCCGTTTCGACAATCTTCGCGGTGACCTCTTCGGCGGTGTCACCGCTGCCGTCATCGCCCTGCCGATGGCGCTCGCGTTCGGGGTCGCGTCGGGAGCGGGCGCCGAGGCCGGACTCTACGGAGCGGTGCTGATCGGCCTGTTCGCCGCGCTCTTCGGGGGCACGCCGACACTCATCTCCGAGCCGACCGGCCCAATGACCGTGGTGTTCACCGCGGTGATTGCCTCGCTGATCGCCGCCAACCCCGAGCAAGGCATGGCGATGGCCTTCACCGTCGTGATGCTTGCGGGTCTGTTCCAGATTGCGTTCGGGGTGATGAAGCTCGGGCGCTATGTCACCATGATGCCCTTTACCGTCATCTCCGGCTTCATGTCGGGGATCGGCATCATCCTCGTCATCCTTCAGCTACCCGGACTGCTCGGACACGCGGCACCTGGCGGAGGGGTCATCGGAACCTTGCAGGCGTTGCCCGAGCTGATCGGATCGATCGATCCGAGGGAGGCCGCCTTGGCCGGGATGACGCTCGCCGTCCTCTTTCTCATGCCCGCCCGCGTCAAACGGATCCTTCCGCCGCAGCTGGTGGTCTTGGTCGCGGGCACCCTGATTGCGGTCTACTGGTTGGGCGATCAGGACATTCGGCGCATCGGTGAGATTCCCTCGGGTCTGCCCTCGCTGCAGCTTCCGGTGTTCACCATCGACCAGTGGCAGACCATCCTGATCGATGCGCTCGTTTTGGCGATGCTCGGCTCGGTGGATGCCCTGCTGACCTCGGTGATCGCAGGCAGCTTGACCCGCAAGCAGATCGACTCGGATAAGGAGCTGCTCGGTCAGGGTGTCGGCAACCTGGCATCGGGCCTCTTCGGCGGGCTTCCCGGGGCGGGAGCGACCATGGGGACGGTCGTAAACATCCAGGCCGGCGGGCGGACCGCGCTTTCGGGTCTGACCCGGGCGGCGATCCTCGCCGTGGTGGTGATCTGGGCGGGTGCCCTGACCGCGAAAATCCCTCTGGCGGTCCTCGCGGGCATTGCCGTGAAGGTCGGTATCGACATCATCGATTGGAGCTTCCTCGCCCGCGTTCATCGCGTGTCGATGAAAGGCGCCTTGATCACCTACGGGGTGATCGTGATGACAGTGTTCGTCGATCTGATTACCGCCGTGGCGATCGGCCTCTTCGTCGCCAATGTCCTCACCATTCGACGTCTGGCAGACGTGCAGGAAGAGTCCGTGTGTGTCCTCCCGGCACGGCGCAGGCAAGACGAGGCGCCCTGCGCCGGTTTGTCGCGCGAGGAGCGCTCGTTGCTTGCGCAAGGGCGCGGTCGGGTGAAGATCCTCTATCTCAGCGGCCCGCTGGTCTTCGGTGCTGCGGCCGCCATCAGTCGTCAGAGTCCCAAGCTCGAAGGCGCTCAGGCGGTCGTCATCGATCTGAGTCAGGTCCCGCACATGGGGGTGACGACCGCGGTTGCGGTCGAGTCGACGGTCCGCGATGCGCTCGCGCAAGGGCACGCGGTCTACATGGCCGGTGTGCACGGCCAGCCGCGCGAGCGCTTGGAGCACCTGGGTTTGCGCGGCGCCATGCGCCAGGATCGGTGGGTCGAAGATCGCGAGTCCGCATTGAAGCTTGCGTTGGAACAGTTGACGCCGCGGTAGCGTCGAGCCGGTACATCGGGAATTCCGTGCCGAGCCTTCTTGCCCTCGGGGCTCCTCGCCAATACCTCCGGATCACCGCGGTATCACGGGACGAACGAGGAAAACGACGATGGTGAGTGCGACAGAGACGGCGATCCGCTGGGTCGAGCGAGGTAAGGTTCCCGACAGCGTGACACGCAGCGGCATTCGTGCATTGCTGCGCGGACGCCTGGCGACCTTGCCGACGGAGGATTGCGAGGCGGCGATGCGCGAGAAGCGCGACTTCATCGCCATGATGGATGCGTCCCCGATCGCAGAGGTGCCGGAGCGTGCGAACGAGCAGCACTATGAGCTGCCGGCCTCGTTCTTCGATCTCGTGTTGGGGCCGCGTCGCAAATACAGCTCTTGCTACTGGCCCGAGAGCAGCACGTCGCTCGAAGAGGCGGAAGAGGCGTCCTTGGCGATCACGGCCGAGCGGGCCGGGATCCAAGACGGCGATCGGGTGCTGGAGTTGGGCTGCGGCTGGGGCGCCTTGAGCCTGTACCTGGCCGAGCAGTTTCCGGGCTCCCGGATCACCGGGGTCTCGAACTCGAGCGGGCAGCGCGCCTTCATCGAGGCGGAGCGCGATCGACGGGGTCTCACGAACCTGGAGATCGTCACGGCGGACATGAACGATTTTCAGGCCGACGGCCAGTACGATCGGATCGTGTCGCTCGAGATGTTCGAGCACATGCGCAACCATCGCAAGCTGTACGCCCGCGTCCACGATTGGCTCAAGCCGGGCGGGCGCTTCCTGATGCACATCTTCGTCCATCGCGAACATCCCTATCCTTTCGAGGACGTCGGCCCGAGCGACTGGATGAGTCACTACTTCTTCGCGGGCGGCATCATGCCGAGCGACGATCTACCACTGCATTTTCAGGAGCATCTCAAGCTGGTGACGCGCTGGCGCTGGGACGGTCGGCATTACGAGCGCACGCTCAATGCCTGGCTGGAGCGGATGGATGCCGCACGCGATCGGGTCTGGCGGATTCTCGAAGAGACTTACGGCAGCGATCAAGCTGGGGTCTGGTGGATGCGCTGGCGCCTGTTCTTCATGGCCTGCGCCGAGCTGTTCGGGTATCGAAAGGGACAGGAATGGTACGTGAGCCACTATCTCTTCGAGCGTCCGGCCTGAGCCCGCACCGCCGGTCACGATCCGTAAAGGGCCCGTGACCGGGGTCCGGTGACT
The DNA here is from genome assembly GCF_035467215.1 of Thiocapsa sp. Taxonomy (GTDB): domain Bacteria; phylum Pseudomonadota; class Gammaproteobacteria; order Chromatiales; family Chromatiaceae; genus Thiocapsa. The sequence continues at coordinate 5,339 of NZ_DATITZ010000078.1, read as the reverse complement.
GGGGCCTAGATCAAGCCTTGTCGTCCTTATTCGTGTTGATGTTCAGCGGCATGTACGCGGGGCAGGTGCCGATCGCGCCGGTCGCAAGCACGACTAAGCCGATGATCGAGAAGAGCACCGTGTTCGTGATGATGCCCAGGAAAACCAGAACGCCGCCGGCAGCCAGACGGATGTTACGATCGGTCTTACCAACATTTTTGATCAGGGTCATGAAGTCAACTCCGTTGTGCAAAAGGAAAAAAGAGGTTGAGCGCGTGCCGGGCTTCGCCGAAGGCGCGGGATGTGCGAGGCTGGTCCCGATGGACTCGCCCGTTTGGCCCGGCCGCTCCTGCATCGGTTACCGTCGGCGGGAAAGGATACAGTATACCCATTCCCGGTCTCTGGGTTCGTTGCGATCCGGCAATGCGTGCCGACGATCGCCCTGCGGCCGTGACCCGGCGCGAGCCTCCGATGCCTTCGTGGGATCACCGGCGCTGCGCTTGGTTCCCCGATGACATCGGCGTCTCTTCCGAACCAGCGGCTTCGGCGTGCCGCCCGCATCATCGCGGACGGTGGCGTGGTTGCCTATCCGACCGAGGCCGTGTTCGGCTTGGGTTGCGATCCCCGAAACGGCGATGCGGTCGCGCGGATTCTGAGGATGAAGCGTCGTGATGTCGCCAAGGGATTGATCCTGATCGCCGCGGATCCGAGCCAGCTCGAACCCTTCGTCCTGCCGCTCACGGCCGATCGGATGGCGGAGATCAGAGCCAGCTGGCCGGGGCCGAATACCTGGCTGCTGCCGGCGCGGCCCGAGACACCGCGATGGCTCACCGGGCGCTTCGACACCCTTGCGGTTCGGGTCACCGCACATCCGCTTGCCACCGCGCTCTGCCGCGCCTATGGCGGCGCCATCGTCTCCACGAGTGCCAATCAAGCGAGCCGACGACCGGCCCGGACGGCCTTGCAGGTCCGCTTGGCGCTCGACGAGCGCCCGGACATGATCCTCGCCGGTGCCTGTGTCGGCTCTGATCAGCCCTCGCGTATCCGCGACGGGCGGACGGGGCGGATATTGAGGGTTTGATCGAGCAGGGGAGGTCGCGATCGTCCTCAGGGCAGGATGCCGGTGTTCCCCATCCCGCACCTCAACGCCGATGTCGGAAGGTCCAAGGCGTCTGGTGCTCTCCTCGGGTGCCCCAAATTCCCAGCTCGGCGTTACGGGCGCTACGCTCCGCGCGGAAGAAACGCGACTCCTCGCAATAACGAGGATAGACCGCAGCCTGCCCCTGTTTGACCTGCTCGAGGTTCAACGAGAGTCGTTCGCCGTCGGCGTTGTAGACCTCGGCGACCGTGCGCCCGAATCGGTCGGTCTCCACTGCTCGCATCTCGACCCGATCCGTGGCAATTCGCTTCAGGTGTGCTCGGGACCGATCGCCCCAGGGCTTTTGGCCCTTCTCGGGCGCGTCGACGCAGTACAGGCGAACCTCGACGGACTTCCCGCCACAGGTCAGCCGGAGCGAATCTCCATCCAGCACCTGATTCAAGGCGCAGAGTCGACCCGACCCGGCGAATGACCAATCGACCGGGATCAGACCCGGTCCCCAACGTTCGATGATCCAAGCGCCGGTCACGGCCAGTGCGATCAGAAGGCTCGGGAGGGCGGGGCCACGCCCTCGCCACCATCGCCTCATCGGCGCGCTCCCCGCGGCAGCGCGCCGTCAGCCATTGAGCCACAAATGAACCACGATGCTCGCGAAATACCCCAAGGCAATCTCCGGCGTCCAGCGCAGATGCGCGAAAAAGGTATAGACACCGCGAGCCTGACCCATGAGGGCGACCCCGGCCGCCGACCCGATCGACAGTAGCGACCCGCCCACCCCGGCGGTCAGGGTGACCAGGAGCCACTGCGTCTGGTCCATGTCCGGATTCATGGTCAGGACGGCGAACATCACGGGGATGTTGTCGACGACGGCGGACATGAGGCCGATGGCTACGTTGGCGGGGATCGGCCCCCATTGCTCATACATCACATTCGAGGCCATGCCCAGATAGCCGATGAACCCGAGCCCGCCGACACAGAGTACGACCCCGTAGAAGAACAGCAGTGTGTCCCACTCGGCCCGTGCGACCTTGTTGAACACGTCGAACGGCGTGATGTCGCCGATCAGGTTCGCACGCTCGACGTTGCGCTTCTGCCAGCCGTGATGGCTCATCCGCAGATAAAAGCCGAAGAACTGCAGATACCCGAGCCCGGTCAGCATGCCGATGACCGGCGGTAGGTGCAGGAAGTTGTGGAAGGCGACCGCCGTTGCGATCGTCAGCAGGAACAGCAGGATGATGCGCCTGGCGCCGCGTCGCATGTGGATGTCCACCGGTGCTGTTTCGGTCTCGCGTTCGGCGGCTCGGTGGTACGAGAAGGATACCCGTCGAGTCGGTTTCGCCGGCGCCGTTTCGGGCTTGATGTCGGGCTTGATATCGGGCACGGCGTGATGCATGAAGAAAGCGGGTATCAGAAAATTGACCAGTGCCGGGATAAAGAGATCGAAAAACCCGAAGAAATCGATGATGCCCTTCTGCCAGACCATCAGGGTCGTGATGTCGCCGAAGGGGCTGAAGGCACCGCCGGCGTTCGCCGCGACCACGATGTTGATACAGGCCAGGGTCACGAAACGGGTATTGTCGCCGCCCACCGCCATGACCACCGCGCACATCAAGAGCGCCGTGGTCAGGTTGTCCGCCACCGGCGAGATGACGAACGCCAGTCCGCCCGTCATCCAGAAGAGCGCTCGTAGACCGAAGCCCTTGCGGATCAACCAGGCACGCAAGGCATCGAAGACCTGGCGCTCCTGCATGGCGTTGATGTAGGTCATCGCGACCAGGAGGAAGAGCATCAGCTCGGTGTATTCGAGGAAGTTGTGCCGTACCGCCGTTTCGGCCTCGTGGGTCAGGCCGTTCTGCGAATAGACGTAGGCGATCAACGCCCAGATCAGGCCTGCCGCGATGATGACCGGCTTGGACTTGCGCAGGTGCAGGAATTCCTCGGCCATCACCAGCAAATAGGCGATGACGAAGATGATCAGGGCCGCGTAGCCGACGGTGTGTGCGGTCAAGTCGATCCACTGCCCGGACTCGCTCGCGAGCGAGAGGCCCGGCACGAGCAGCGCAAAAAGACCCAAGTAGGGCATAAGCGAAAGGCGTCCGGGGGCACGCATCATGATGAAACCTGCTGAGATGGAGTGTCGGAGCCGCTGGCGAGCGGGTCGGTGTTAAAGTCGAACGCGCGTTGCAATCTCGCGTGCCTGTGTCGGCAATCCATGCCGCGGACGCCGTCACCCCACGCGACAAGCCGCAACCTTACGCGCGCGAGCCGTGCGTCGACGGCGGCGCTCACGATACTAGCGGATTCCTCCAGCGCCAAGCGGGTTTTACATGGAACAGCAACACAAGACCTTGACCATGACCCTTCTGATGACCCCCGACATGGCCAATTTCTCGGGCCATGTTCACGGCGGGGCCACCCTGCGGCTGCTCGACCAGGTCGCCTACGCCTGCGCCGCGCGCTATTCCAACCACTACGTGGTCACGCTCTCGGTGGATCAGGTCTTCTTCCGCCAGCCGCTGCGCGTCGGCGAGCTGGTCACCTGCCTGGCCTCGGTCAACTACACGGGCAACACCTCGATGGAGGTGGGGATCCGGGTCATCGCCGAGGACATCATCCACAAGACCACCCGCCACGCCATGACCTCCTACTTCACCATGGTGGCGGTCGATGACCAGGGGCGTCCCGTGAAGGTGCCCGCGCTGCAGATCGAAACACCCAACGAGCGCCGTCGCTACGAGAGCGCGGCCCTGCGGCGGGAGTTTCGGCGCGAGATCGAGCGGCGCAACGACGAGATTCGGCAGGTGCATAAGAGCCGGGCGGGGGAGTTGTGACGGCCGCGACCAATGCGTCGTTCGGGTCGGTCCCGGGTCGTCGCGGTGAGCTCGACAACAATTAACGCGAAGAACACAAAGAACGCGAAAACGTTCAATGCCTTGCCTCATTGACGGAAGACCTGACGCGGCTGTGCGCGCGAATCAGTTCGCACCTACACGCCGGTTTTACCTGTTCCGGAAATCACCTTGGCGGCTTCGGATGCAGACGCCTGGTAGGCCACCGGGCAGTGCGTGACGTTTTTTGTGCTACGCTGCGTGGGCACACTAATATGAGGCAGATGATGGAAACGCTCGATGTCTTCTCGGTTCGGGAACTGCGTACTCGCTCTGGCGATCTGCTGAGGGACGCCGAGCTCGGACAACTCGCGCTCATCACGAAACATGGCCGTCCCGCGATTCTCGCCGTGCCGTTCGACCGACGGTTGCTCGATCAAGGCGTGCATCGCGCCTTGGCGCTGACCCTGTTCGAGAACCGGCAACTGACACTCGCCCAAGCCGCGAAGGTTGCGGGGCTCTCGCTGGATGGGTTCATCGATCTGCTGGGATCGCTTGGCCTAGCTGCCGTGGATTATCCGGCAGAGGAGTTGGCGGATGAGCTTGACGCGGCCTTGTGAGGGCGGGTTGACGGGCGGGTCACAATGAACAGGATCGTCGTCGCGGACGCCGGGCCACTGATCGCCCTGGCTCGGATCGAGCACCTGTCGCTGCTGTTCGCGCTCTACGGATCCGTGGTGGTTCCGGAGGCCGTGCTTACCGAGCTGTGCGTGGAGTCCGGTCGGCCCGGGGCGCGAGTCTTGTCGGCCGCACTCGCCGAGGGTGTCATCGAGTCGCGGGCGCTTCCACGCAGTTGCGAGGCGAACATGGCCAGTCTCGGTCTATTGCTCGACGCCGGGGAATCAGCGGCCATCCTGTTGGCGCAGGAAACGCGGTGCCGCTTCCTCCTGATCGATGAGCGCCGCGGACGACAGATCGCCCGGCGCCTTGGAATTCCCGTGGTCGGACTGGCCGGAGTGCTGCTGGCCGCCAAACAGCACGGTCTGCTGGAGTCTGTCGGGTCGGTGTTGGCAGCCCTGTCGCGACAGGGCTATCGGCTTTCGGATGCGCTGGTCGCAGAGGTCTTGCGATTGGCCGGAGAGACTCCTTGGCAGGATGAATGACTCGCCTGTCGTGAAGTCCTTTACCGGGACGAAGAGCGGCGCGCAGGCCTTCCGGCAGGGCTCACAGCGCCGCAATCTTCTGCCGTTGTGCCTGCAGGTTGCCGATCGCCGTGGACTGCTCGGCGAGACGGGCGCGCTCCTTGTCGACGAAGCTCGAGTTGGCGAGCTTTTGCCCGATCCGCGTGTCTGCCGGGGACATACCACCGTTGTTTCATCCGTTCTTCTTTACTATTAAACGTGGTTTGTGATGCGCCAGGACAAACTGGCAAG
>NZ_DATITZ010000077.1:0-14849 GCF_035467215.1 Thiocapsa sp. | reverse complement strand
TATCGGCCCGGTCGATCCCCTGATCGTCGGGCGCGCGAGCTTTGGCAACAACATGAGCTGATCCGAAAACCCGGCCGGGCCGACGACGCGACGACTCATCGGCCCGACGGCTCGACGGCGCCCTCCTGGATCCGTTCCAACAGGTACGGGAAGAAGGGATTCCAGGACAGGCGCACCAGCGAGTCCAGGCTCATCACCAGGACCCCTCGCTCGCCGCGGATGGCCAACGCCCCGAGGTGGGCACCGAAGTCCTCGTTCTCGTTCGGCTCCAGACCGTAGAGCGAATCGTCGATGGGAAACGGCAGGGCGACATGCGAGAGCGAGAAGACGTCGCGCGGATAGGTCAATCCCAACGCTCTGGTCTGCTCGGTCGTCTCGCCCGCGTCGGTGACGCGCTCGACAACCTCGCTGCTGTTCGGGTCGGCGTTGGCGATGACGGTGGTTTTAAACGGGCGCGGCGTCGGCGGAAGCAGGCGTTCGAGCGCCGTCTCCGTGCCCGGTCGGATCAGCGGCCCGAACTTGGTGTTGCGGTTGATATCGAAGAGCACCAGCTCGCTGCCGTTTTGCGGGAGCTGTGCGTAGAGGCTCGTGACGATGGCCCGCGTGCTGACGGTGAAATCGACCACGGACTGGAAGGTGATGATCGGGGGCAGCTCGTCGAGACGCCCTTGGCGTGCGTAGCGGGCGATGCGCGGCTGCAAGGCGCGTGTCAGGAGCGACGACTGGCGTGCCCCGTTGACCGGAAACGAGTTGTATTTGAATGGATTGAACTCGGGGATGACGCCGAGCCAAGCCGCGCTCGCGAACGCCGGAAAGATCGCGGGCAAGCCGGCGAATCCCGCAAACCGGGCCATCTCGGTGATTCCGATCATGGGCGTGATCAGGATGACCCGATCGGCTTTCCGCAGGGAGGGATCCTCGACGGCGTCGAGCACATACTTCATGGCGAGTGCCCCGCCGTTGGAGAAGCCCACCAACTGCAGCGGCGCCGAGGGTCCGACCCGACGCACCGCCTCGCGCACCGCCAAGCGCGTCGCGGCCGACCAATCCTCCCACTGCACGCGCGTCAGGCCGGCCGGGACGGTCCCGTGTCCGGGCAGGCGGATCCCGATCACGACATAACCCGATTCGCGGTAGTGTCGGCCGATGTGACGCAGGCTGTAGGGGGAATCCGTCAGGCCGTGGAGCAGGACGACCGCGCCCCGGGGCTCGCCGTCGGGCTCGAGGACGTAGGAGTGGTTCCAGTCCCGCTCAAATCGGCCCGGATAGAGCGGGCTGCCGTCGAAATAGCGGTTGGAGAGGATGCGCTCCTTCGGGTCGAGCTGTTCCGTGACCTCCGAGCGCACCTCGTCGAAGAGCGTCTGCTCCCGCGCCAGATACGTTGCCCAATCGGCCTCGTCGAGCTCCTCGGCCACCATCTCGCTCGGGACGAAGGTGTGCCAGGAGGCAAGCGGTGCACTCTGGTGCGCGTCGAAGGCCCGCACGGCAAGGAAGGTCAATGCGCTCACGGCGACGAGCTGTGCGACCAACTTCAGGATTCGGGCGGTCCTCGCAAGCATGAGACAGGTCCTCAACAGGCTCGATCGTGGGTGTTGCTGCGCAAAATCAGGCGACCGAGGCGTCGCGGACACTCTCGAAGAGATCGATATCCCAGGCCACCAAGTCGCGTCGAACGGCGTCGGCGCGCATCCTCGGCAGCAGGCGCGCGACATCCTCCCCCCCGACGACGCCGACGAGCGCGCCCGGTGCCTCGCGTGCGTACTCGAGCGCATGCCAGGCCAGGATGGCGGCACCGACCGCGGTCGGATAGGAAATATAGGTCGCCCCGGCATAGGGTGTGTTGAGCAGATCGTGGTAGCGCAGATAGCTCAGGCCGACCGTCTCGATGGCGGTCTGACGGTCGTTGCGCACCACCTCCGAGACGCGGATCTCGGCGGCGGCGGAGAAGTGCGCGCGGCGGATCGTCCCGTTGCGCAGATACTCCTCGATGCGCCGCGGCTTGTTCATGCCCGGCAGGATGGCGCGCACCATCGCCTCGACGGTCAGCTCGGGCTGATGCGGCAGGGTGCGCTTGGAGAGCAGATTGAGCTGGAAGAGCGCCTTCACCAGCTCGACCTCGGACCCGCCGGTGTAGACCCCGATCGATTCGACGTCCGGGAAGGCGCGATGGAGCGACAGCAGCTCCTCCTGGTAGAGCGGATACTGGCGAATCGGCCGGGGTTCGTGCGGAAAGGCATAATCGCGCCCGGCGCTGAAAGGTTCCAGGATCTGCATCCGGCCTTTGTTGAGGATGCGCGGATGCTGTGCCAGCTCTTCGAGGGCGACGATCGGCGACCAGGAGAAGATGACCGAATCCGAATCGATGTCTTCGAGCAGATACAGATCGATGCTCTCGATCTCAAGCTCTTTGCGGTCGCCGGCGAGGAGGTCGTGCATGCGGCGGCCGATCAGAAAATTCGTGACGCCGGGTGAGATGCCCATGTTGATCAGCGCGGCGATCCCGCGCTTGCGCAACGCTTGGTCGAACCCGTATTGCGAGAAGGTCAGTGTTCGGTCGGTGGTTGCATCGTACATGTCGGAGGCGAGGTCGACCGCGTGCGCGCCGATGCGCAACGCCAGCTCGATCATGGGCCCGTTGAACTCCGGCAATGCGGCGTTGACCATCATGACCGCCCCAGTGAGCGCGGTCTCGTATCCGGGCTCGAGCGCGAACACCGGAGCGAAGTCGGGTACACCGATGAACTCGATCCGGTCGAAGACGCGCTCGGCGTGAAAGAGGGCATCGCGTGCGGCGTCCGGGTTCAGGACGTAGACGACAAAACGCACCGGAACATCGTCGCGCTCGGCAAGCTCGGAGAGGCAGATCAGCAGTGCCGACCCCACGGCGCCGAGTCCGAAAAACACGATCTTGGTCGGCTGCGCGCTTGGCCAAGTCGCAGATTCCGTCACATTGCTGGCCGGCATGGTTGCCCTCCTAACGGAGAATCTGAGCTATGATCGCGGAGCCGGATTTCGGCTCGAAAGGGTCGGAAACAACCATGACGAGATGCGCTTCCGACCGCGGGAAGATACGCCGAAGCCCGTCGGTGGACAAGCCGCCGGGGGCTGTCATGCTTCGACGACACGTCGAACGTGGTCGCTCGATGCCGTGGCTCGTCGGTGTTGAGCGGATGCTTCGGGCGGTCCCGTCGGCCCCCTCCGAGGGAGCCTATCCGTCCGCTCGATCGTGAAGGAACCCCCCGGCTCCCGGGGCCTTGACACTGAGATTAGGAGAGACCAACTTGAAAATGATCGCCATCCCTTTGACCCTCGTCGCTGCCGTTGCGCTCTCCGGGTGCGGAAACACCACGGGGGCCCGTGTCGGAACCGGCACCGCACTTGGTCTTGCGACCGGCGCCGCGATCGGGGCCTTCAGTGCGCAGGCCGGAGCGGGTGCCCTGATCGGCGCCGGTGTCGGTGCCCTCGGAGGCTATCTCGTCGACGAGCATCAAAAGGGCAACCTGTGAACCGCAGAGTTATCCAGCCGAGGAGATATCCATGAGTGATTTGATCGTCGTTTCGTTCCCCGAGGAGCATCTGGCGTTCGAGTTGCGCGCCGAGCTTGCCAAGATGCAGAAGGCCTACCTCATCGACATGGAAGACGTCGTGGTCGTCACCAAAGACGACGCCGGCAAGGTGAAGCTCCATCAGGCCGTGAATCTCTCGGCGGTCGGTGCGGTGGGCGGCGGCTTCTGGGGCATGCTGATCGGTCTCGTCTTCCTCAATCCCCTCCTCGGAGCTGCGATCGGGGCCGGCGCCGGCGCGCTGTCCGGCAAGTTCTCGGATATCGGCATCGACGACGATTTCATGCAGGGATTGGCGCAGAACTTCCAACCCGGATGCTCTGCGGTGTTCATCCTGGTTCGCAAGGTGACGGCGGATAAGGTCCTCGAAGGGCTCGCGGGGTTCAAGGGCAAGGGCAAGGTCCTGCAGACCTCGCTGGAGAAGGATCGGGAAGAGAGCCTGAAGGCGTTCCTGGAGGGGGCGAGCTGAGCCGAGTGGAGCCGGGGCGGGCGGTTCCGGACCGCCTCGCCCCGGCCGTTCATGCGAGCGGTGCTCGACTCCCCGAGCCGAGGACGCCGGTCATTCGCTGTCGATCGCCTTTCCCTGCGCGGGGACGATCGTCCGCCTGTCGGACCTCGCCCGTTCGAAGGTCCAAAATAGATCGACACTCTGGCGCCGGCCGCTCTGGGCTTCGAGCTGAATGCGGTCGGTGAGGTTGCGGCGTAGCCTGAATCGATTCCGGGCATCGCCGAGTCCGGTTTCGTACTCGAGGAAGGTTCCGGGTGCGATATATCGGCCGAAGGCGAGCGCCGCACTATGGTCTGCATCGGAACCGCCGGGTGCGATTCCCGTGACCAGGAAGGTGATGGCGTCGGACTGACTCATCGCCGGATCCGTGTTCGAGAAGAAGGTGAACTGCGGGTCGGCGAGTGTACCGACCACCCGAACGTTTGCCTCCGTCCTGCCCGTTCCGCGCCGGGCCAGAACGAGCAACCCAGGATTCCGGATCGGGTTTCGGACCCAGATCAGCTGACCGCGTGAAATGCTCAGCGGCGCGACGAGATCGGCCGCCACCCCCAAACCGGTCGGAATCCGGTATTGCCCGTCGCGAATCTGTAATTGTCCGTCGCCCGAGAGGTCGCGGCCCGGAGTTTTGATCAGGTCGAGGTTCCCTGCAAGACTCCCGGTCAAACCAAAGGCATCCAGAGTCACCCCCTCGCCGACGCGCAGCCCGATGGCGAGGTCGATCGGATAGCGCGGTGGGCGGTCCGTCCCCTTGATGACAACGTCGTTCGAGGGTCTCAGCGTCCCCGCGGGAAGGGCGCGCGGGCTGATGCGCGCCTCCGGGATCAGGATCTCTCCACGCACCTGCGCACCCCGTGCGGTTGCGTCCAGATCGAGCCTCGGCGACACCCTGACGAAATATTCGCTCGTGTCGATCATAACGAGCCGCTCTCCGGTCGCCCGAAGCCGCGCACGCGGACCGTCGGGGCCGAATCCGCCGTCGCCGCCGATCTCCAGACGCCCGCCGCCGACATCGGCGCCGCCCGTGACTCGGATCCGGTCTGCCGAAGCGGCGCTTGCCGACAGCGTCAGGTCCGCCACATCCAGTCCGAGGAGAGGGACATTGAAACCCCCGCGCTCGATCCGGGCCTCGCCGCGAATGCCGGGCGTGCCGAGCGTGCCCCCGAGCGCGAGATCCGCGCCGAGATGGCCCCTCAAGCGCGAGAGTTGGGGAATCGGGTCTGCGAACCGTTCCAATCCATCGATGCGGGCGCGGATACGGCCGCTCAACGGCTGCGCGGGACGGACCGGATCGTCGAGCCGCCAGCCGGTCAGCTCCAGATCGACATCGGCTTGACCCAGTCCTTCCAGCGGCAGGGCGAGCCGGCCTCGCAGGTTGCCGGCCGCTGCGTCGATGTCGAGTCGGGCGCCCGACAGCGTGATGACCTCGCCCGGGCCGCGGGTGCTCGGCAAGCTCAGTCGACCCGTCGACAGGGTCGCCGTGGCACGTCCTTCCAAGGCCGCTCCCTTGGCCACGAAGCGTCCATCGAGTGCGGCGTCACCTTCCAGCGAGAGGTCATCCGGCAACAGCGGCGCAAGCATCTCAAGATCGAACCGGTCCAGAGCAACCCCGAGCGTCACGGCCGCATTCGCGTCCCGCGAGATCTCCAGACAACCGCCGGATCCACGCGCGTGCCGCATGCAGAGCGGTCCGGCGGCGAAGGTCGGCCAGGTCAGGTCGATCGGACTCGGCCGTTGGAGGCTCCAGGTCTGGAGCTCCGTGCTGTCCAGCCGCAGCGCCGTCAACTCGGCCCGATAGCGGCCCGTTTCTGCGAGACCGCCCTCGAGGTCCAGCTCGACCGAAAGCGCATCGCCCGCCAGGGAAAGGCCCAGCCGATGATCCGCTCTGCGGCCCTCGCCCCGGATTGCGAGCGCCTTCCAGCGCCGGTTCTCGATCACGAGATCCTCTCCATCCGCGCGGATCTCCAGGCGTCCATCGGGGGCGAGATCCAGATCGGCGAGCGCCGACAAACGCGCGATGCCTTGCCCCGCGATCGCGACGTCTCCGGCGGTGAGATCGACCTTCAAATGCGGCGAACCGACGGCGCCGGAGACCGAGCCTGCGGCTTGCACGCGGCCGGCCGCGCCCGGATAGAGACTCGCCAGGTCGGGCGAATCCAGCGCGAAGCGAAGATCGAGTGCTTGATCCAGGGCGCCGTCGATGCTGAGTGTGCTTGAACCGGATTGCATGCGAAAGGCATCGATGGCCAGCAGACCCTCGGCGAGCGCGAAGTCGCCGGTCGCGGAAATCGGATAGCCGTGCAGCTCGCCGCTCAGCTCGTGGAGTGTCGCCGTCAACGCGGGACCCGTCTCGGTGAGGCGGCCGCGGCTCGCGACCTGCAGAGCGATGCGGCCGGACCAGCGCTCGGGGTCGGCATCCACGAGGAACGCGGCGAGCAACTCGCCCGGGTTCAGCGCCGTGCCGCTGAGCTGCAGATCCCAAGCCGGTGTGGCGAGCGACGTGTCGGGTTCGGCTCCCGCCGGTTGTGCTCGTGCCGCATCAACCCCGGCGGTCGTGTTCAGGTCGATCCGGCCCCCCGCCGAAAGCTGCATGGGCGAGTCGCTGCGGCGCAGATCCAGGGACCGGATTTCGAGTGCAGGGCCTTTCCACAGCAGATCCAGCGAGGCGTCGAGACGTCCGAGCGCGGGTTGCTCGACCGGCTCCGCTTGGATCTCGCCGGTCACTGCGGTTGAGGCCGCATCGCCCCGTATCGCGAGCATGCCGCTGATCGCGACCTCGCGCAGATCGGCATCGAATGCGGGCAGATCCAGAGACACCAGCGCGAGCGTGCCGCTCCACCCCGGGCGCCCGAGCGGATCGCTGATCTCGACATCGAGATTCAGGTCTGCCGAGCCGGTGATCGTGCTCTGCGAAGCGAGACGCGTCAGGTCTCCGTGCAGACCCGTGTGGCCTAGAATGCGGGCGCTCGGCGTCGTCTGCAGCTCCCAGTTCAGGTCGAGGTCGAGCGGGTAAGCGCCGGTCAATCGGGCGGTTCCGCTCCCGTCCACTTCGAACGTCGGCTCGCTCAGAATGACGCCGACGCGGTCGATGGACAGCAGGCCGTCGTCGAGGCGCCCGGAGAGCTCGGCCCGCTCGACGACGGTTACGGGCCGGTCGCTGTCCGCCGCGAAGATCCGCAGGCGCTCGATCTGTGCGGAGCCCAGCTCGAGTGACAGCGGCAAAAGGAGATCGGGCAGGACGACGGGGTGCTCGGGGTCGCGCACGCGATCGCCCGGAACCAGGTCGACGTCCGTCGCTCGGATCTCGGCGATCGACAGGGTTCCGCCCAACGTCCGCAGGGGCGACCATGCAAGGTCGATGCGGCCGATGCGGATCGCGAAGGCGGGCAACCGGATCGAGAGATCGACGACGACGATCCGGCTGAAGAGTCGCCCTTCGGCCAGACCGATCTGAAAACGGTCCGGGTTCAACTCTGCGACCAGGTCGAGAACCGCCCGCAAGCCGGACTGGGTCGCGCCCAACCAGAGCAGCAACAGCAGGAAGACGAGAGGAAATCCGGAGAAGAGACGCGGATTGGAGAGGCGAAAGGGGGGCCGACGCCGAGGCGCTCGCGATGCGAGCGCCGTGGTGGTGCCGGGTCGTGCAGGATCGGGATCGGAGGCCCCGAAGGGCGCGGGCCGTTGGGCATCCACCAGAGCCCGCGAGCCGTCGTTGTCGCGCAGATCGGTCATCGGCCTCCGAGAAGCCTGTCGAGGACGACCGCTGCGTCGGCGCGGCGCGCGACGCGACGGGATGACCGAGCGAACAGACCCGGTCTAGACGACGACCTTGCCCCCGCCGTACTCGGGCGAACCTTCGGTGACCCGGAACAGCAGCCAGAGGCTGAAGACCATCACGACCAGCTCGGCCAAAAGGGTCATCACCATGGACATGAGGCTCAGCATATCGACGGCCGAGACCCAGCTCGCAGGTCCGGTCCCGGTGGTCTGGAACACCGGGACACCGCCTTGCGGCGTGGAGAGAAAGTAAAACAGCAGGTGCGCGACCTCGATGAACATCACCACGATGGTGAAGAGGATCGCGACACTGCTTGCGACCAGACCGACCCAGACGGTTCCGGCAAGATCCTCCTCCGAGGGGGACTGCTCCGGACCGGCGATCCGCTTGGCGATCTTCGTATAGCGATAGAACCAGAAGGTGGTGAAGACGAGGATCGCCAGGCTTCCCATCGTCAGATATTCAACGATCGGCAAGCCCGCACGCGGTCCGGTAGGCGATTGTGCGAAGACGAAGGTGTAGGTCATGAGCACGATCGGGATCGCCCCCACCACGATCTGAATCCAGAATCCGGTCCAGCCCAGCCGCGAAAACGATCTCGCCAAGCTGATGCGCGGCAGGGTACGGGTCTTTTTCAAAGAATTCTCGATGAACTTCTTGAACATGTCGATCTCATCCTTAAACGGGGTTGGCTGTCATAAAACCCGCGAGCGGGCGGTTTTCGTCAACAAGCTTCAAACACCTTCGACGTGTCTCCGGTGGCCTCGCATGGCATGGAGAAAAGCAAAACACCCGATCCCGGTGCGACTGCGTCGATCACCGGGACGATGAATCAAGATGCCGACGAGCTCGTCTATCGCCGGCTCGGCGAAGAACGCTGACGGGACGCGGCTAAGCCCTGCAGGCGATTCGGATGTCTTAACGAACCCCCCGGATCGGCGGGGCAAAAGCATAGTCGGGCCCCTGCATCGCCGCAAGACGTTTATGGATTTAGGGGATGCTGCTCGCCTGCGGGCTTCGGACTGCGACACCTAAGGGTCCGTCATTGTCGGCGCTCGAGTGATTCCGACGCGGCCACCTCGCGTTTATCCTCCAGATCGAGCCGCCGCGCCAGCCACGGGATGGTCCAGCCCTGCAGAACGAGCGAGGCGATCACCACCATGAAGACGACATTGAAGAAGTTCACGTCGACGGGGCCGGGGCTCATGACCGGGATGATTGCGAGAAAGATGGGCACCGCTCCCCGCAGACCCACCCATGCGATGAAGAGTCGCTCGTTCAGGCTGAATCGGAACGGCGCCAAACAGACGGCCACCGCAAGAGGGCGCGCGATGAAGATCAAGATGAAGGCGATGCCGGCCGCGTGCATGACCTCGCCCCGGAATTGGTGCGGCGTGACCAGCAAGCCGAGCAAGAGGAACATCAGGATCTGACTGAGCCAGGCGAGGCTCCCATGCGTGATGTTCAACTCTTCCCGGCGCAACCCGCTGACGCGATCCATCAGGACGACCCCGCAGATAAAAACCGCCAGATAACCGCTGCCGCCGATCAATTGGGTGCCGCCGAAGAGGGCCGTGGCCCCGGACAAGGCCAACACGGCAAAGAGCCCGCTCGCCAGCTCGAGGCGGTTGATGAGCCAGGCGAGGATCAGTCCCCCGAGAAGCCCTGCGACAGCTCCCACCCCAAGCTGCAGCGCGAAGGTTCCGCCCAGCTCCCACGACAGATCGGCACCCCCGGCATCGACGAAGGACACCAGGACCATGGTCAGAAAGATCGCCATCGGGTCGTTGAGGCCGGACTCGACCACGATCGTCTCCATGACACGACCTTTCAGCTTGATCCCCCGCCCTTGCAGCAGCAGGAAGGTCGCCGCCGCGTCCGTCGATCCGACGACGGCGCCGAGCAAGAGGGCCACCAACAAGGAAACCCCCAGCAGCCAGATCGATAGGCCGACCACGGCCGCGGTGATCACCACGCCGAGCGTCGCCAGCGTCAGTGCGGGACCCCAGCAGACGCGGATATCGCGAACGCGGGTACCCAACCCACCCGCAAACAGGATCACCGCCAGCGCGATGCTGCCCACATGGTAGGCGAGCTCGAAATCGTCGAACGCGTATCCCCCCGGCCCGTCCTGACCGACGAGCATGCCGATCCCGAGGAAGATGAGGAGGATCGGCGCGCCGAGACGGATCGCGAGCGGACTGAGGAGAACGCTCAACAGGACCAAGCCGGCGACCACCAAGAGTGCCCATTCCAGTGACCCGATCACGCGCCGCCCCTTCTCATCTGATTTGATCTCGCCGACATCGGCCTTTATCCGCGCAGTGTTCCGCGCGCTTTGGACAGCAGCGAACGTACTGCGATAACCTTCGCGGAGGCAATGGGAATCAACGACGATCTTCGCACACGAACGCGGGGAACGACAGGGACGGATCAGATCGATGCCGAGGAGACCACGCACATCCGGCCGTCAGGGTCGCGGATCGGACCTTCGCCGTTGGCTGAACGATCGGGCGGCCGATCTCCAGGCGGCATTTCCTCTTCTGATCGCGCTCCTGCTGTCCACGGGACTCATGTGGCTGGCCTCCAGCGAGGACCAGCGGCGAGGCTATCTGGACGCAATCGGCCTCGGGCAGTGGGCGCGGTCGTTGCCGCAAGTGCATGATCCCTTAGACGTTGCGCCGATTGCCGGTCGCTCATCTTCGCAGACACCTGTCCTGATCCCGAACGCCCGGCGGCGTGTCTCGCATGACGAGATCGGTAGCCCCTGCGCTCGGACACCGACGCCGAACCCCACGCGCAAGGCCCAGCACGAGGTCTATCGCTATACAGACGAAGCAGGTCGAGCTGTGTTTTCCGATCGCAAACCGACCGTTCCCGATGCCCGTGTCGTGGGCCATACGGCCGAAGGCGGGGTCGGGATGTTCTCGACCGACTATTGCTTTTTCGGCGCGCGCCGCGATTCCGGTTTCGACTCGGCGGTGTCGGCGAACATCGACGGGGTCTTTCGACCTGAACACGATTGCGCAACATCGGTGCCGCGCGTTTGACCACGAGGCGTACCTGAATCGGGTCTATCCGGGTGGCCTGAGTGCGTTCGCCGCCGACTGGGCGGGCTGGTTGGCCAAAGGGCGTCCGCTCGCGCTGCGGTATTGACGGCCCTCTCGGTCCTCAGTAGCGCTTCAAAAGATCATCGTAGGCATCGAACCCGACCAGCTCGCGGAGCGTGCGGAAGTCGACGCGGCGCTTTGGCGTGCGCCCGGCGGCCAGCTCTGCGAGGGCCTCGCGCATGGCGAAGACGGCGGTGCTCAACAGGGTCAGCGGGTAGGCGGCGATGCCGTAGCCGATCTGCGCGAGCATCGCGGGCGGTAGGACCGGCGTGATGCCCTCTTCGAGCATATTGGCCATCTTGATGCCGGGGGCCTCGGTGCAGAAGCGGCGCATCTCCGACTCGTCGCGCGGTGCTTCGAGAAAGAGGATGTCGGCGCCGAGGTCCGCGAATGCCCGCATCCGCCATAGCGCTTCGTCCAGGCCGAGGGCGCTGCGCGCATCCGTCCGGGCGACAATCAGGATGGCTGCTCCGGCGTCGCGCGCATCCACGGCGGCGCGCACCCGGCGGATCGCCTCGCCGCGCTCCACAACCTCCTTTACCCCGGTGTGGCCGCAGCGTTTCGGCATCACCTGATCCTCGATCATGATGCCTGCGAACCCGGCACTGGCATACTGATCGACGGTACGCCTGACGTTGGCCGGATTGCCGTAGCCCGTGTCGCCGTCGCCGATGACCGGGATCCGCACCGCATCGCAAATGGCGCGTCCCTGGTCGAGCATCTCGGTCACCGAGATCAAACCGGTGTCTGGCAGGGCGAGGCGGCTCGCCGAGACCGCGAAACCGCTCATGAAGGTCAACGGGAATCCGGCCTGCTCGATCAATCGCGCCGAAAGGGCATCGAAACAGCAGGGCATGACGAGCATGTCGCCGCGATCGAGGAATGTGCGCAGCCGGGCGGCGGGCTCGTTCAAGGGGGGCGATCCTGTCTTTTTTTGCCGGAGGTGGAGTATAGCTGCCGACGGCGATCTGCGCGGCTGATGCCCAACCTTGCGGCGCCTTGACGATCGATTTCGGAAAGTCTATACGTAACGTATATATTTCTTGTGCCGAGGATTCCGATGGAAACAGCAAAGCTCTTCTTGAACGGCAGCAGTCAAGCTGTTCGCTTGCCCAAGGAATACCGCTTCCGGGGTGACGAGGTGGTGATCAAGCGTCTGGGCAATGCCGTGGTGCTCTTGCCCAAGGACGATCCCTGGCAGGTCATGTTCGATGTCCTGGCGGAGTTTCCGGATGACTTGACGCTGACGCGCGACCAACCGGACATGCAGGAACGGGAGTCGATCGCGTGATCGTCCTTCTGGATACGGACATCTGCATCTACGCGATCAATCAAAAGCGGCCGGACATCCTTCGTCAGATCCGGAACTATCGCATCGGCGACGTCGGTATCTCGTCGATCACTTATGCCGAGCTGCGTTTCGGCGTGGAGAACAGCGGCCGGGTCGACGAGAACCTGGATCGACTGGAGCGCTTCCTGTTGCCGCTGGAGATCCTCCCTTTCGATGCTGAAGCCGGGCGCCGCTACGGACGGCTTCGCGTTGCGCTCAAACGAGCAGGTTGCCCGATCGGCCCGAACGATCTCTTGATTGCGGCCCACGCCCTGAGTCTCGACGCGACTCTAGTGACCAACAATATCAATGAATTTGCGCGGGTTGAGGGGTTGCGGGTCGAGCAGTGGGGTTGAGCGATCGCGCAAGCGATTCCATCTTTGCACGATATCGAAGAACACTCCGGACAGCGACGCAACCACACAATGACCACTTTCACGGCCTATTTCGACGGCGGCTGCCCGCTGTGCAGCAAAGAGATTGCCCATTACCGGCGGATCGACAAGGCGGAAGCGATTCACTGGGTCGACATTACGGACGACGGAGGCGCATTGGCCGAGGCCGGGATCGACCGCACGGACGCCATGCGCCGTATCCATGCCAAGGAGACCGACGGCAGCATCCTGACGGGCGTTCCGGCCTTCGTCGCGATCTGGCGTCGGCTGCCGGGCTATCGTCGCCTCGCGACCTTGGTGCAGGGTCTGCGCTTGGTCAGGCCGCTCGATTGGGGATACGCTCGATTCGCGGACTGGCGGTTGAGGCGCCGCTGCAAGGATGGCGCCTGCACCTTGACGTCTCGTGATGTGTAGGGAGATTCAGCTACGCGGCGAAACCACGATTGAGCGGAGGGCCGTAAGTCGTCGTCCCGGGGCGTTGCCCCGAGCTCGCATAGTGAGTCCCGTCGGGGCAGCCGGAAACCACCGGCATCGATTCATGCCATGGCCGGCTACGTCGGACAGTGGATCCGGGAAAAGTCTGCGCCGATGGGTCGCTCACTCCGTGAGCCTGGCGGACCAACAGCCCTCCCACACCTAAAGCAGCCCTCTCTCGGCCAAGGACGTTCCCTCGCCGTCGCCGATGATGACGTGATCCAGGACACGCACGTCGATCAAGCTTAGGGCTTCCTTGAGACGCTGCGTGATCCGCAGGTCCGCCTGGCTGGGTTCCGCCACACCCGAGGGATGGTTGTGGGCGAAGATCACGGCCGCGGCGTTGGTTGCGAGCACGCGTTGGACAACCACGCGAGGATGAACGCTGGCCCCGTCGATCGTACCTTGAAACAGCTCGTCGTAGCTGATGACCCGGTGTCGGTTGTCGAGGAAGAGACAGGCGAAGATCTCGTGCGGCGAGCCGTAGAGGCGCAGCTTGAGATAATCGCGGGTGGCCTCCGGGCTGGTGAGCACATCCTGGCCTCGAATCCGGGAGAGCAGGTAGCGGTGACTGAGCTCGAGGACCGCCTGAAGCTCGGCGAACTTCGCCTTGCCGAGACCCTTGCCCTCGCAAAAGCGTCTCTGGTCCGCGGCGAGCAACCCGACGAGACCGTCGAAGTCCGCGAGCAGCTCGCGCGCCAGATCCACAGCACTCTTGCCGCGCACCCCGGTGCGCAGAAACAGCGCCAGCAGCTCGGCGTCCGAGAGTGCACCCGCCCCCCGCTCCAAGAGCTTCTCCCGCGGCCGTTCACCCTCCGGCCAGTCCTTGATCGGCATGCGACCTCCGTCGATGGGTTGCGTTAAACTGCGGCCTGTTCCGCAGACGCAGTGTACACGTAAAGGTCATGGATCCAAGCCCCCGCAATCAGGTGCTGCTCGGTGTCGGCGGCGGCATCTCCGCCTACAAATCGGTCGATCTGGTGCGTCGTCTGCGCGAGCGCGGCTTCGACGTGCGGGTGGTGATGACACACGCGGCGACGGCCTTTGTCGGCCCTTTGACCTTTCAGGCGGTCTCCGGGCATCCGGTGCGAACCGATTTGCTCGACCCGGCGGCCGAGGCCGGCATGGGGCATATCGAGCTGGCACGCTGGGCGGATCGGCTGCTGATCGCCCCGGCGACCGCGGACCTGATGGCCCGTCTGGCGGCCGGGATCGCGGACGACCTGCTCACGACCTTGGCCTTGGCGACCGAGGCGCCGCTGATCCTCGCCCCGGCGATGAATCAGCAGATGTGGCGTCACCCGGCGACCCAAGACAACCTGGCGCGGCTGGTGGCTCGCGGCGCGCGGATCCTGGGGCCGGGCGTGGGCATCCAAGCCTGCGGCGACCAGGGCCCGGGACGGATGCTGGAACCGCTTGAGATCGCCGAGGCGCTGACCGGCTCGGACCCGTACCCGCTGGCCGGCGTGCGCGTCCTCCTGACCGCCGGGCCGACCCGAGAGCCGCTCGACCCGGTGCGCTATCTGGGCAATCGCAGCTCCGGTCGCATGGGCTATGCACTGGCAAGCGCGCTGGCCGATCTGGGCGCACGCGTGGTCCTGGTCAGCGGACCGAGCGCCTTGACGCCGCCTGCGGTGACCGAGCTGGTCAAGGTCGAGACGGCCTTGGAGATGCATGCCGCCGTGACGGCGCGC
>NZ_DATITZ010000076.1:0-8977 GCF_035467215.1 Thiocapsa sp. | reverse complement strand
CGGATGTCGCGCCAGCGGGTCTTAGGTGATTTCCGGGAATTTCTGCGGGGGGGTGGGCAAGGTCCCGGCCGAAGGCGACCCTCGAGAGGGGGTGCTCGGCCGGGGTCGGACGCCGGCCGAGTCCGGCCGCCGTGCCGGTGGACTGCGCTGCGCTTGTCCCTACGGCGCTTTTCTACCTACCGATCGGATCAGGGATGGCCGCTGCCCGGCGGGGGCATCTGCACACTCATGTCGCGCTCGCCGTAGCCCTGCGGGATCTCGAAGATGTCGGCAGGGATGGCTTCCTTGCGGATCACGGTGACCTCGGTCTCGGTCTCCATGGTGGTGCCCATCATCTCCATCTTGGTCTTGGTCAGGATGGGATAACCCTTGATCTTGCTCATCTCTTCACGCTGGGCGACGCCGGCCGGCGAGTTCGCCAGCATGCCGCCGGGGCCGGAGAGGCTCATCATGTCGGTGTAGCGTGTCACGTCGAGGTCCACGTCCTCGGTCGCCCAGATCTCCTGATCGACACCCATCATGCCGGTCTTGGTGACCCGATACTGTTTGGTGTCCCAGTCTCCGATCTTTTTGGTCTCGCCGGTTGCTTCGACCTTCACGGTCATCTCGCCCATCATGGCGCGCATCTGCTCGGCGGCCGGACCGCTCATGCTCTCCATCACGGACTTGACGTTGATCGGGAGATATTCCTTCTCGGCGTGATTGATGAAGACGATGGTTCCGGCCGTCGGATCCATGATCATGTCGGTGGCATCGGGTCCCTCGTTGACCACCTTCATCTTGTCGTAGGCTAGGTAGGTCTTGGACAGGTCTTCGCTTGCCGCTTCTCCCATGACACCCGAGCTGCGATTGATCGTCTCGACGTAATAACCCTCTTCGTCCGCGATCGCGGCGGACACCGGCAGCAGCGCCGCCAACGCGAGGGCCAGCCCGAGACGACGGGTCATGACCGGCTGACGCCCGATGCTCGAGCCTTGCTGATTCATCATGCTTATTCCTCTGCGGTGACTGGATTGTTTTCGATGCGCCGAATCGACGGCGCAGGCGCCCGAACGCGCGAACAGGGTAATCGATGGAGCGCGCGTTGGGATAGGGCTATTCGCCTAGATCGCGTCGGTCGAGCACCCGCTTGGCCTTCCCGACGAAGCGCTCGATGCTGCGCGGCTCGACCAGGTCGACATGGGCGCGGATGCCGGCGACCGTATTGATCTCGCGGCTGATCCGCTCGCAGAGTGCCTGCATGCGGTCCATCCGATCGGAGAAGAGTTCGGGGTGGATCTCGACCTTGACGTGGACCTCGTCGAGCGTACCGGGGCGGGACACCTCGATAAGATAGTGCGGCGTGGTGCCCTCCACGCGCAGCAGAGCCTCCTCGATCTGGGAGGGGAAGACGTTGACGCCGCGGATGATCAGCATGTCGTCGGTGCGCCCGGTGACCCGGCTCATGCGTGTCGTGCGTCGTCCGCAGGCGCAGGGCTCGCGGTAGAGTCGGGCGATGTCGCGGGTGCGATAACGGATCAGCGGCATGGCCTCGCGGGTGAGGGTCGTGATCACCAGCTCGCCGGGCTCGCCTTCCGGGACCGGCTCCAGGGTCTCGGGATCCAGACATTCAACCAGGAAATGATCCTCCTGGATGTGCATCCCGCTACGCTCGGGACACTCCCCGCTGACGCCCGGACCGATGATCTCGGAGAGCCCGTAATTGTTGAAGGCGGCGATGTCGAGCTGATCCTCGATCTCGCGGCGCATGTCCTCGGTCCAGGGCTCGCCGCCGAAATGGCCGAAGCGGATCGGCAGGGAGCGCGGATCGATGCCCAGCTCGCGCGCTGAATCCGCGATGGTCAGGGCATAGCTCGGGGTACAGATCAGCACCTCGGGATCCAGGTCCCGCATGATCTCGATCTGGCGACGCGTGTTGCCCGCCGCCGCAGGGATGATCGCCGCGCCGACGCGCTCGATGCCGTAATGCAGTCCGAAGCCGCCGGTGAAGAGGCCGTAACCGAAGGCGACTTGCGCCGTGTGCTCGGGCCTAAGCCCGCCCGCGACCAGGAAGCGTGCGCAGAGGTTCGACCAGGTTTCGAGATCACGCGCCGTATAGGCGACGAAGGTGGGCCGTCCGGTCGTGCCCGACGAGCCATGGATGCGCGCAAGCGCCTTGCGCGGAACAGCCAGAAACCCGAATGGGTGCTGCAGGCGCAGATCGTCCTTGGTGGTGAGGGGCAAGCGACGCATGTCGGCGAGCGAGCGGATACTGTGCGGTCCGATCTCGCGATGGGCGAAGTGGTCGCGGTAGAAGGGCACCCGCGCGACCCGCGTCACCAGCTCGCGCAGACGCTCCAGCTGCAAGGCCTCGATGCCGTCGCGCGGCAGGGTCTCGGCATCCGGATCCCAGATGCGGTGCTCGATCTGCCGATGGGCCTCATGAGTCTGCGCGGCCATAATCCTCGATCCATTGATGGGTGTTGCATCGGTACAAAATTTGCCCCTCGACGCCTGATGCCGAATCCAGCTTGATTGACCGAACATCCTAAACCGCGTCCACCACTGCGGCCCCGGACTCACGCAAGCGAGACTACAACCGACAGCAGTGCATATCCCAAACGGACGCGGTTTAGCAGGAGACCACGCTCAGCAGCTCATCCCCGTCGACCACATGCAGCCCCTTCTCCAGCAGGACGGCAATCGCCCGGTCCGGATCCTCGAACCGAAAGATCAGAATCGCCTTGTCGCCGCGCCGCAGCGAGAAGGCATACATGTACTCGATGTTGAGGCCCGCGCCTTCCAGCACCGCCAGTGCCTCGGCCAGCCCGCCAGGCCGGTCGAGCACGTCGACCGCGACCACCTCGGTCAGGTTGACCACCCATCCGGCATCCTCCAGGACCTGTTTCGCCTTGTCCCATTCGCGCACGATCAGACGCAGGATGCCGAACTGTGCGGTATCCGCGAGCGAGAGTGTCAGGATATTGATGCCTTCCTTCGCGATCGCCTCCAGAGGCGCACCGAGACGCCCCGGACGGTTTTCCAGAAAGAGCGAGAGTTGTTGCAGCTTCATGGTTCGCGTCCCCGTGGTCTTGTGATTGCTTGAGTGGTTTTGTCAGCGGCTGATTCATCCGATCGGCTCAAAGGACGCGAAGACACTAAACCGCGCCCGGTGCGATATGCGTGGTTTGTTGGATTAGCTTGGCCGCGTCGGCTCCGACAACTGTCGGAGCCGACGCGGTTTAAAAACGAGAACTCTAGGGTCTTGCATCGCCGACCCTTGGTTCCGGCCAAAGTCGATCACCTGAATCGCGTCTCGACCCGGCTCGGCCCGGTGCGCCGAAGCAAGAGAGCAGCCGAGACCGTGCATGGACACGAGAGGACGCGATTCAGCGCCGATCGATGACCCGCTTCGCCTTCCCCTCGCTGCGCGCAATGCTGCGCGGCTCGACCAGACGCAGTCCGACGCGGATGCCGAGGATGTGCTCGATCGCCTTGGCCAGGCGCGCGCGCACGTCTTCGAGCGCACGGATCTTGTCGCTGAAGACCTCGGGCGTGACCTCGACCTCGACCGACATCTGGTCCAGACCCTGATCGCGGGTGAGGATGATCTGGTAGTGCGGGAGGGTGCCCTCGACCGCCAGAAGTGCCGCCTCGATCTGGGACGGGAAGACATTCACGCCGCGGATGATGAACATGTCGTCCGAGCGCCGACCGATGCGCCGCATCCGCCGGATGGTGCGCCCGCATTCGCAGGGCTCGCTGATCAGCGAGGTGATGTCGCGGGTGCGGTAGCGGATCATCGGCATCGCCTTCTTGCTCAGTGTGGTGAGCACCAGCTCGCCTTCCTCGCCGTCGGGCAGGGCCTCGCCCGTCTCGGGGTCGATGATCTCGGGATAGAAATGATCCTCGAAGATGTGCAGCCCCTGCTGGGCGGAGCACTCGCTCGCCACGCCGGGGCCGATGATCTCCGAAAGGCCGTAGATGTCGTAGGCCTTGATCCCCGCGGCCGCCTCGATGTGATCGCGCATCCCGTCGGTCCAGGGCTCGGCCCCGAAGATGCCGGCGCGCAAGGGGAGCGAGCGCATGTCCACGCCGAGCTCGGCGGCGCGCTCGATCAGATAGGTGAAATAGCTCGGGGTGCAGCAGAGTGCGGAGACGCCGAAGTCGCGGATCAGCATGATCTGGCGGTCGCTGTTGCCGCCCGAGATGGGGACCACGGTCGCCCCGAGGGCCTCCGCGCCGTAGTGGGCGCCGAGTCCGCCGGTGAAGAGTCCGTAACCGAAGGCGTTCTGCAGGATGTCGCCGCGGTGCAGCCCGCAGCAGGCGAGGGTGCGCGCCATGACCTCCGACCAGACGCCGACGTCCTCGCGGGTGTAGGCGACGACGATGGGTTTGCCGGTGGTGCCGGAGGAGGCGTGCAGCCGGACCACGTCGCTCATGGGCGTGGCGAAGAGACCGAAAGGATAGGTGTCGCGCAGGTCGGCCTTGACCGTGAAGGGGAGCTGCTGGATGTCTTCGATCCGCTGAATCGAGGCCGGGGTCAGGTCACGCTCTTCCATCCGGGCGCGAAAAAGCGCGACGTTCTCGTAGGCAAGCGACACGACCGCGCGAAGCCGTCGCAGCTGTACCTGCTTCAGCGCCGTCCCCGGCAGGAAATCGGGCGCGCTGGCCGGGTGGAAACCGCCCTCGGCGTCATTCCAGAGCTCTGTCAGCATGGTGGTCCTCGCTTAAACCGCGCCCGGCGCGGTTTGTGATGTTTTGGGATGGGATCGGCCTGGCAGACTCGACGATCGTTGGAGGTGCGCGGTTTAAGATTTTGAAAAAGATGACATTCTAAACCGCGTCTCCACCGAGGTCGGTGAAATCCCCAAGACCGAATACAACATGACAATGACGCATGTCGCTCTGGACGCGGTTTAAGGGTGTCGAGCGATCGAGCCCCGGAGCGCGGCCTCCCGACCCACGGCGAAGGCCTGGTCGTTGACCTTGTGGAGCTTCTCGGCCAGATTCGCATAGATGGCCGCCATCCAGTGCTCTTGGGGGATGTCCAGCACCGTGGAGACGGCACCGAGCAAGGCGACATTGAGGCTCTTCTTGTTCTTGAGTGCCCCTTCCGGCAGCAGGTCCGGACCGATCAGGGCCCCGCCGGCGCGCAGCATGGGGCGATTGATCTCGATCTGGGTCGCTTCCAGGACCAGGAGCACATCCGCCTCGCCGGCCGGGACCATCGGACTCAGGACCTGCTCTCCGTAGCGCACGTCGCTGCTCACCGAGCCGCCGCGCTGGCTCATGCCGTGAAGCTCGCTCTTCTTCACATCGAATCCGGCGCGAAACGCCGCCTCGGCGAGCATGTCGGAGGCCGTCAAGACCCCCTGGCCGCCGAGTCCGGCGATGACGATATTCTTCACTTTATCCATTGGGGGCTCTCGAATCGGAATTGAGGCGTCGTAGGTCGGGTTAGCGAAGCCTAACCCGACGGGCTCGGGCTCAGCCGCTCACGGCCGCCGCGCAGCTCTGCAGTTGTGCCGACTCGGCCGCGGCCTTGTCGTAGAAGCGGATCTTGGGCGCGGCGAGGACGCACGGCTGACGCGTGATCAGGAGCGAGGTCTCGGGCTTGGCGAGCAGCTCCGCGATCAGATCCTTGAGCGAGAGGCTCTTGTCGGTGGTCTCGACGACCTGCACGTTCTGCACGCCCATGGCACGCGCGATGCCCTCGAAGCTCATCTTGTTGGTCGTGGAGTGATCAAGCAGGCGCCCGGTCCCCGGATGCTCCTGTAGGCCGGTCATGGCGGTCGTGCCATTATCGAGGATCATCACCAGATGGCCCGTCGCCGGGGGGTTGTAGACCATCTCGGCGATCCCGGTGAGGCCCGAGTGCACGAAGGTCGAATCCCCGATCACGCTGACCACGCGACGCGCCTGGTCCTCGGGCAACACATGGCGCAGACCCAGGCCGACGCCGATGCTCGCACCCATGCAGACGCAGGTATCCATCGCCGAGAAGGGCGGCAGGACGCCGAGGGTGTAGCAGCCGATGTCGCCCGCGACGATGCAGTCGAGATCCCGGAGCGCCTGGAAGACCTCGCGGTGTGCGCAACCCTGACAGAGCTCGGGCGGCTTGCCTTTGGGCGGGACGGGCTCGGGGCTGGTGTCGCCCGCCAGGATACGGCGAACGCGCGCCACATCCAGCTCGCCGAAGCGATACATCTCCGGCTTGCCTTCGGCCTGAATGCCGGCGGCGCGAAGCTCGTCGACCAAGACGGGATCGCCTTCTTCGACGACGACGAGACGTTCCAAGCCGGCCGCGAAGGCGCGGATGCGCTCGATCGGCAGCGGATAGGTCATGCCTATGGTGAGATGGCTCGCGTCCGGGGCTGCCTCGCGCGCATGCACGGCGCTGATGCCGCTCGTGACGATCCCGAGCTCGGAATCGCCGGCATTCATCCGGACCGGACCCTCGGCCTCGTTCCAGGCGGCGATCTCGGCGAGTTTCGTGCGCAGGCGATGATGTGCCGGCTTGGCGTAAGCCGGGATCATGACCCGCGCCGGGATCCGGCGCTCGAAGGCGGGCTCGGCCACACCCGAGACCGGCCCTCGCGGGATCACGATGGTCTTGGAATGGCAGACCCGCGTGGTGATTCGCAGCATGACCGGGATCTTCCAGCGCTCGGAGATCTCGAACGCCAGCAACGTGAAGTCATACGCCTGTTGGGAATCGACGGGCTCGAGCGTGGGAATGGCTGCGGCGCGAGAGTAGTGCCGGTTGTCCTGCTCGTTCTGGCTGGAGGCCATCCCCGGATCGTCGGCGGAGACGATCACGAGACCGCCCTCGACATCGGTATAGGTCGCCGTAAAGAGCGGATCGGCCGCGACGTTGAGCCCGACATGTTTCATGGTGACCAAGGTCCGCGACCCGGCGAAGGCGACTCCGAGCGCGACCTCCAACGCCACCTTCTCGTTCGGCGACCATTGCGCATGCCCGCCGAGGCGGTCGAAGGTCTCCAGGATCTCGGTCGAAGGGGTGCCGGGATAGCCGGTGCCGAGGCGCACCCCCGCATGCAGCGCTGCGAGGGCCACCGCGTCGTCACCGCTCAGTAATTGCCGTTCTGCGGTCGTCATCGTCGACTTACTCTCTGTCAGGGCGTCACGAATCCGCCATTATCCGCATCATTGCTGCCCTGCAGCAAGCCGAGCGGATCAATAGTCGCGACGCGCCGACACGGTCCGCCCGTCGTCGGTCTTCAGGATCAAGGCGCCTGTGGGATCCAATTCGAAGGCTCTGATCCGAGCAAGCAGATCGAGGACCTTGCGCTCCTGGTCCATCAAGGCGGGCGCGCAGGCCATCATGGTCGTCGCCGAGAGCGCAAGCGTCAGGGTCTCGCCGGTCAGGGTGTATTCGCCCTGATAGGTGTTGCAGGAGGCCCGACCCCAAAGACGGCCGTCGGCGCCGAAGTTCAGCGTCACGCGGGAACGATCGATGATGCCGCCACCGCCGATGTCCTCGACGACCCACTCGGGTCCTTGAAGCAGCGTGGCGGGATCCCCGCCGCAGCCATCGAGTCTGCGCTCGTCGAGCTGGATCTCGACCGTCGCGGGGTGCGGCATGCCGCTCATGCTGTCCACGCAGGGTCGATCGAAGATGCTGACGACCATGTCGCCGTCCTCGATCAGATTGCGATAGCGCCGCCCGTCCTCGAGCAGCTCCTGCTCGGTCAACGCGACATTGATTCGGGTCTCCCCGAGGTCCGTGTTCAGCTCGACCCGCTTGTCCGTGAGCTCGAGGCTCCAAAAAGGCTCGTTGCCGGTGGCGCGAAAGGCGGTCTGCGCGGTCTCCACCGGGATGCATTCCGGATAGGCCATGCCCGCGATCTCCAGCATCCCGCGATCGCCTTTGCTCCAGAAGGAGGTGGACGGATCCGCGAGGGCGACATAGCGGGCGCCCGAGCCCGAGACCGCTTGTCTCAGATCGAAGGCCCGGTCGTCGACCTGAAGACGCATCCGGTCCTCCAGAAATCCGACGCGGATGGGCTGATCCCCGCAGACGAGCTCGCTCGATAAGGGTGGCGGCTCGTATGGGCGCATCATGACGGTGCCGAGATCGGGCGACTCGACCGACGGATCCAGCGGCACCTCGTCCGTGATCCAGGCCGCCAGCCCGGCGGACAGGACCGCGCCGCGAACCAGATAGGTCTGGTCCGGGAGCAGTGCCGCGCGTTCGACGACGATCTGGAAGGGGATCGGGACCTGTCGGCCGTCCAAAGCACTCCTGTGCTCGGCGACCAAGCGCCCGCCCGGCACGCTCGGGTCGCTGAGCTCGACGATCGCGAGAGCGTCCGCCGGCAGGGCGATGCGCGCCCTGTAGCTCAGCGCCCCGGTGACCTGAAGGCTCGATGCGTCATCCCGGCCCTCGGGCGCCGCGGCGAAGACGGCCTGCGTGCCGACCATGAGGGTCAGGCATGACACGAGGAGGGTAAGCTTTGCGGGACGGATCAGCGACATCGGGCAGTCTCCTGGGCGATAGAATCCGAGCTCGGCCGACCGATCGGCGCTTGACGCGAGTCTCGGTTCGGATGGATCTTTCCGAGCGATGCGGTAGGGCCGCGATTAAGGCTCTTCCGCAGCGCGATTCTGCCCTTGATCTCACGGCTGTTCCAGGGCGAGAGGCAACGCCGATTCAACATCCACGCGCGAGTCCCACCCAGCCCATGTCCAGCGAGCCGAGCACCGACGCGTCATCTTCACCCGATCTCGATGCGATCTACGAGGAGCTTCAGCGATTTCGCGCCGGGTTTTCGACGCTCTCGATGGCGACCTGCGGTCCCGACGGCGAACCCGATGCGAGCTACGCGCCCTATCTAGGGTTCCTTGACGAACAACTTTCTGCGCGCGTGAGTCAAGTTTAAGCCGGCGCAAGTTTGGCCTGCTCGAACAGGTCCGCGAGGGCCTGTTGCAACCGCCCCATAGCGGTGGCGATGGGCCGGTTGGGTGCCTTCGG
>NZ_DATITZ010000075.1:0-2173 GCF_035467215.1 Thiocapsa sp. | reverse complement strand
AGGGTTGGCGATTGAAATTGCGTGAAGAATCGGGTGAAGAATTCCAGCAATGCTTCCAAGGTTTCACTCCTCTGTCGTGTATCGGAGAATCGCCGACCGAACAACAGAGAGGGTATGGGCATTCGCTGCCGACCATATATTGTTTTTTCTCGTGCAACGTATAGGCGAACAGCCATTCATTCGGGAATGACGACGGCGGTCGCAGTAAAAAACGAGCTTGAAACGAACATGATGGCCCCGATACCTTTCCAGGGTGCGGTGAAGTGCGCTGTCCCGAATGGCTCGTCTCTTCATCAGTGGTCTGTTTGGAACCGAGGATTCGACAATGAAGCGATTGCGACCGATGAGCCCTGTATTTCGAGTGGGGCTCGGCACCGGGCTGACGGTGGCATTGCTCGCCGTATCTCCCTCGCTTTTTGCCTGGGGACCGAGCGCTTTTTATCCGACTCCGATGGACCCGTCGATGCCGAGTCCGGAGCAGGCCCAACAGATGCGCGGCGAGGCGCCCGGGGTGCTTGAGACGATGCGCCGCGCACATTGGCAGTCCGCGCGTCGGGAATGGACCGGTATTCCGGCGCAGGAAGGCGAGAATCGGCCCGACTCGGGGGCGTCCGCGGACGGACCGGCTAGCTCGGAGCGCTGAGTCGGCAAAAAGCAGTTCCCGGGACAATTCAACGAGGAGGCGGCCAATGGATCACTCGGATCAAGACCGGGGCGCCACGTCGTAAGGGCGATCCCCCGTCGACGTGGACCGCGATCCGGAGCCCCTGATCGGTATCCCGGTTCATGCAGACCTCCGTCAATGGAACCTCCGACCGGCCGACGATCTCATCGTGCGAGGTCGAACGCGCGAGCGATCCCCGTGCCTCGCGCGTTCGACCAACCAACGAAATCTCGAGGGGCTCGTGACATCCGCTCCGCGGTGTCGCCTATGTCCCGTGTCAATCCGCGCCAAGTGCAGCCGTGACCGTAAAAGCGAACGCGGCCCGATACCAACTCTCGCGCGACCAACTCGACCCGCCGATTCATTGCACGACCTGACTCGGTGGTAGTGGACGCGACAGGCGCGAGGTCGGCAACGCCGGCCGGGACGAGTCGAGCGCGGTCCATGTCCGCTTGCGAGACCAGAGCGGCAACGACCGCCTCGGCGCGGGCTCGCGAGAGGCTCAGATTTGATTCATAGCCCCCGACATTGTCGGTGTGACCGACGACATAGAGATTCAACGCCCGCTGTGCCGACAAGAGACGGACGATTTCGTCGAGCGCTGGTTGCGACTCGGGCTTGAGGATGGCTTGCCCGAAATCGAAATAGATGTTGGGCACGGCGATACGGCCCTGCTCGCCGAGGGCCTTGGCGAGCCCCTCGGCGTCGATCAGTCGGGTCTCCATGGCGCTCGTTTCGATCACGTCCACGTAGACGAGGGCGCGGCCGAAGATGTCCTTAAACAGAACGCTTGATCGAGCAATCGAGGTCATGTCTCGGAGTCTCCTGTGCGATGAATGGACGCTCGCGACCCACCCGGCGGTGATCCATTGCAGATCGATCGGAGGAGACCCGCATGTTCAAGCGCGTGACTGTATTCACCTACGGGGTCGTCAGCGACCTCGTCTTCTTTGCCAGCTTTCTCTATGCCATCGGCTTCATCGGGAACATCCTGGTGCCCAAGTCGATCGACTCGGCGCCGACCGCGCCCTTCTGGACCGCGGCGCTGATCAATAGCCTGCTGCTCGGGATCTTTGCGGTGCAGCACAGCGTCATGGCCCGCCCGGCCTTCAAGCGCTGGATCACCCGTTACATCCCGCGCGAGGCGGAGCGCAGCACCTACACCTTGACGGCCAGTCTGCTGTTGATCGCGCCGTTCGTCTGGTGGCAGCCCATGGGCGGGGTCATCTGGACCGTGACCGACCCGGTCGGCGCATCGGCGATCGCGCCGACCGGGGCAACCGGTAGACGACGAATTCACCACGTCACCCCTAATCAACTTCCCCGAGGAGACACACCATGGCCGTCATGAGCCCCATCGATTTCGACGCCGGATATCTGCGCCACAAGGTCCGCGAGACCTGCGACCGGGTCGCCCGCGCCCCCTATGCGACCTACCACTTCCGCCGCGGCCCCGACTACGCCCGGGACTACCTCGGCTACAACGCCGAGGAGCTGGCCGCACTGCCG
>NZ_DATITZ010000074.1:0-5656 GCF_035467215.1 Thiocapsa sp. | reverse complement strand
GCAGTGGTCGTGGACCCGGGCGATGCCGATCCGGTTCTGGATCGCCTCCGCGCCGAGAATCGCATCCTCACCGCCATCCTGGTCACCCACCACCATGGCGATCACATCGGCGGATTGAGCGAGCTGCGGTCGGTCTTTCCGGATGCCCGCGTCTATGGCCCCGTCGACCGCAGGATTCGCGACCTGACCGATCCGCTGAGCGAGGGGGCTGTGGTGCGTCCGCAGGGCCTGAGCGTGGATTTTCGTGTTATGGAGGTGCCGGGTCACACCTCGACACACATCGCCTACCTGGGGGCCGGCAGCCTCTTCTGCGGCGATACGCTGTTTGCCGGCGGCTGCGGACGCGTCTTTGACGGCACCTTCGAGCAGCTCTCCGATTCCTTGGATCGGATCGCCGCGCTGCCGCCCGAGACCCGGGTTTACTGCGCGCATGAATACACGCTCGCGAATCTCGGGTTCGCCGACTGGGTCGAGCCCGGCAGTCCGGCGTTGAGCGCGCGGATGGAGGCCGACCGCAAACGACGGGCGATGGAGCTACCCACGGTCCCGTCGCCCCTCGCGCTTGAGCTGGCCTCCAATCCCTTCCTGCGCACCCGCGTGCCGGCGGTCGTCCAAGCCGCCGAGCGCGCGGCCGGGCAACGGCTCCGCCCCGGCCGCGAGGTCTTCAAGGCGTTGCGGCAGTGGAAGGACGAGCGATATGACTGAACCGCGTCTGCCGAGACGTCTTCAGGCGCATTCGAGGTCGACGTCTCTCGACGAGGTGCATTTCCAAGCGGACGCGGTTTAAGTTTGACCCGGATCTCCTCGGCTGTTAGAACCCGCGCGGTCATCCTCGAGCCCAAGGCGTGAACCCATGCTGTCACCGGCGTCTCGCTTTTCCCCGCTTTTGTCGGCCGTGCTCGTCTGCGCAAGCGGCGCCGTCACGGTGCTCGGATTCGCGCCCTTCGGGTGGTATCCGTTCGTCTTGATCGGCCTCTTGGGGTTCTTGGCCGCCCTGACCGGCGCATCGCCTCGGATCGGTTTTCTCAGGGGTTGGCTCTTCGGCGTCGGTCTGCTGGGCTTCGGGGTCTTTTGGATCCGGATCAGCCTGAACGAGTTCGGCAACATGGACACCTGGGTCGCGCACCTGCTGACCGGGGTTTTCGTGGCGTCGATGGCGCTCTATTTCGGGCTCTTGGGTTGGCTGGTTCGACGCCTGGATCGCGGGCCGGCCTGGCTGGTCCCGTTCCTTCTGTTCCCCGGTCTCTATCTCTTGCTCGACTGGCTGCGCGGCTGGTTGTTCACCGGTTTTCCCTGGCTGAGCTTGGGCTACACCCAGATCGACGGACCGCTCGGAGGGTTTGCCCCGATCCTCGGCGTTTACGGCGTCGGTCTGCTGATCCTGCTGTCGGCGGGTTTGATTTCGGGGTTTCTGCGCTGGTCCGGGCGGGGCCGCGTTGCAACTGCCATCGCGCTGGTTCTA
Source organism: Thiocapsa sp. (assembly GCF_035467215.1). Classification (GTDB taxonomy): domain Bacteria; phylum Pseudomonadota; class Gammaproteobacteria; order Chromatiales; family Chromatiaceae; genus Thiocapsa. The sequence goes on along the minus strand of NZ_DATITZ010000074.1, from coordinate 4,194 downwards.
ATCTGGGGCGGCGGGATGCTATTGAAGCAGGTGTCATGGACCGCGCCCTCCGGGCCGAGCTTTCGTGCCGCGGTGGTGCAGGCGAACATCCCGCAGGCGATGAAGTGGGATCCCGATCTGCTTGTCTCGACGATGGAGATCTACTGGGAGCTGACCGAGCGGAATCTGGACGCCGATCTGGTGGTCTGGCCCGAGACCGCGATCCCGGATTTTCTGCATCGTGTGCGCGATGTCCTCGTCGAGCCCATGGCCGCCCGCGCACGAGAGGAGGGGACCGAGATCGTCCTCGGCATCCCGGTCATGGAGTCGGACACCGGGCGTCACTTCAACGCCTTGCTCAGCATCGGCAGTCGGGAGGACCTCTACGCCAAGCGTCACCTGGTGCCCTTCGGCGAGTTCATGCCCTTCAAGGCGTGGCTCGGGCCGCTCGTGGATCTCTTCGAGGTCCCCATGTCCGACTTCAGTCGCGGCAGCGCCGAACGTCCCTTGCTTGCGGTAGGCGATCGCTTGGCGGGTGTCTCCATCTGTTACGAAGACGCCTTTCCGGCGGAGGTTTCGCAGGCGTTGCCCGAGGCCGAGTTCCTGATCAACGTCAGCAACGACGCCTGGTTCGGAGATTCGCTCGCACCGCATCAGCATCTCGAGATCGCGCGGATGCGGGCGCTCGAGAACGGGCGCTATCTGCTGCGTGCGACCAACACCGGCATTTCGGCGATCATCGATCAGCGCGGACGGGTGGTCGGGACGGTGCCCTCGTTCGTGCGCGGGGATTTCGCAACCGAGGTTCGGCCCTATGCCGGCGCGACGCCCTATGTTCGGCTCGGCAACGCGCCGGCGATCGTCCTCGCAGCGGCCATGGTGCTGCTCGGTGTTGGCATCGTGCGCTTTGCGTCTTCGCGGTCTAGCGACGCTTGATCGGATTGAAGGTTGTCGCAGCAGCGACTCGGGCGGTTATGATTGGGACAGGTTTCGCCGAAGGATGTGACCGTGCAGGCCTTGATCTTATTTTTCGTTGAGTTGTGCGCCTTGCGCAGGAACCCGCAGGATCTTCCGGCCTCGGAGATCCTCCTCGCCGTCGTGGCGGTCGCCAGTCTCCTCGTCGGGGTCATGATCGGCCTCGTCGCCGATTTGTCGATCGGCGCGAGCCTGGCGCAGACCCTCTTCGAGCTTGCGATGACGCTCGGGGCACTCTTTGTCGCCTTGCGCCTCATGCGTCTGGATGCGCGCTTCATTCAGTCCGGGACGGCGCTTCTGGGCAGCGGGGTCGTGATCGGTGCGATTGCCCTGATTCCGCTCAGCTTCAATCCCACCGGCTCGCAAGAGACCGATCTGGCCGCACTCGGCGCGCTCCTGCTTCTGGTGGTCTTCGTGTGGAGCGTCGTGGTGACCGGCCATATCCTACGCCACACCTTTCAGATCTCGCTCGGTCAGGGCGCGGCGATCGCCGTGGCCTTCAAGGTCGGCGTGGTTCTTTTGATGGGCATCGCGTTCGGCGGCGCCTGAGGAGCTCGAACAAGCATGCATCTGCATATCCTGGGCATCTGCGGCACCTTCATGGGCGGCATCGCCCTGCTGGCGCGCTCGCTCGGTCACCGGGTCACCGGCTCGGACGCCAACGTCTATCCTCCGATGAGCACTCAGCTCGAGGCGGCTGGCATCGGGTTGATGGAGGGCTATGATCCGAGCCACCTCGAGCCGGCGCCCGATGTGGTGGTGGTCGGCAATGCCATGAAACGGGGCATTCCGGCCGTCGAGGCCATGCTGGATCGCGGTCTGCGCTATTGCTCGGGTCCGGAATGGCTGCGCGACAATCTCCTGGCTGATCGCTGGGTGCTGGCCGTGGCCGGCACGCACGGCAAGACCACGACCGCGAGCATGCTCGCCTGGGTCCTCGAGGACGCCGGCCTCGCGCCGGGCTTCCTGATCGGCGGAGTGCCGCTGGATTTCGGGCTGTCCGCGCGGCTGGGCTCCGCGCCCTTCTTCGTGGTCGAGGCGGACGAGTACGACACCGCCTTCTTCGATAAGCGCTCCAAGTTCGTCCACTATCGACCGAGCACACTGATCCTCAACAACCTGGAGTTCGACCACGCCGACATCTTCGACGATCTCGGTCAGATCCAGCGTCAGTTCCATCATCTGGTGCGCACTGTCCCGGGTCGTGGGCTAATCGTCCATCCAGGCGCCGAGCCGGCGATCGATCAGGTGCTGGCGATGGGCTGTTGGACCCCGCGGGAGTCCTTCGGCGAGCTGGGGCGATGGACTGCTCGGCTGCTGGTCCCGGACGGCTCGTGTTTTGAAGTGATGCTCGATGATCGCCCTCTGGGCGAGGTCGATTGGGATCAGACCGGGCTGCACAACGTGAATAATGCGCTCGCCGTCTTGGCTGCTGCCCGCCATGCGGGTGTCCCGGTCGGTTCCGGGATCAACGCACTGGGCCGGTTCAAGGGGGTGAAGCGCCGCATGGAGCTGCGCGGCGAGGTCGCGGGCGTGCGTGTCTACGACGACTTCGCCCATCACCCGACGGCGATCGAGACGACGCTGCAGGGTTTGCGCCGTCGGGTCGGCGAGCAGCGCATCCTCGCCGTACTTGAGCCGCGCTCCAACACCATGCGTCTGGGTGTCCACAATCGCGAGCTGGCCGCCTCGCTCGATGCGGCCGATCGGGTCTTTGTCTTCGCACCTGCGGATCTGGGTTGGAATGCCGCCGCCGTCTTCGCCGGGCTTGCGCAGCGCGCGGCGGTGCATGCGGATCTCGACGCGCTTGCCGCCGCGGTGGTGGCCGAGTGTCGTGCGGGCGATCAGGTCCTGGTCATGAGCAACGGCGGCTTCGGCGGGATCCACCAAAAGCTCTTGGACGGTCTGGCGCGGGCGCGCTAGGGACGAGGGGACGCGCATGTCCGAGCCGCTTCGAGACTGGCCCAAGACGATCACGGTCGCCGTGACCGGGGCCTCCGGGTCCCAATACGGGCTGCGTCTGGTGGAGTGTCTGCTCGCCGCCGGGATGCGGGTCTATCTTCTGATCTCCCAAGCCGGGCAGGTCGTGCTGAAGATGGAGGCCGATCTCGAGGTGCCGGCCCGGCCGGCCGAGGCGGAGGCCTTCTTCCTGGATTATTTCAAGGCGCAACCGGGACAGCTGCGCGTCTTCGGTCGCCAGCAGTGGACCGCGCCGGTCGCGAGCGGCAGCAACCCGCCCGACGCCATGGTCATCTGCCCCTGCACCACAGGTACGCTCGCGAGCGTCGCCGCGGGTGTGTCGACCTCGCTCATCGATCGTGCGGCAGACGTCACCATGAAGGAGTCACGCAAGCTGATCCTGGTGATCCGCGAGACACCCTTCACGGCCATCCACCTGGAAAACATGTTGCGGCTGGCGCGCGCCGGTGCGGTCATCATGCCGGCCAATCCCGGGTTTTACTTCAAGCCCACGCGCGTCGAGCAGATCGTCGATTTCATGGTCGCCCGGATCCTGGACCATCTGAGCGTGTCGCATCGGCTGATGGCCCGTTGGGGCGAGTAGCGCCGCGACGGCGGTACGGGCGTGCCGCGCATCGTGCCGGGTGGCATGGCTCGGTCAGCCGGTCGTTTCGGGATAGAAGTCTTTGAGCCGTTTCCGGGCTCCTTAAACCGCGCCGACTCCGACGGGCGTCAAGTCTGCCGGGGCCGATCCCATCCGAAAACATCGCATACCGCGCCGGGCGCGGTTTAGATCCTCAGCAGCAACCGCGCCGGATCCTCCAGGGTCTCCTTGATGCTGACCAGGAACTGCACCGCCTCGCGTCCGTCGATGATCCGGTGGTCGTAGGTTAGGGCCAGATACATCATGGGTGCGATCTTGATCTCGCCCTTGTCCGCGATCGGGCGTTCCTGGATCTTGTGCATCCCCAGGATGGCGCTCTGCGGCGGGTTGAGGATGGGCGTGGAGAGCAGCGAGCCGAATACCCCGCCGTTGGTGATCGTGAAGGTGCCGCCCGTGAGCTCCTCGTAGCTGAGGTTTCCGGTCTGCGCCTTTTCTCCGAAGGCGACGATGCCCTGCTCGACGTCGGCCATGCTGAGCTGATCGCAGTTGCGCAGGATCGGCACGACTAGACCGCGCGGGGAGCTCACCGCGATGCCGATGTCGTAATACCCGTGATAGATGATGTCGTCCCCGTCCACCGAGGCGTTGATCACCGGGAAGCGTTGCAGGGCCTCCAC
>NZ_DATITZ010000073.1:0-5710 GCF_035467215.1 Thiocapsa sp. | reverse complement strand
GGTCCCGGGCGACAAGAGCGCTTGCCCGTAGGTCGAGGCGTCCTGGCCGGGGCGATTTAGGTCGCCCCTAAGGACCCGGACAGAACCAACAGGCAAGCGTAGGCCGTACGTGCGACTCAATTCGCATCTTCACAGGCCATTCCTTTCCCGGAAATCAGCTTAAACCGCGCCAGCTCCGAGGGTTCTCGGAGCCGGTGCGGCCAAGCCAATCCAACAAACTGAAGCCTACCGCACCGGGCGCGGTTTAAGTCCGCAAGCGCCATGTCTGGAAATCCGACCGCACCGCGCTTATAGTCCCGTTTCGCGTCAAGTCCCGCGGGAGAGTCCGGCCTCGGCCGGCGCCGAAGGCGCAACACTGCCCGGAATCGCTCAGGCAAAAGGACCGCGGGAATAACGACCGACTCTGGAGAGCGGTCCGGTCTGCATCGACAGCCCGGACCCACCGAAGGGGCAGCAGCGGCCGACGCGTTCGGCCGACTGCAAACTCTCAGGTCTGGGACAGAGGGGCGGTGTCGAGGATCCGGGTGGATCCCGAAGGATCGTGCCTGCACGAGTCCGGAAAGCGACGCGCGCCCGCTCCGTCGTCCCGACACCGGGGACGACGCCATTCGGGCGCACTCGAATCCGGGCTCGTTGTCCCCTGTCGGACGGCAGACCCCGTACACATCCTTCGCGCACTACCCGCTTCCTTCGCCCCTTAGATCCAGGTCGACGCCTCGCAAGCGGTGACGACTCAACAGGCCAGCCCGTCGGGCGAGCCACCAGGCGAACGGAGAGTCGGATGGGATTGCGCACCCCCTTGTTTTCGGAGCATGAGCGTCTCGGCGCGCGGATCGTCCCCTTCGGCGGCTGGGACATGCCGCTGCACTACGGTTCTCAGATCCAAGAGCATCACGCGGTGCGCCGCGCCGCCGGGATGTTCGACGTCTCGCACATGCGCCCGGTCGACATCGAGGGCCCGGATACCCTGCCCTTCCTGAGACAGCTGCTGGCCAACGATGCGGCCAAGCTGACCGCGCCCGGCAAGGCACTCTACGCGTGCATGCTCAACCCGCAGGGCGGCGTGGTCGACGACCTCATCCTCTATTTTCGCGGACCCGAGCGGTACCGCGCGGTGGTCAACGCCGGCACGGCCGAGAAGGACATCTCCTGGATGCAGGCGCAGGCCGAGGGCCGGCAGGTCGACATCCGAAGTCGCGACGATCTCGCCATGATCGCGGTGCAGGGGCCGGATGCGCGCGCCCGCGTCGAGCCGCTGTTGCCCGACGGGCTGCGCGCCTCGGCGATGCAGGTCGGGCCCTTCTTTGCCGCCGAAGACGCGCACTGGTTCGTCGGGCGCACCGGCTATACCGGCGAGGACGGCTTCGAAATCATGCTGCCGAGCGCGGATGTCGCAGCACTCTGGCGCGCGCTGGCTGCAGCGGATGTTCGCCCCTGCGGCCTCGGCGCTCGGGATACGCTGCGCCTGGAGGCCGGCATGAACCTCTACGGGCAAGATATGGACGAGACGGTCGGTCCGCTCGATGCCGGCCTGGGCTGGACCATCGCCTGGCAGCCGCAGGAGCGAGACTTCATCGGACGCGATGCCCTGAGCGCTCGGCGCGACCACCCCGACCGACGCGATTTCGTCGGGCTGCTCTTGACCGGCCGCGGCGTCCTGCGACCGCACCAGAGCGTCCTAGCGGACGGTCGGGTGGTTGGAGAGGTCACCTCGGGCGGGTTCTCGCCGACCCTGGAGCGCTCGATCGCGTTAGCGCGGGTCGAGCCCGGCACACCCGCGGACTGCGCAGTCGACATCCGCGGCAAACCCGTGAGCGCACGCATCGTCAAACCGCCATTCGTGCGACACGGCCGGATCCTTGTCGAGCTCTGATCCATGTGGTCAGGTCGAAACCGTATCCAGAGCGAGATGCCAAATTTTCGAGTGAGCTCGACGGGATGGTGCTTCCACGGCCCTTCGCGGAGAGGCGGCTTAAATTTTCATAGTTTCAATCTCTTAAACCGCTCCGGCTCCAACGGCCGCCAAATCTGCCGAGCTCGGTCTCATCGTAAAACAACGCATACCGCGCCGGGCGCGGTTTAAATCGCAACGGCGCGAAGAGCGCACAGACAACCCGTCGATTGATCGGAGAGAACCATGAGCGACGCACCTGCTGACCTGAGATACACCAAAAGCCACGAGTGGATCAGAGACAACGGCGACGGCACCGTCACCGTCGGCATTACCGATCACGCCCAGGAAGCGCTCGGCGACATCGTCTTCGTCGAAATCCCGGATCAGGGACGTGAGGTCGACGCAGACGAGGCATGTGCAGTCGTCGAATCCGTCAAGGCCGCCTCCGACATCTATTCGCCCCTCGCCGGCGAGGTCATCGAGTCCAACGCCCTCCTGAACGACAGCCCGGACGCGATCAACAACAGCCCCTACGACGAAGGTTGGATCTTCCGCCTCGCCCCGAACGACATGACCGCGCTCGCCGGACTCTTGGACGCGGCGGCCTATCAGCAGGTCGTCGAGGACGAGACCTAAATATGCCCTTCGTACCCCACACCCCGGACGACATCGCCGCGATGCTCGACACCGTCGGCGTCGCCTCCATCGATGATCTGTTCGACGAGATCCCGGCCGAGCTTCAGATCGGGGAGCTGGCGGCCATCCCCGCCGGCATGGCCGAGATGGACATCGGCCGGCTGATGCAGTCGCGCGCGCGCGCCGACGGGCAGCCGCTCTGCTTCATCGGCGCCGGTGCCTACGATCATCACATCCCGGCCGCCGTCTGGCAGATCGCCACACGCGGGGAGTTCTACAGCGCCTACACGCCCTATCAGGCGGAGGCCAGCCAAGGCACCCTGCAGCTGCTCTACGAGTTCCAGTCCATGATGGTCGCCTTGACCGGGCTGGACGTCTCCAATGCATCGCTCTACGACGGCGCCTCGGGCCTGGCCGAGGCGGTCTTGATGGCCGTGCGCGCGAACCGCAAGGTCAAGTCCGAGAAGGTCCTCGTCCCGCGCTCCCTGCACCCGGCCTATCGGCGCACGCTACGCAGCATTGTCTCCACCCAGGGCATCGAGCTAGTCGAGGTACCGTTCGACCTGCGGGGCGGACACACCGCGATCGAGGCCCTGGATGCCCTGGCAGAGCAAGGTCCTTATGCCGCACTCGTGGTCAATCAACCCAACTTCTTCGGCGTGCTCGAAGACGTCGACACGCTTACCGACTGGGCCCATGACCGCGACACCCTGGTGATCGGGGTCGTCAACCCGGTCGCGCTCGCCCTACTCTCCCCGCCCGGCGACTGGGGCAAAACGGGCGCCGATATCGCGTGTGGAGAGGCCCAGCCCTTGGGCATGCCGCTCGCCTCCGGCGGACCCTATGCCGGGTTCCTCTGCTGTCGTCAGGAGTTCGTGCGCCAACTGCCGGGACGCATCGTGGGCCGCACGCTCGATCTCGACGGCAAGCCGGGCTTCACCCTGACCCTGCAGGCTCGCGAGCAGCACATCAGGCGCAACAAGGCGACCTCCAACATCTGCACCAATCAGGGTCTGCTGGTCACCGCCGCGACCATTCACCTGACCCTCTTGGGCGCCGAGGGGTTGGAGCGTGTCGCCGCCGCCTCGCATGCCAACACCCGACGGCTCGCGGAGCTGCTGTGCGAGGTGCCCGGCGTGGAGCCGCTGTTCGGTCGTCCGGTCTTCCACGAGCAGGCGCTGCGTCTGCCGGCGCCCACAGCGGACGTTCTCCGTTCGCTGGCCGAGCACAATATCCTGGGCGGATTCGATCTCGGCGCAGAGTATCCGGAGCTCGATCCCGCGGTCCTCGTCTGCGCGACCGAGATGAGAACGGAGGAAGAGATGCAGTCCTACGCGAGCAAGCTCGGGCGTATCATCGCCACCCGAACGCAGGCACCCTCCCCGGTTGCGCCGGAAATCTAGCGGCGCTTGCGTCAACCCTGTCGGTTGGGCCGAGCGCGAACAAGGCCGACCGACGCAGGTGCAACATCCAACCACCAACGATCGGGACACACTCATGGCTCAAACAGCACTGCAAGGCAACCCCGTCAATCTCGCCGGCGACCTGCCCGCCGTCGGCAGCACCGCACCCGACTTCAAGCTGGTCGACAAGGATCTCGGCGACAAGACATTGGCCGATTTCGCCGGCAAGAAGAAGCTGCTCAACATCGTGCCCAGTCTGGACACGCCGGTCTGTGCGACCTCGACCAAGCACTTCAACACGTCCATGGCCGGTAAATCCAACGCCGTTGCCTTGGTCATCTCGGCCGACCTGCCCTTCGCGATGGGCCGCTTCTGCGGGGCGGAAGGCATCGAGAACGTGGTTGCGCTCTCCATGATGCGCTCGCGCAGCTTCGCGAAGGACTACGGCGTGCTCATCGAGGACGGTCCGCTCGCCGGAATCACCGCCCGTGCCGTCGTCGTCCTGGATGCCGACAACACCGTGGTCTACACCCAGCTCGTGCCCGAAATCACCGAAGAGCCCGATTACGACGCGGCGCTGGCTGCTCTCTAAAGCGCATCTTCTTAAACCGCAAAGGCACGAAGGGCGCAAAGGAAGCGCCCGGCCCGGGGTCTGTTGTCCGGTAGCGCTGTTCTCGTGCCAAGCTCGCGCCTTTGCGGTTCCGACTCGATTCACTCACCGAAGCCGACTGCCATGCTGATTCATGACCGCTCCAGACCCGGACGCCGCGCCACCGCGCAGGCACCGCTCGTCATGCCCGAGGTGACCGACATTCCGGCGGCGCTGCGTCGTCGGAGCCGTCCGATCCTGCCGGAGGTCTCCGAGCTTCAGGCGGTCCGACACTACACCCGGCTGTCGCAGAAGAACTTCTCGATCGACACCCACTTCTATCCGCTGGGCTCCTGTACGATGAAGTACAACCCTCGGGCCTGCAACACCTTGGCGATGCTGCCCGGATTCCTGGCACGGCATCCGCTGGCACCCGAGTCCCACAGCCAAGGATTCATGGCCTGCCTCTACGAGCTCCAAGAGATGCTCAAAGAGGTCACCGGGATGCACGCGGTCTCCTTGGCCCCCGCGGCCGGTGCACAAGGCGAGCTGGCCGGCGTGGCCATGATCCGCGCCTATCATTCGGCCCGCGGCGATCTCGCCCGCACCGAGATCCTGGTCCCCGACGCGGCACACGGCACCAACCCGGCCTCCGCGGTCATGTGCGGCTTCAAGGTCCGCGAGATCCCGACCGGACCGGACGGCGACGTCGACCTCGCCGCGCTCGAGCAGGCCGTCGGGCCTCAGACCGCCGGGATCATGCTGACCAACCCGAGCACGGTCGGCGTGTTCGACCGCAACATCCAGGCGATCGCCGCGCGCGTGCATGCCGCCGGCGGGCTGCTGTATTACGACGGGGCCAATCTCAACGCCATTCTCGGCAAGGTCCGCCCGGGTGACATGGGCTTCGATGTCATCCATATGAACCTGCACAAGACCTTCTCCACGCCGCACGGCGGGGGCGGTCCGGGTGCCGGACCGGTCGGTGTCTCGGCGCGCCTGGAGCCCTACCTGCCTGTCCCGCTGGTCGCCTTCGACGTGGACGAGTACCGCTGGCTCGCCGAGCACGAGCGCCCCGAGAGCATCGGGCGCCTCACCGCGTTCGGCGGCAACATGGGCATCCTGCTGCGCGCCTATATCTACGCGCGTCTGTTGGGACGCGAAGGGATGCGCCGCGTCTCCGAGTTC
>NZ_DATITZ010000072.1:0-16611 GCF_035467215.1 Thiocapsa sp. | reverse complement strand
CGTTTACCAGTTCCATCACCTGCTCGCCGAGTTCACCGCGCTCGAGAACGTCGCCATGCCGCTGTTGATCGGCGGCAGTCGGCCGAGCGATGCGCGCGATCGCGCGGCGGCCTTGCTCGATCGGGTGGGACTCGGGAGCAGGGCTCGGCACAAACCCGGCGAGATGTCGGGCGGCGAGCGTCAGCGCGCCGCGGTGGCGCGTGCCTTGGTCACCCATCCGGCCTGTCTCTTGGCGGACGAGCCCACGGGAAACCTCGATCGGGTGACCGCCGCCCGGGTCTTCGATCTGATGCTGGAGCTCAATGCCGCGATCGGGACCAGCCTGGTCATCGTCACCCACGACCAAGAGCTGGCCGGGCGCATGGATCAGGTCTGGCGATTGGACGACGGGCTCTTGTCGCGCGACGCCGACGCGCGATAGCGTTCCCGTCGCTCGCGGATGCGGCGCATCAGCCGACGGCGCCAGATCTGCTGGATCGTGAGATAGCCTAGTCCCGAGCAGAGGATGCCGCACACCAGGTTGCCGAGCGCCAACGGCCAGATCACGGCGAGCCAGTGATGCCAGTCCAGCCAGTACTCGAGCGCGAACTCGCCGGGCTCGATCCCGAGCATCCAGCAGCCGAGTCGATAGGTGAAATAGAAGACCGGCGGGATGGTCACCGGATTGGTGACCCAGACCAGCGCGACCGAGATCGGGAGATTTACGCGCAGCACGATGGCCGCCGCGGCGGCGATCAGCGACTGGCCGAAGGGCGGCAGAAACATCACGAAGCAACCGACCGCGGTGGCGCCCGAGACCGAATGCCGGTTCAGGTGCCAGAGGTTCGGGTCATGCAGGAGCTTGCCGAAAACCCCGAAACGGCCGCTTGCACGGATGGCTCCGGCGGCGGGTAGATTTCGCTTGAGCCATCGTTTCACGCCGCAAGTCCGGTGGATCTTACGCCAGAGGAATAGGCCGCGGAGTATATAGCAGTCATGGACAGATGCAGTGATCCGCGTTGTCGGGAGCGGCGCAGGCCGTGCAGGGGCCGTAACGAACCTCCCGCGGCACCTCGACGGTGACTCGGAGCACAACCGGCGCCGCTCTCGCATTCGCCTCCGGCGTCGCCGTCGTTTACCTGCTGCCCGCGCTGCCGCCGCTTGCACACGCCGGCTTCGTCACCGTCGCCTTGGGGATCGTCGCGTGGCGCCGGCGCGGGCTGCGACTGCCCTTCTGGTTGCTGCTCGGCGCATTCTGGGCGCAGTGGCACGCCTGTCTTTTGCTCTGCTCGCCCTTTCCGGATGATCTGGCCCGCGCCCCTCTCGTCGTGGAAGGGCGCATTGCTTCGATCCCGACGGACTCCGGTCTTGCGCGGCGATTTCTGTTCGAGGTGGAGCAGGCCCGGCACGAGGGCGAGCCCATCCCCTTCACCGGCCTGGTCCGACTGTCCTGGTACGAGGATGCGCCGCCGCTGCGTGCGGGCGAGCTGTGGCGCCTGCCGGTGCGGCTCAAGCCTCGGCACGGTCTCGCCAATCCGGGCACCTTCGACTTCGAGCGTTGGTTGTTCGAGCAGGGTGTGCAGGCGACCGGCAACCTGCGTCGGGGTGAGCCACCGCAGCGGCTTGATGGGGGTGCCGGCCGCTACTGGCTCGACCGTTGGCGGCAGGGTATGGCCGAGCATCTCGCGCGGGTCCTGGACGGCGCACCGGCCTTGCCTCTCGTGCAGGCCCTGGTGATCGGGGATCGCTCGGGATTCGATCAGGACGACTGGGAGGTCATGATGCGCACCGGGACCAATCATCTGGTTGCAATTTCGGGTTTGCACGTCGGCCTGATCGCCGGCGCGGTCTTCTTTCTGGTGCGTTGGCTTTGGTCGCGCAGTGCGCGACTCACGGTCGCGTTTGCCGCACCGCGCGCGGCGGCGGTGGGCGGGATGATCGCCGCGCTCGGCTATGCGGGACTCGCGGGCTTCGCGGTCTCGACTCAGCGTGCGCTCGTGATGATCGCGGTGGTCTTCGCGGCGCTCGTCTGGCAGCGGACACTGCGGCCCTACCACGCCCTCGTGCTGGCTTTGGTCGGGGTGCTGCTGGTCGATCCGGGGGCGGTGCTGTCGCCCGGATTCTGGCTGTCCTTCGGCGCCGTGGCGGTGCTCGTATTCAGCCTCGGGCAACGGCTGCCGAGCCGCGATCTCTGGACGCGCTGGGGTCGCGCCCAATGGGCGGTCGGGATCGGTCTGCTGCCGCTCTTGTTCCTGCTCTTCGGACGGGCGTCGCTCATCGCGCCGCCAGTGAATCTGGTGGCCGTGCCGCTCTTCAGTCTGATCCTCCTGCCGCTTGTCTTGACGACGAGTCTGCTGAGCCTGATCCCCGGACTCCGCTCGGTCCCCTGGTGGCCGTTGCAGTGGACGGCGCAACTGCTCGGGTGGTGTCTGGACGGGCTCGCCTGGATCGCCGACTTGCCTTGGGCCGCGATGGCGCTGCCCGAGCGACCGCTCTGGGTCTGGCTGGCCGCGGGTGCCGGTGCGGTGCTGATGCTCGCGCCGCGCGGGCTGCCGGGGCGCTGGCCGGGGCTGCTGCTCGTCGTTCCGATGTTCGTTCTGGTGACGCCTCGGCCGGGTTACGGCGAGGCTTGGTTTACCCTGCTGGACGTCGGGCTTGGCCTGTCCGCCGTGGTGCGTACGCGCGATGGCACGCTTGTCTACGATACCGGCCCCGGGTTTCCGAGTGGCTTCGATACGGGCAGCGCGGTCGTCGCGCCCTTTTTGGCGGCCCAAGGGGTGCGACGGATCGAGCGTCTGGTCGTCAGCCATGCCGACCGCGATCACGCCGGTGGTCTGGCCGGTTTGGCCGAGCGCATCCCGATCGATCGCATCGACAGCGGGGAGCCGGGGGATCTGGACCGGCCGCGCGTCGAGCCGTGCAGGGCAGGCGAGGGGTGGGACTGGTCCGGCGTGAGGTTTCGGTTTCTGCATCCGGCCGACGCCGGATTCAGCGGCAACGATGCCTCCTGCGTGTTGCGAGTGGAGACCGGGGGTCGCTCGATCCTCCTGACCGGCGATATCCAGGCCAGAGTCGAGCGTCGCCTCGCCCGCGAGTCGGGCGAGGCGCTCGCGAGCGACGTGCTCGTCGCCGGTCATCACGGCAGTGCCACCTCGACGCATCCCGATTTCCTGGACGCGGTCTCGCCGGGGCTCGTCCTCTTCGCCTCGGGCTATGCCAACCATTTCGGGTTTCCCGTCGCAGAGGTGCGCGAGCGGGTCTCGGCGCGCGGCATCCCTGCACTCGACACGGGGCTCGTCGGTGCGATCGAGCTGCGGCTCGGACCGGACGGCGCCATCGAGGGCCCTTTGACATGGCGCGAGCGCGCCGGCCGATTCTGGACCCATCGCGCCGACGGTATACACTGACGCCTTTTCGACGAGGAGACGCGGGATTCATGGCGAAATATCAGGTCTACGGCATCGGCAACGCGCTGGTGGATATGGAATACGAGGTGGATGCCGCGGATCTCGGCATCCTGGGGATCGACAAGGGTGTCATGACCCTGGTCGACGAGGTGCAGCAAGCGGCGATCATGTCGCATCTGAAACACCACCAGCCGCAGCGCGGGTCGGGTGGGTCGGCCGCGAACTCGGTCATTGCACTGAGCCAGCTCGGCGGCAAGGCTTTCTACTCCTGCAAGGTGGCCGACGACGAGCTGGGTCACTTCTACATGGACGACCTGATCCGCGGCGGTGTCGACACCAACAACCACACCCGCAAGGATGAAGGCCATACCGGGCGTTGCGTCGTCCTGGTCACGCCCGATAGCGACCGGACCATGTGCACCTTCCTGGGGGTGAGCGGCGCACTGTCCGCCAACGAGCTGGTCGAGGACGCGCTTCGCGACTCCGAATGGTTCTACACCGAGGGCTATCTGGTGACCTCGGATGCGGCCCGCGAGGCGTCGATCGCTGCGAAGGGAATCGCCGACGCGGCGGGGGTGAAGACCGCGATCTCACTGTCCGATCCCAACATGGTGAAGTTCTTCAAGGCCGGTCTGCTGGACATGATCGGCTCCGGGGTGGATCTGCTCTTCGCCAACGAGTTCGAGGCGATGGGCATGGCCGGCAGCGAGGACCTCGGTGTCGCGGTGGAGTATCTCAAGACCATCAGTCGGACCTTCGCCATCACGCGCGGGCCTGAAGGTGCCTTGGTCTGGGACGGCGAAGGCTTGATCGAGATTGCACCGATCAAGGTCAAGGCCGTGGATACGGTGGGTGCCGGGGACATGTTCGCCGGCGCCTTCATCTACGGGCTCAGCCAGGGCTGGGACTTCGCGCGGGCGGGCAATCTGGCCTCCGCAGCCTCGGCAAAACTGGTGACCTGCATCGGCCCGCGGATCGCGGCGGACGAGACCCGGGCGATCCTGAAAGGGTTCGACGGCTGATCGGTCGTCTTTCGAATCTGCGGAGCGGTCGGCAGTTCGATGCAGCCCGCCGGGGCTAGGATTCAGCCAAGGGATCCTGCTCAGCGTACGGACCTGCTCCAGGAGATGGGGCATCCGCGGACCTGTCGATGGACGGGTCCGCGGCGGTTCGTCATCGACCCGCGGATTTGGCATGATGACCTTTCAGACCTCTGCTCGACCCGCGCCCGGCTTGCCGACGGGCCTGACCTTGTCCATCCCGATCGGCGAGTCTGCATCGTTCGGCGGCCGCGGAGCGGCGAACAGTCTGTTTGCCGCCGTCCCGTCGATCGGGGAGCGGATTTCACCCGCCAAGCTGATCGAGATGCTGGAAGGGTTGCTGACGAGCGACCTAGACGCCGCCGCACGACTGCATCTGTTGCACGCCTGGAAGGCGCCCTTGCTGGCGGCGTGCGAGCACACCGATGCCGACCTCGGCGAGGAGACGGGCGAGCGCTCCGGGTCGGTGTTCGAGGGGCGTCTCTATCGATTTGGAGACCCCGTTCGGCCTGTCCGGCCAGCGTGGATTATGGCTGGTGGATCTCGCCGACGATGCCCCGCCGTGCGAGTGTGCTGGACCCTTGAGCGCGGATTTTCGCGGTTGGGTCTTGTTCCCGCCCGAGGATTTCGTCCGCATGATCGACTCGGCGCGCGTGTCGGAGACCCCCGAGCGCGCCGACAGGGCTCGCCCGTTTCGGACTTAAACCGCGTCGGCTCCGACGGTCGTCGAGTCGGACGCGGCCGATCCCGTCCAAGAACCTCGCATACCGCGCTTGGCGCGGCTGAGGTGCTTGCTCCCGCGCGCCGCGGATCCAACGGATATCCGCAGCTCGGCGCCGACTCCGTATAGAATCGCAACCAAGGATCCCTTGGCTGCCGCGATTGCCCTTCTCCCCCATGACGACTCTCCTCGCGATCGATACCTCGGGCGACGCCTGCTCGGCGGCCCTTCTGTCGGGCGAGCGCATCGAGCAAGTGCTCGAGACCGCGCCGCGTCGGCACGGCGAGCTGATTCTGGGCATGATGCAGCAGGTGCTGGACAACGCCGGAACGCGTCTGGACGCATTGGACGCGATCGCCTTCGCGCGCGGTCCGGGATCCTTCACGGGGGTGCGGATCGCGGTCGCCGTCGCGCAGGGGGCGGCCTTCGGCGCCGGGTTGCCGCTCGTTCCGGTCTCGACCTTGGCCGCCATTGCACAAGGTGAGTTTCGGCGCAGCGGCGAACGGCGTCTCCTGGTGGCCCTGGATGCGCGGATGGGCGAGGTCTACTGGGGGTGTTTCGAGATCGATGAACGCGGCTTGGCCGTGGCGCGCTGCGAGGAGCGCGTGTGCCCGCCGGAGGGGGTCGAGTCACCGGGCGGCGAGGGATGGTTCGGTGTCGGGCCGGGCTGGTCCGTCTACGGCGCCGAGCTTGCCGCGCGAACCGGCGTGGCCCCGAACGTCCATGCCGGCGAGGCGATCTGCGAGGCTCGGGATCTGGCCGTGCTCGGCGCTGCCGAGCTGGCCGCGGGGCATGCGGTGCCGCCCGAGCTGGCGGCACCCGTCTATCTGAGGGATCGCGTCACGCGGGTCGGCTGAAGGTATGGCCCTGGATCCGTCCACGTTCCTGGTCGTGCCGACAGTGGCGCTTGAGACAACTGATGACGTAGTGCAGCAGGGTTCCGCCGACGGCGAGGAACACGGCCGCCCCGGCCGCCAATCTGACCGTGGGCTCGACCTGGGAGAGGCCCAGTACCAGCCAGGTGATAAAGGCCAGTACGCTGGAAATCAGCAAGACCATGACGAAGGGCAACGGGGAACGACTGCATTTCGGGCACAGCTTCATGGATTGGACTCGTTCGAATAGGGTTCAGTGGAGGGTCCTTGTTGTTCTCGGGCTTCGGCCGTCTACATCCCTTTCCTGGCTGACCGGTTTGGTTTCTCCTCGATACTTAGACATGTCTTTTCGGTGAATCACATTGAGGATTGTCAATTTGAAGGCTTGGCTTGCCGTTTTCCAGCCCGTCGCTCCGGCCAGTCTGGATGGCTGACGCCGCCTTTGCGCGTCGTCTGCTCCTCGAGGTCTTTGCAGCGGCACTGCGCGCGGCGCAGGGGCGTGCGGTCGTCGGGCAGGCGCTCGCCGCGCAACCCCTGCACGGCGGCCCCGTGTGGATCTGTGCGATCGGCAAGGCCGCTCAGTCCATGGCGCTGGGCGCCTGCGATGCCCTGGGTCCGCGTGTCGTCGGCGGCTTGCTGATCACCAAGCCGGGGCATCTGGATCACACCGCCATCGCCGGGCTCGGCATCGAGAGCCTGATCGGCGGTCATCCCGTGCCGGATGCGGGGAGTCTGGCGGCCGGCCGGCGCTTGATCTGCGCGCTCGGCGCGTTGCCGCCGAAGACCGAGGTGCTCTTCCTGATCTCCGGCGGGGCCTCCAGTCTGGTGGAGGTGCCGATCGCGGGACTGGATCTCGCCGATCTGCGGCGCATGAGCCAATGGTTGCTCGGAAGCGGTCTGCCCATCGACGCGGTGAATCGGGTGCGCAAGGCGGTGTCGCGGATCAAGGGCGGAGGGCTGCTGAGCCTGCTCGGCGACCGGCCGACCCGCGTGTTGGCTATCTCGGATGTGCCGGGAGATGATCCGGGGGTGATCGGTTCGGGGTTGCTGGTTCCCGAGGTCGGTCTGGCCGAGGGGGTGGCGGGGCTTGATCTGCCGGCCTGGCTTTCCGAGTGGGTCGAGCGCGGATTGGCGGAGCGGGGACCGTTGCCGACCCGCGGTCCGCAGATCGAGCTGGTCGCGACACTGGAAACCGCAAAGTCCGCCGCGGCCGCCGCGGGGCGCCGTGCGGGTCTCGCGGTCCGGATCGACGCGCAGCCGGTCGAGGGCGATGCGGCGCTCGCGGGTCGACGTCGGGCACGTGCTTTGTTGTCTGGCCCGCCGGGTCTCTCGATCGCGGGCGGGGAAACGACGCTGCGTCTGCCGGATGCGCCGGGGCGGGGCGGTCGCAATCAACACCTGGCCCTCGCGGCGGCGATCGAGCTTGCCGGTCATGCCGATGCCGTCTTGTTGAGCGCGGGGACCGACGGCACCGACGGCCCGACCGACGACGCCGGGGCCTTGGTCGACGGTGCGACGCTCGAACGCATCCAAGATGCCGGACTCGACGCCGCGGATGGGCTGCATCGCGCCGATTCGGGCACCTTGCTCGAGGCGAGCGGCGACCTGATCCGCACCGGACCGACGGGAACCAACGTGATGGATCTGATCCTGGGGTGGCGGGGATGACGCAAGTGCAGGGCAACCTCTTCGATGCGGCAGCCGCCTGTCTCGGCGAGCCGGATCCGGCCCGCAAGCAGGCCGCGACGCAGGCGGCGGCCGCGCAATGGCGCGCCGGGTGTCTGCACGCGGATGCGGCGAGCGCGGGGCCGGTCCGCGACCTGCCGGGGCGTCCGGTGCGGCCCGAGCTGGTTCCGCCGCGTGCGCTCAAGGCTCGCAAGCTCAAGAGCCGCGAGGGCCGGGCCGCCATGATCCACGCGGTCGCCCACATCGAATTCAACGCCATCAACCTCGCCTGGGACGCGGTACAGCGCTTCCGTGAGATGCCGACCGACTATTACGCCGATTGGATTCAGGTCGCGGCCGAGGAGGCGGAGCATTTCGGTCTCATGCGCAACCGACTTCGGGATCTCGGCTACGATTACGGCGATTTCCGCGCCCACGACGGTCTCTGGGAGATGGCGCGCGCGACCGCCCACGATCCCTTGGTACGCATGGCCTTGGTCCCGCGCGTCCTGGAGGCGCGCGGTCTGGATGTGACGCCCGGGATGATCGCGCGCTTCGAGGCGGCCGGCGACCCGGAAACCGCGGCTTGCCTGGGTGTCATCCTGCGCGAGGAGGTCGGCCACGTCGCCGTCGGCTCGCGTTGGTTCAAACGGCTGTGCGAAGAGCGCGGCCTCGATCCCGGGCCGCTCTATTTCGATCTGCTGCGCGAGTACATGCGCGCCGAGATTCGCTGTCCGCTCAACCTGCCGGCCCGTCGCGAGGCCGGCTTCGACGAGATCGAGCTCGACCGTCTGCAGGCGCTGTGTCGGGCGGGGGAGGCTGGACGAGCCGGCTAATCCATTCGATGGATAAAAAAAGCTGGCGGCCGGAGGCTCTTTCCGGACCCATGGATCTCCAACGAGAGGAACTGGCATGGCACGCATCAAGCTCGAATTTCCGAATCCCGAGGGGCACACGCTGGTCGGCCTGCTCGAAACGCCTCCGGATCGCGTGCCGACGGCTCGTTATGCCCTCTTCGCGCACTGCTTTACTTGCAGCAAGGATATCGCCGCGGCGACCCGCATCAGTCGGGCCTTGGCCGCGCGCGGGATCGCCGTGCTGCGGTTCGACTTCACCGGGCTCGGCAACAGCGACGGCGACTTCGCCAACACCAATTTTTCATCCAACGTCGCCGACCTGCTCGCCGCCGCACGCAAGCTCAAGGAGGACTACGAGGCCCCGGCGTTGCTGATCGGGCATAGCCTGGGCGGGGCCGCGGTCTTGGCCGCCGTGCACGCGCTCCCCTCCGTCGAGGCGGTGGTGACCATCGCCTCCCCGGCGACCGCCTCCCACGTCCAACACCTGCTCAGCGGGGCGCGCGGCCAGTTGGAGGAGACGGGCGAGGCCGAGGTGCAGATCGGGCAGCGGCGCTTCCGTATCCGCAAGCAGCTGCTCGACGACCTGGATCAATACGCCTCGGCGGACCACATCCGTCACCTCAATCGCGCCCTTCTGGTTTTCCATTCGCCGCTCGACACCATCGTGTCGATCGGGGAGGCCGGCAAGATCTTCCAGGCGGCGCGGCATCCCAAGAGCTTCATCTCGCTCGACAAGGCCGACCATCTGCTCGCCAATCGCGAAGACGCCGAGTACGTTGCGGAGACTCTGGTCGCTTGGGCGAGCCGTTATCTGGGGCTCGGCAAGCACGGTTTCGAGCAGAGCATCGGGACCGCGCCTCGGGTGGCCGAGAAAGAGGTCTTGGTCACCGAGCTCGATACCCGTTTTCAGCGCGGACTCTACACCCATCGCCATCAATGGCTGGCCGATGAGCCCAAGTCGGTCGGCGGCTCGGATCTGGGTCCCACGCCCTACGATCTGCTCTTGATGTCGCTCGGCGCCTGCATCTCCATGACGGCACGGACCTACGCCCGGCACCAGGGGCTTGCGCTGGACGACATCGAGGTGCGTCTGAGCCAGGACCGGATTCACGGCACGGACTGCCGCGACTGCGAGGGCGAGCACGAGGGCAAGCTCAAGCGCATCGAGGTGCGTCTGAACATCCTCGGCGCGCTCACGCCCGAGGAGCGCGCCTGTCTGCTCGAGATCGCCGCCCGCAGTCCGGTCTATCGCACGCTGGCTGCTTCTACGCACGTGCAGATCGGTTTCGAGGAGGAGCCGCCGGCCCCCTGAGCGCACGCCCGAGCCGAGCCCCGAGGGCCCAATGATCGATCGCCGTTGAAGTGGTGGCCGGGCCCGCGTAGCATCCCGCCCGCTCCCGTCACCCGCGTCCGCGGCTCGCGATCGTTGGACTCCGACTCAATGGCTTGAAGGCAAACCGGAACCTCGACATGAAACGGATCGAACAATTTCTGGAGTTGGTGATCTTCAGCAGCCGTTGGCTGCTTGCGCCCTTCTATCTGGGCCTCGTCCTCGCCATCGCCCTGCTGCTGGTCAAGTTCGTCAAGGAGTTCATCCACTTCGTCCCGCTCGTCTTCAATGCCGAGGCCGGCGAGGTGATCATCGGGCTGCTCTCCCTGATCGACGTCGTGATGATCGCGAATTTGGTGCTTATCATCGTGCTCGCCGGCTACGAGAACTTCGTTTCCCGAATCGACACGGGGAACCACGAGGATCGTCCCAACTGGATGGGGCATGTCGGTTTCGCCGAGCTGAAGATGAAGCTCATCGGCTCCATCGTCGCCATCTCCGGCATTGAGCTGCTCAAGGCATTCATGTACGTCGAGCGGCTGACGAACGAGCAGTTGGCATGGAAGGTCGGCATCCACATGACCTTCGTCGTCTCCGGGCTTCTGTTTGCGATGATGGATCGGATCTCGGCGGACAAGGCGAGCAATCGCGGGGACGATCATTGATCGACAGTCCACCCCCCGGCCGGCGTGATGAGCTCGACGTTTCGATGTTGAACACGTTCGGCGGGAAATGAAAGACGTCAATGGCAACGCGTCAAGCTTTTACCCGAGATGAAATCGTGCTCTGCATCTATGCGGCGCGATACGACATCGCCGAGATCGGGGGCATCCAGACCATTCACGCGCTGCAGTCTCGCAGTCCTGCATCGATCAGCATGAAGATCCAGAACATCGTCGCGATGTGCGACGACGCAGGGATCAGTCGAAACCCGACTCAGCGCAGGCTGACGGGACGCCCGGCCGGAGAGACCGGCAGGCGGACCAACTGGGCCGAGCTGTCGGAATATGTCGGAGTTGATCGGCAAAGCCATCTGCTTGAATGTCAGGCCATTATCGCCAAGGCATTTTCCTGGCCGGGGGAATTGACCGATGGCTCGACATTTTTCGAGGGTGCCAAACGACGCGTGACGGTCAACGCATATGAACGTGATCCTTCCGCTCGCCAACGCTGTATTGAACATTATGGGTGCTCGTGCATCATCTGCAGATTCGATTTCCTCGCGTCGTTCGGCCCTGTCGCGGAGGGTTTCATCCAGGTGCACCATCTCACACCCTTATCCGAGATCGGCGGCCGATATGCCGTGAACCCGATCACCGACCTACGACCTGTCTGCCCGAACTGCCATGCAGTCATCCATCTCGGAGGATGTACGCGTTCGATCGACGAGGTCCGTGAAATGCTGCAGTCCCGTGTGTCGGGTTAGATGCTTAAAGCCGGCGCGCAGGTCCGGCGTGCACCGCTCCCGATCGTTTGCCCTCACCCATCCGGAAGGTACCGATACAGATTCCAAGTGTGCAGCGGACGCGAACAGGGCGCCTCCGCCGCTTCTCTCAGCCGCTGCCCGGCGCAGTCGAAGAGTCTGCGATGGGTATCGCTGCGAAAACCCGCGATGGCCGGCGGTGCGCCGAATCCGGAGACCAGCCAGAAGGGTGAATCGACGGACTCCGGATCCAGTTGCGGTGCGATCCGGCCCCGCAGATACTCGGATGGACGGGTGAGGCCGGGCCATTGGGTCGTGGTGTCCAGGCTCGGCGCGTAGAAGCGCAGCATCGCCGTTGTTTGGTATCGGTCGGCATAGACGGGCTCCTCGAGCTTACCGACGATCTCGGCCAATTCCCGAAATCCATGGGTCTCGCGCAGGACGCGATTTTGGCTGTCTCCGAGGGGCAGTGCCGCGGTCGCCGAATGGAATGCGTAGAGACTCAAGAGCAGCAGATTGCCCAGCGCGGCGGTGAGGACCCAGGGACGCAGATTGCGCAGCAACAACGCAGCCAAAGGCGCCGCGGAGATGAGATAGACGGCGGGCCAATTGGGTTCCACCTCGCTGCCTGTCGCGACCAAGGCGAAAAAGCCCAATGGAAAGAGGGTTGCAGCCCACAGCAGAGGCTTGGCGTGGCGGGCCAGTATCCCGGCCATCTCTTGGCTCGGTTGGTTGCGTCGCGCCCGGTTGATCAAAGGCGCAAGGAGCATGGGAATCGCGATCAGTCCCCAAAATGCGAGCTGGGTGCCGAGATAATCCGAGAGGCTGCCTAGGCGTTCGCCGACCGATTGGGGGCCGACGTGCTCGATGGCGCCGGGGTCGCCGACCGGAAGTGTGCCGACCTCGGTCGAGAAGCCGTGGCCGAACTGAAAACGCATGGACAGCCACTCGTTGTGCTGATTCCAGAGGATGTTCGGCGCGAAGACCAGCAGCGCGACGAGTCCGCCGAGGTAGGGCCAGCGGGTGCGCAGCGCGCGCGGGTCGCTGAAGAGGATGGCCAAGAGCAGCACCGGTCCGATCAGGACCATGGTGTATTTCCCGAGCAGACCGAGACCGACCGCTGCACCGGCGCTGAGCCAACGTCGACGCTGGCCGGCGAGCGCGCGCTCGCTCTCGTGCAGGGCGAGCGCCCAGGCCAGGCCCAGCACGGTGTCGGGCGTCGTGATGACGCCGCCGGCGAATCCGGGAATGGTCGCGAAGACCAGGACCAGCGCCAAGGCGAGATCGCGCGGAGCCGTGAGGCCGCAGTTGCGGAAAAAGCGTGCAAGGATGAACAGTGTCAGGGCGCTTGCGATCAGTGTCCCCGCGCGCGCGGCGAGCGCCGAGCCCGGGGCGAGCCAGGTGCCGATGCCGAGTAGCGCCACGCCCGGAGGATGATCGAAATAGCCCCAGGCGAGGCTGCGTGCCCAGTCGAAGTAATAGGCCTCGTCCTGCGTGACCGGCAGGATCGCGGCGACACCCAGCCGCCAGGCGGTCATGGCTGCGATCAGGGCGAGCAAGAGGCCCCAAGCCCGGCGGGGTGTATCGATGCCTCGGGTCGTTTCCATGGTCTCGTGACTCGCTGCGTGGTCTGATTCGGCGGATCCGATCCGGGCTGCGATCGGTCGAGGTGACGGGGACGTGATCGCGCTAGAATAAAGGCTCTTCGGAGCCTGGATCTGCCGTCTCGTCACCGTTCCGGCGTCCGCAGCCGCGAGCCGCAGTCTACTTCAATGGCGCGTCCCGCACGTTCCCTCCCGCGACGAATCGAACCTCCGCTTATGGCCAACAGGATCTCGGATCAGCCGATGCCTCGACACCACTGCCGTCCGCCCGAGTTGGCCGTCATCGTCCCGACCTATCAAGAAGCGGACATGGTGGACGAGGTCGTCCGGCGGGTCGACGCGGTGTTGCAGGGGATCGACTGGGAGTTGATCTTCGTCGACGACGATTCGCCCGACGGAACCTCGGACCGGGTTCTCGCGATCGCACGACAGGATCCGCGTGTCAGGCTGGTGCAGCGTATCGGCCGACGCGGACTCTCGTCGGCCTGCATCGAAGGCATGATGTCGAGCGCCGCGCCCTTCCTGGCGGTGATGGACGGCGACCTCCAACACGACGAGACCCTCTTGCCCACGATGCTCGAGGCGATCAAGGCCGAGAACCTGGACATCGTGGTCGGCAGCCGCTACGTCTCCGGCGGGGGCATGGGTGACTGGAATGGCCGTCGCCAATCCATGAGCCGGTTCGCGACTCGAATCGGCCAATACCTGATCCATGCGGACCTGAAGGATCCGATGAGCGGGTTCTTTCTGGTGCGCGCCTCGGTCGTCCAGGGGTGCGTGCGGCGTCTCAGCGGTGTCGGCTTCAAGATCCTGCTCGACATCTTCGCCGAGGCCGAGCAACCCCTGCGCTTTCGCGAGCTGCCCTTCACCTTTCGCGCGCGCGAGGCCGGCAGCAGCAAGCTCGACAACGCGGTCCTCTGGGAATACCTGCTGATGCTGACCCAGAAGCTCATCGGCCCGGTCATCCCGGTGCGCTTCATCGCCTTCTCCGCCATCGGCGGGCTCGGTGTCTTCGTGCACATGGCGGTGCTCTGGCCCATGCTGACCCTGCTCGGGACGGGCGCCTTCCTGATCAGTCAGGCCACCGCGACGCTGGTCGCCATGACCAGCAACTTCTTCCTGAACAACATCCTGACCTATCGCGACATGCGTCTGCGCGGCCGTGCGCTGATTTGGGGCTGGCTCTCCTTCGTCGCCGCCTGCAGCGTCGGTGCCCTGGCCAACGTCGGCATCGCCAACTATCTTTTCCAACGCGGACATTCCGGCTGGTTCCTCTCGGCGCTCGCCGGGATCCTGGTCGGCGCGGTTTGGAATTATGCGGTGACCGCGGTCTATACCTGGAAGCGGCCGCGGGCGCCTTAGTTCTGCGGTTCGTTGCCCTGCGGCGGTTATGAGTCACGGGTCCAGTTTTCGACGACCAGACCAGGGAAGTCCTCGAAGTCGTTTTCGTTGTTGGTGACCAGGGTGGAGCCGATGCCGAGTGCGTGAGCGGCGATCAGGCGATCCATGGCATTGCGCCGGCGATCGGGAACGGCGTTGCGCAACACGCCGTAAGCGTGAGCCGCGGCTTCGTCGAAGGGCAGGTACGGCACCCGCTGCACGAACAGATCCAGGATCATGTCGTTGTGCGTTCGGCTGTCGGGGCGCTTCTCGATCCCGGCGCGGATTTCCGCGTAGGTGATGATCGACATGCCGACATCGCCCCGGCTCAGCAATTCGAAACGGGCGGCGACCGAAGCGGGCCGACGTTGCATGATATAGATGCAGATATTGGTATCCAGCAGATATTTCATGAGTCGGCCGTAGCCTTCCCGCCGGCTTGGCCACCGAAAGCCTCCCAATCTCGCTCGACCTCGGGGGATTCATCGCGATCATCCGCCATGAAATCGGGCGTGAACATCGCGCAGACATCCATCACGTCGGCGAGGGTTTGCTCTCCCGCGGGGCGGACGACGAGCGTGTTGCCGATACGCTCGATCTCGACGTCCTGAATGTTGTCCGCAAAGGCCAACTCCTTGGGAATGCGCACGGCCATGGAATTACCGCTTTTGAAGACACGCGTGAGCATACACGTTTCCTGACAGTAAAGTGTATATCCAGTATATACATTCTGCCTTCAGCGCGCTATCGGCTGGATCGGAACGAAGGCGAAAATGCCGCCCGAGTACCCGCGCCGAGGTCCCTACGAGGGCTCGGGTCGTGACCCGACTTGTCCTTACCCAACGCACAGAGTTGTCACGTTGCTTGGTTCCTTTGCTGTGACACCCGGCGATCACCGGGTTCTCTTCGCCTGTTGCTCGTGGGCCTGATCGACCAGCGCGCGAGTCGCCCCGTAGGCATCTCGGCAGAATGCCGCAAAGCCGCTTTCAAGCTCCGTGCGGGGCCAGACGCCGTTCTCCGGTCTCGGTGGTCCAAGGGCCAGTTGATACTCGGCTAAGGTATCGATATAACGCTTGCGGTCCTTCACGTCGATCGCCACCGGCAGATGGCCCGATCGCAAGAGCGGGAGGTTGGCAACCAGTCGTGCCAGGCGTCCGTTGCCGTCCCAAAAGGGGTGGATGTGCACGAACCCGAGATGCAGATGGGCATAGGCGTCGATGGCCTCGGTCTCCGTGAGGCCAAGGCGATCGAGACGTCGCAGCGCGTCAAACCAATCCGCCATCAACGCGGGAACATCCTCGGGCGCGGCATATTCGATGAACGTCTGACGACCATCCGCCGTAACCGCGTATGTCCCGTTGGGCTCGCGTTTCCAAGCCCCGAAGGGTTTCAGGATATCGAAGGTCACTTGAGTCTGAATCGCCCGATGCAGATCAAACAACCGGTCCTGGGTCAACTCCTCGTTCAGCCCGGCATAGATCAGCTCGATGGCACGCGCATGCCCCATGACCTCCTGGTGATCCTTCAGCGGTTTGCCCGAGACCGTCAGCCCCTCCTCGATGACGAACTTGGTCTCGCCCAGGGTCAGGGTATTGCCCTCGATTGCGGTCGAGCCGTGGGTCCAGAGATCCCGGATCTGATTCAGGAGGGCGGATCTGATGTCCGGATCGAGCCCTCGAAAGGCGTGGAGGTCGGTGATGTTCATGCGTTGCGACATCGTTCATAAGATCGGCCGATAGGGTCGACGAACGAGAGCGAAGTCCACCGAGCCCTGCGCGGTCGCGGGTGGACCGCGCCGCGCTCGTTCACCCTACCTCTTCGAATCAGCGACATGGCCGGGTTTATATGCAGGGCCGCAAAAGCGGAAACCGTGATCTATCCCTAGTTTACCCAGAGTTCATCTAGCTCCCGCTATTAGAACGGAATGTCGTCGTCGAATAGGCTGGGTGGAGCCTCGGACACTTTGAACGCTCCTACTCGTGCAATCAGGTCTCGTAGTTTCTGCTTTTCTGCCTTAGACATAGAACCTTGCTCCATTACGTCTTTGAGCTGAGCATCGGTAAGAATAGACCAGCCGTCCAGCATAGTAATGTTGTGGATCTTCTTGTCAGACACGAGTGTCGCAAGGGCCCTGGACATCAGGGCAATCGCATCAACCGCGGCTAATATTTGGAGAACCTGATGGAGCGTTTTGCCCCGCGCTCGGTGGCGCATCAAAGAGGAGCTTCTCCAAGTACTGCTCGTCCCAGCCCGCCTTGAGCCGTTTGTTCTTGATGCCGAGTTTGGTGCTGTCGTTCTTCAGCCGCGACATGGCGATGTGGCGCAACACC
>NZ_DATITZ010000071.1:0-12776 GCF_035467215.1 Thiocapsa sp. | reverse complement strand
CTGCTCGGCGGTCTGCGCCCGCAACCGCGCCAGTTCGGCATCTTTGCTGTCGGGGCTGTCGGTTGTCGATGGCGGCTTAGACATGTTGCAAACTTACCCTCCCAGGGGATTGTTTGGCAAGCTGTCCTGAACAGTTACCTTTTTGGATCATAGATCACGACTATGACTCACACGACCGACGACCAAAAGGCACCAGTACGGCGAACTGATGCGATGCCCTATCATGCTCCCAAGCTACTGAAATACGGCCGCTTGCGGGAGCTTACCGCGGGACAAGCTGGCTCGATACTCGAATCAGTTGCAGGTAAGAAGGGAAAGAATACTCGGCCGGGCTAATGTGAATTCCGGAATTCCGGGATCAGTGAATTTCGGGGACGGTTTACTTAACTTGCGGGAGTTCCGGGGACAGTTTACTCAATTGAGACTGTGCGGGATCGGATCTTCTAGTCCCGCACACGTGCACTACGACATTTGCCTGGCTCGATTGCCGTAACGGTCGACGTGTATATCAGAGCAATGGCTGGCCGAATGCGGTGAAATCCAACTGGCGGCGGTGGTTTGCTGAACGCATCCCTGGCGAACCCGGCTGGTTCATGCCTGGATATGGGATGCCTCGCGTGATCGATCGGTGGCCTGACTGCGGGATCGACTGTCGGCTTTGAAGAGCCGCGGAAATTGTCGCGCTCCCGTCATGTTGCATTTCAAGACCCCGCTCATACAGAGTTCATTGAGGTCGATGTGATGGATGACCGTTTGGCGGGCGGATGGTCGGCGCAGACATCCGATGTCGTTCAACATTGGCTGGAACCAGTGTTGGGAGAACCGGCACCTCGTCGACATCAACCTCGATGGGTGCCCCAGTCCTGTTTCACGGCGATTGCTGGGCCCCACGGTCGCTCAAGCGTGGAGTTGCATTGCCATGGCTAAACCTACCGGTTACCGCGTTGTCAGCTATGGCGACATGATCACAGATCGGCCGCGCATGGATGCCTATGCGAGCGCGTTGCGGCGGTCCGTGCGCCCGGGCAGCGTTGTGCTGGATATCGGCGCGGGCACGGGCATCTTCTCGTTGCTGGCGTGCCAATTCGGGGCTGCCGAGGTGCATGCGATCGAGCCCAACGAGGCGATCGAGATGGCGCGCACCATGGCCCAGGCCAACGGATACGCCGACCGGATCCGTTTTCACCAAACCCTTTCCACCGCGCTCACGCTGCCGCGCCCGGCCGATGTGATCATTTCCGACCTGCGCGGTGTGCTGCCCCTTTTCCAGCACCACATCGGGGCCATCGCCGATGCGCGAAAACGCCTACTGGCCGCCGATAGCGCGCTGATCCCAAGCCGCGACAGGCTCTGGGCCGCGCTGATCGAAGACTCCAAGCTCTACCGCCCTTACGCCGAACCCTGGCTCCAAAACGACTACGGCCTGGACTTGAGCGCGGGCCAACCGCTGGTGGTCAATACCTGGCGCAAGGTCAACGCCAAGGCCGACCAACTGCTGGTCCCGCCCCAGCACTGGGCGACCCTGGACTATCGCACCATCGAGCAACCGGACGTGACCGTGGAGCTGGCCTGGACGGTGGAGCGTCCCGGCATGGCTCACGGGCTGTTGGTCTGGTTCGATGCCGAGCTGGCCGACGGCATCGGCTTCTCCAACGCCCCCGGCCAACCGGAGCTGATCTACGGTCAGGCCTTCTTCCCGTTGCAGGGGCCGATAACTTTGTCCGAGGGTGACGTTGTTTCGATCTCGCTGAAGGCCGATCTCGTGGACGACGATTACCTGTGGCGATGGGACACCCGGGTTACGGCGGATGGCGAAGCGGGGCGCGTCAAGGCCCGATTCCGCCAATCCACCTTCTATGGCGCCCCGATCTCGCCGGAGAAGCTGAAGCAGCGGGAGGCTGGATACATCCCCCTGTCGGCGGAGGCTGCGGAGATCGATCAGTTCGTGCTGTCCCAACTCGATGGTCGGACCTCCCTGGGAGAGATCGCCACGGGGCTGCACGCACGCTTTCCGCAGCGTTTCCCTCGCCGACAGGATGCACTCACCCGTGCCGCCGACGTGGCGCAGAGGTACGCTGCATAAGAGCGTCGGTCTGCATCCCATACCGACATCACGAGGTCCATCGGCATCCCGATGCCGATACCCCTCGGTAGGTCGGCATCCCCATGCCGACCTGGGCGCCCGGGTTGCGTTGGCGGACCTCACCGTGCGTCCGAGGCGCCGTCGACGCTGGCGGTGTCGCCCGGTGCGCGGGATCGAACGGATTGGCTCGCGGGTTCGGGGTTGTTCTCGGCTCACATCGAGCCCGACGAAAACACCCGGCCCCGGAGCGCGGCGCGGTCTCGGCCTGTTCGGATCGCGGTGCATACGGAAAGTGTATTGCCCGGCCGGGGTCTTGACAAGGCGGGCTGCCCGGCCCGGGAGCGCAGCGGGTGTACGGCGGAATTTTGAGTTTGTTTCGGGCGCCTTTCGGGCGCCCGTATCGGCAAAGGGTTGCCGACCTACGGCGCTGCCGGGGCGATTGATGGTTTCCGTGATTGATTGTCGGGCTGCCTGCGGCATAGAGTGGAGGCGTGAAAAGCCTTACACGCGGTCGCGCTCGGTCGCTCTCCGGGAACGATGGACTTCAAGCCTTGAGAACGGCTCCATGAATGGCCGCAACTCCATGCTCTGCAGGGAATCACGATGACGAATTCGGCAACGCGATCGAGCTTCGGATCGATCGGGCGTGCGCGCAGGCGCCCTTGGCGCTCCCCCCGTTCCACACTTGGACGTTTCGGGACGGCGTACTCTGGACGGAGTTTCATCGCGCCGACGGGGGCTATCTCCTGCGCTTTCCTCTACTCGCGGACTTCTTCGTCTCGGCGGACGCCTTCACCGTCACCTGCTTCCCCGCGCCCGAGGTCCCGGAGGTCACGGCCCGGCATGTCTATCTCAACCAGGTCCTGCCGCTGGTGTTGAGCAAGCTCGGCAAGCTGGTGTTTCATGCGAGCGCGGTCGCGATCGGGTCCGGCGCGGTCGCCTTCGTCGGTGAATCGGGACGCGGCAAGTCGACGCTGGCGGCGAGCTTTGCGGTCAGCGGCTGCGGGTTCCTGACCGACGACGGTCTGGTGGTGGAGGCGCGCGGCGAGGGCTTCGAGGCGCTGCCGAGCCATCCGTCCATCCGCCTGTGGGACGACAGCGAGGCGGCGCTGATCCCGCCCGCGGCGCGGCGGGAGCCGCCGGTGCATTACACCTCCAAGGCGCGGTTTCTGGCGGACGACGAACTGGCATTCTGCGATGAGCCGCGACCCTTGCGTCGGGTCTATTTCCTGGGTGACGGGAGCGCCGAGCGGCTCGAGATGCGGCGCCTGAGCGCGGCCGAGACGCTGGTGGAGTGGGTCAAGCACTCCTTCCTGCTGGACATCGAGGAGCAGCCCAGATTGGCCTCACATTTCGATCAGGTGGCCGCGCTGGCCAACCGACCGATCCATTACCACCTCGATTTCCCGAGGCGATACGACGCGCTGTCGGCGGTGCGACAGGCCATCCTGGAGCATGCCCGAGACGAGAGCGACGACCGATGACACTGACCGACACGATGACGATTCCGCCGCAGGTGATGACCCGCAGGGTAGGCGACGAGGCGGTGGTCCTGGATTTGGCCACCGGCACCTATTTCGGCCTCGACCCGGTCGGGGCACGGATGTGGGAGCTGATGGGCGAGGGCAAGACCCTCGGCGAGATGTGCGACCGGATGTTGGAGGAATACGAGGTCACGCGCGAGGAGCTCGAGCGCGATGCCCTGCGGCTGATCGAGGAGCTCAAGGGTCAAGGCTTGGTCCAGATTGCGGGGTAGGGGGTTGCGCGTGGGCGCTCGCAGACCTGGCCCTGGGCTACAAGTAGAACACGATTGGCTAGAGCGAGGCTGGCGGGGCGGTGGGTGATGAGGATGACGGTACGTTGTTCGAGCACGGAACGGCAGTCGTGGATGAAGGCGAGCTCGCCGTCGGGGTCGAACATCGCGGTCGCTTCGTCGAGGATCAGGATCGGGGGATCCTTGAGTAAGGCGCGGGCGAGCGAGATCCGCTGACGCTGGCCGCCGGACAGGCGGATGCCCTGGTCGCCGATGAGCGTGTCGTAGCCGTGGGGCAGATGTTGGATGAATCCGTGCGCCTGGGCCGATCGCGCGGCGGATTCGATCTCTTCCGCGGTGGCGTCGGGGCGACCGTAGGCGATGTTCTCGCGCAAGGTGCCGTTCAGCAACAGGACGTGCTGGGCAACCAGACCGATCTGACTGCGCAGGCTGGCGATGCCGACGCCGCGGATGTCCGTCCCGTCGATCAGGACTCGGCCGCGGTCGGGGTCGGCGAAGCGCATCAGCAGGTGGACGATGGTGCTCTTGCCGGCCCCGTTCTCCCCGGTGAGTGCGACGGTCTCCTTGGCACGGATCTCGAGCTCGGCGCCGTCGAGGACCTTGGCCCGCCCCGGGTATCCGAAATGCACGTCTTCGAGGCGGATTGCGCCGGTGATCGGGGGCAGGGGCGGCGCCCCGGCGTCGTCCGGCTCGGGGCGCACGCCGAACGCCTCGAGCAGACGGGTGGCTGCGCCGCGCGCGGTCTGCACACTGCCGTAGACGCCGGCCAGGCCGCTGATCGGACGCGTCAGCAGCATGCCGTAGAGCAGGATGCTCACCATATCCGAGGGCTGCAATGCGCCGCTCTGCAGCTGCAGCGTGCCGAGATAGAGGAGCAGCAACAGCCCCGTCCCCGCCAGCAGATGGATCGAAGGGGACAGGATCGACTCGATGAGCAGTTGACGCTTGGCGATGCGCATCAGCTTGGCATTGCTGCGTTGAAAACGATCCGACTCGTGTGCCTCGCGCGTGAATGACTTGATCGCGGGGAGCATCCCGATGTTCTCCTCCAGTGTGGAGAACATCTCGGCATGGGTGCGCACCCATTCGGAGGACAAGGGCCGCAGCCGCCGCCCGATCAGCTTCATGACCAGGAAGAACAGCGGGACTAAGGCGCCGGCGAGGATGGCGATCGTCGGGCTGATCAGGAAGAGGAAATAAAAGGCCCCGGCAAAGGTGATCAGGAGGGGCAGCAGGCTGACCAGCGTGCCGGTCACGAAGCTGCTGATGTGCGCGGCGTCGTTGCCCAGGAGTGCCAGGACCTCCCCGCGTCGTCGCTCGTGGAAATAGCCCAGGGGCAGGGATTGGAGATGGTCGTAGAGCCGCGTGCGCAGGTTGGCGAGCATGGTCTCGCCGGTGCTGCCGAGCAGATAGCGGTTGCCGAAGCTCAGCGCGCTCTGCGCCGCCAGCAGTGTGACCCAGAGGATCATCAGGCCCGGCACACCGACGTGCGGGGAGGCCGGCGGGTGCAGGACCAGCTCGGCGAATCGACCCGCGATCCAGGGATTCGCCAAGGCGATCGCGCTCTCGCCGATCATGAGAACCACGGCCAGAAGGAGCACCCGCCGGTGCGGCGTCACGTAGGCAAGCAGTCTCGCGAATCGCGATTGCGCGAGGAGGCGTCTGTAGGCCCCGAGCATCATCCTTCACTCATTCGTCATGATGCATTCGGATTTGGATGAGGATGTGGATATCGGCGGCTACATGCCGATCCGGGTGCTCGCGGGCCGATCCTCTGCAGCGAGGCGTCGGCGGAGTTGTTGCCGCTGGTGCTGGAGGACGCGCTGAAGATCGGGGTGAGTCGGACCGTGATCTGCCGGGATGATTCCAGGCCATGTGCGCCGTCGTCGATGCCGGGCAGGATGTGGCATCGGCAGTCGATCATCATCGAAGGTTGGTTCATCCATCCTGCGACTGGGACTGGGCCGAAGAGGTCGAAGTCGTCGGCTCGGCGCCCGAGGTATCGCTGGCCGAAGGCGTCACGCGATTGACATCCACGGCGACCCGCAGCTCATGGGTCCCGCCTCCGTAGAAGATCCCGCGCAACGGCGTGACGTCCTGAAAATCGCGACCGACGGCCGTGGTGATGTGCTGTTCGCCTGGAATCTGATCGTTGGTGGGGTCGAAATCGATCCAGCCCAGGTTGGGTATCAGCACCGAGAACCAGGCATGAGAGGCGTCGGCGCCTTGGAGCTTGACCTGGCCCGGCGGCGGGAGTGTTTCCAGATAGCCGCTGACATAGCGAGTCGCGAGCCCGAGTCCGCGCAGACCGGCGATGGCGACGTGTGCGAAATCCTGACAGACGCCTTTGCGCTGCTCCATCACCTCGGCAAGCGGGGTGGAGATGGTCGTGGAGGTCGGGTCGTAGACGAAGTCGCGGTAGATGCGCCCCATCAGCTCGATCGTCGCCTCCAGGATCGGGCGCCCCGGCGCGAAGGATTCGGCGGCGTAGGCGCGCGCTTCGCGATCCGACGGGACAAGCGGCGAGGGGAGTGTAAAGATCCGCAGGTTGGTCATGGGCTCGTCGTAGCGATCGTGCAGACGATCGACGATCCGCTCCCAAGGTTGCGTCGCCTCGGGCTTCGGCAAGGTCGGGGCGATCACCTCCACCTCGCTCTGGGCGCGCACCTCGAGTGCATCGTGGGCCTGCTGGATCGAGAAATAGCTCACCCGGTTGCCGAAGAAATCCTCGTGCTCGCGATGCACGGCAGGCCAGGGATCGACCCGGATCTGACTGGACAGACAGCGCTGGCGCGCCGTCTGCGGTGGCTTCAGATGCGCGATGCTGTGGCACAGCGACACCGGCTCGGCATACTCGTAGCGGGTGACGTGATTGATCCGAAGTCTCATGCGGCACCTCGCGCCGCAGCTCGGCGCAAGAGGCTGTGCGGCTGCTCTTCGTGCCTGAAATACTGGGCCGTGATGGCGTCCGAGATGGCGGCGCTTTGCCGATCCAGCTCGGCCAGCATGGCGGCGAGCGCGGCGCGGCGTGCGCCGGCCTTATCGGACTGGACCAGGGTGTCGATTTCGGCCAAGCGGATGCCGGTGAGACCCTTGAGGACGTGCTTTTCGACCGCCGTGCGCCCGACGGTCATGTCGGCGCGCGGCAGCTCGGAGATCAGACGTTCGAGCTGTACGAGCTGGTAGGCGAGGGCGCGCGGGTTGCCTTCGTCCTGAAACACCAGGTCCAGGAGTGCGCCGATCCGGGTGCCGGCGCGATAGCGTCGGCGGTAGGTGATGAGGCTGTCGGTCACGCCCAGAACCGCCTCGATGACCATGTTCTCGTCCTGCTCGCCGGCGATCGGAACCAACATCGACCGCAGGAGGCTCGCGGTGGAGGCGGCGCGCTCGAGACGACGTCCGATCTCGAGGAAGTGCCAGCCTTCGTTGTGGGTCATGTTCTCCTGGGTCAGTGCCGAGAACGCCACCAGCGAGGTGATCAAGGGGTCCAGCTCGTCGAGCGCGAGCGAGAGCTGACCGGGCGGTTCATGGGTGAGATTGCCGAGATGCGCCTCGATGTCGCTCACGATGCGCCAGGTGTCTGCGGAGAGACGGTCGCGGACCGAGTAGGCGGCTTGCCCAAGGGCCTGAAGCGTTTGCGGGAGACCGCCCAGGCGTGCCGGATCGGAGATGAGCGAGAGCATCTCGGGCACGGGATTGCGCAGACGCTCGGCCGCGCCGGTCCCGATGAAGCCGGGGAACGACTGTGTTTGATTGGTCAGGGCCTCCAGGAGCGAGCGCAGACAGCAGGAGTCGCCCGTCGAGGCCGCGTAATCGCTGCGCTCGGAGAGCTTGATGATGGTGATCCGCAGCAGCCGCACCAGCCACTCGGCGCGCTCGGCATAGCGGCCGATCCAGAAGAGATTGTCGGCGACCCGGCTGGAGACCTCGCTCTCCTGCGTGACCGCGGGCGTGTGCATCTCGGTCGTGACCAGCAGGCTTTCCTGGCGCTCGGGCTCCGAGGCGACGACCCAGACGTCCTTGGCTAGCCCGCCGAGCTGGTTGGAGTTGAGCGCGGCATCGCTGGTCGGGGTGACCCGCCCGAGTCCGCCGGGCATGACCGCGTAGCCCTCCTCCTCGGCAGTCAAAAAGGTCCGCAGCACGCTGGGCCTGGGTTCGAGGTGTCGGCCGATGAGCGCGGGCGCGGTCGATGGCTTGACCCGTTCCTGCGCGATGTAGCTGTCGGGGCGTTCCCGGATGGCTTCGAGCAGCGCTGCGCGGGCGGGCGCATCCATGGTGTCGGGGAAGAGGCAACGCTGATCGCGACCTTTGTTCAGGGGCTTGATGACGAGCTGATCGAGGCGGTCCGAAACCTGGACCAGTGATTCCGGATCGCCGCACCACCAGGTCGGGATATCCGGGATCTGCAGCTCCTCGCCGAGCAGCTCTCGGCACAGACTCGGCAGAAAGGCCGGGAGCGCCGGGTGCTCGAGGATGCCGCTTCCCAATGCGTTGGCGATCACCACATTGCCGGCACGCACGGCTTGGACCAAACCTGGCACGCCGAGGAAGGAGTCTTCGCGCAGCTCCAGCGGGTCGCACCAGCTGTCGTCGACGCGACGCAGGACGGCGTCGATGCGCTCGAGCCGACCCAGTGTCCGCAGCCAGAGCGCCCCGTCGCGCACCGAGAGATCTCCGCCCTGCACGAGCGTGAATCCGAGATAGTTGGCCAGATAGGCATGCTCGAAATAGGCCTCGTTCTCCGGCCCCGGGGTGAGGACGACCACGCGCGCATGCTCGGCCCGTCGGGGAGCGAGGCGCGTCAAGGTGCGCCGGATCGAGCGGAAGAACCCGGCGAGGCGATGCACATGCGAGTCGCGGAACATGCTGGGCAGCACGCGCGACAAGACAACGCGGTTCTCGAGCGCATAGCCGAACCCGAGCGGACTCTGGGTGCGGTCGCCGATGATCCGCCAGTGACCGTCCGGCGTGCGGGTCAGATCGGCTGCGTACTGGACCAAGGGGCGATGACCCGCGACCTCCACACCGTGACAGGGCAGCAGGAACTTGGGGCTGGCGTCGAACAGATCGGCCGGCAAGAGACCGCTGCGGATCAGCTTGCGGGGCCCGTAGAGGTCGAGCAGGATCTGATTGAGCAGGTCGGCACGCTGAATCAATCCGCGCTCGAGCTCGGCCCATTCCTCGCTGCGAATGAGCAGCGGCAGTAGATCCAGCTCCCAGGGCCGGGACATGCCCCGAGGCTCGGCGTTGAGATTGTAGGTGACGCCGTTGTCGCGGACCATGCGGGTCGCCTCGCGCCAACGTGCCTCGATGCCGCTCGGCCCGAGCGTACGCAAGGCATCCAGAACGTATTGCCAGTGCGGGCGCACCTCGCCCTCGGCCGTGCGCATCTCGTCGTAGCGCTCGGGTAAGGGCGTATAGGCATCGACCAAACCCGACTGCTCGAGTAAGGGTGCCAGGTCGGGGACAGACATGGGCCTGGGCTCTTTCCGGGACATTGGGTCTGGATTAGACACGTCATGCCCGGGTGTCGCAAGGTGCGATTAGACCGTCATCCGAGGGCGAGGCGAGGCTCGACGGGCGCGTCGTGCGGGGGGGCCGAGACTTGGAGCAGAAAGCCCTCATAACGCGACGCCGTCAGCGGCGGGGCGAAAAGGTCGCCCTGCGCCTCCAGACAGCCGATGTTGAGCAGGATGAAACGCTGGCGGTGGTCGCGCACCCCGTCTGCGGTGACCTCGATGTCCAGTGCTTGGGCCATCGCGATCAGGGACTGGACGACCGCCAGGTCGTCCGGGGAGTCCGGCATGGCGTCGACGAAGCTGCGATGAATCGTGAGCCTGCGGATCGGAAGCCGGCGCAGGGCCGGCGGCGCAAGCCAGCTCGTACCGACCTCGTTCAAGGTCACGCCCACGCCGAGTCGGTGCAGTCCGTCGAGGACCTCGCGGGCCTGCTCCGGGTGTTTGAACAGGAGCGACTCCGCAAAGCTCAGCTCGAGGCGCGCGGGGTCGAGTGCGTTGGCGCGGAGCAGCCGCTCGAGTGACCCGACCAGATCGAAACGCGTCAGCTGGGTCTCGGAGATGCTCACGGCAAGGATCCCGATCGGCGTTCCTCCGACGCTCCAGTCCCGCAACTGACGGCACGCCTCGGCGAGGATCCACTGACCCAGGTCGACCGTCATGCCGCCGGATTCGGCCAACGCCGAGAGCCGTTCGTGCCCGACCAGCCCCAGCTCGGGTTGATTCCAGCGCACCCGGACCTCGGCGCCCGGCCAACGCCCCGTCTCCAGATGGACGCGCGGCTGAAAGAGCAGCTCGAATTCGCCTTTTTCGAGCCCGAGACGCAGCATGTCGGTCAGGCGCTGACGTGCGGTCGATGCACCGCCCGGCGCTTCGGAATAGATCCGGAAGCCGTCGCGTCCGCCTTGCTTGACGTTGCCGAGCGCCGTTGCGGCGTGCGCGAGCATGACCTCGGTGTCGTTGCCGGCGCAGGCTTCCAAGGCGATCCCCATGCTCATGGTGGCGAAGACCTCATGTCCGCGCACCGTCATCGGGGCCCGCAGGGCCGAGCGCAGGCGTCTCGCGATCTCCTGCGCCTCCGCGGGTGTTTGAATCCCCTCGAAGAGAAGCCCGAACTGGTTTCCGCTCAGTCGGGCCAGGGTATCGGCAGGGCGAATGGTCTCGCGCAGGCGCAACCCGACGGTACGCAGCAGCTCGTCGCCGATCTGGTGGCCGAGACTCGCGTTGATGTTCGCGAAACGATCGAGGTCGAGCAGGAAGAGCGCAACCGGGGTGCGATTGCGCCGCGCCGGATCCATCGCATAGGCCAGGCGCGAGTCGAACAGCAGGCGGTTGGGTAGTTTGGTCAAGGGGTCGTAGTGGGCGAGAAACTCCACGTGCTTCGGGCCGTTGGCGGCGGCGATGCGCTCGGCGAAGACGCCGACGAAATTGGTCACCTTGCCGCGGCCATCGAGGACGCGGCGGATATGCAGTTTCTGCAGATAGATCTCCCCGTCCTTGCGGCGGTTCCAGATCTCGCCCTCCCAGACCCCTTGCTTGATCAGCCGGCGCCACATTCGGGTGAAGAAGCTCTTGGTGTGCCAATGGGAGTTGAGCAGGCTGGGTTTGCGCCCGAGGACCTCGGCCTCCGCATAGCCCGTGATCCGGCTGAAAGCTGCGTTGACGGCGACGATCCGCCCGGCGGCGTCGGTCATGAGGACGCCGTCCGAGGTTGCCGCGTAGACGACCGCGGATTGCAGCAGACGCCGCTCGGAGTCCCGCACGCTGGTCACGTCGCGGATGTTGACGACGATACCCGTCACCTTGTCCCGGTCGTCGCGATGGGGAAAGAGTCTGACCTCGGACTCGCGCACCTGACCGTCCGGGCCGATCTCGCGGATGTCGTCGACGACCGGGTGTCCCCCGTCGAGGCAGCGCCCGAGGTTGCGATACACCAGCTCGCTGAGCGGACCCTGACGCTCGACCTCCTGCAAAGAACGCCCGACTGCGTTGTCCTGCGTGCGTTGGATCGCCGTCAGGAAGGCCGCGTTCGCGGCGAGCAGGCAGCAGCCGCGGTCGAGGAAGGCGATGCGATCGGGAGACGCGGAGACGATCTCGTAGTAGCAGGCCAGCGCTTCTTCGGCGGCGCGGCGCTGCGTGATGTCCATGACGACGCCGGAGAGCTTGGAAACGCCGTTTGTGCCTGCGGGCTTGAGGCGGCCAGCGCTCTCTGCCCAACGCAGCGTCCCGTCGGGGCGGGTGATGCGATGGCGAAAGCGGAAGGGGACGGCGGCCTCGATGGCCTGGCGCACCGTGGCTCGTGCCAGTTCGCGATCGTCGGGATGGATTTGCAGCAGCACGGCATCCAGGGTGATGTCCGTGTCGGGCTCGAAGCCCCAGATGTCGTACCAGGTGCGTGAGGCCAGGGTGCGACCGGTCGCAACCTCGATCTCCCAGTTGGCGACCTTCGCGAAGGCCTGTGCCTCGTCCCCGGCGAGCTCCGAGTGCGCCGGGGTGCTCGCGAGGGCGTGCTGCTCGACGACGATGCCCACGAGGTGCGCTGCGGGCGCTTCGCCCGAAGCGAGTCGCGAGAAGTGCATGACGATACTGACGGGGCGACCCGCTCGGGTCCGCAGACGCACGCTTTGTGTCGTCTCGGTCTCGCCCGTGGTCAGAAAGCCGCCGACTCGGGATACGTCCTCGTCGTCGAGCAGATCTGCGAAAGCGAGATCGGTCGTCAATCCTTGCGGGTAGCCGACGAGGGCCGAGAAGACTCGGGTCGCTGCGACCACGCGTTGATCGGCGTCGAGCACGACCGCACCGCAGGGCAGTGCGTCGAGCAGTTTGCCCAGATCGACGGCGTTCTGCAGCGTCGGGTCGACACGCGTGGTGTGCTCAGTGGTCTCTTGATTCCGATGCATGAGCGATGACATGTCGATTTTGGATGGCGGTCAACTCCCGATTATAAACAAGAAGAAGAGTAGGGTTATCGTAACTATTCACCTCCTCGGCCCGCCCCCCGGCGGGATATCCTCGGGAGGTTTTTCGTGTAAGACTTAGGGTCGAATCAAAGTTCTGATCCAGACCTTTCGAGGAGCCGGAATCGTCCATGACGGGATCCACACAGGACGATGGGCGCGCCGAACGACTGCTGTCCATCCTGTCGAGTTTCGCGCGCGAGTCTCGGGCGCCTTTTCCGCCGAACGGGATCGATCTGGATACGCGGCTGGAAGCGGAGCTCGGACTCGATAGCCTGAGTCGCTCCGAGTTGATCACGCGGGTCGAGCAGGGTCTCGGGGTCAGTCTCTCGGAGCAGGCGCTCTCGGCCGCGACCGCCCGCGACCTCCTGGGGTTGCTGCTCGAGAGATCGGGGGTTGCTCCCGACCTCCGCTTTGCCGTCGCGCCCGGGCCGACCGCCGGGGGA
>NZ_DATITZ010000070.1:0-8526 GCF_035467215.1 Thiocapsa sp. | reverse complement strand
TCGATGGCCGATGCGGATGCCCTGCGGGCGGTCCGCGACGAGAAGAAGGCAACCAAGGCCGTGGTCGTGGGCGGCGGTCTGATCGGGTTCGAGGTCTGCGAGGCGCTGCGGCTCGCCGGGATTCACACGACCGTGATCGAGAAGACCCGGCAGATCCTGCCGTTTCTTGATTCCGACCTGTCGAAGCTGGTCGAGAACCACGTCCGCGCACACGGCCCCGACATCATCGTCGGCAACGGTGTTGTCGAGCTGCTCGGGGAGAACGGCAAGCTGGTCGGCGTCAAGCTTGAGAACGGCACCGAGCTGCCCTGCGAGGTCGCGGTGATCGCCGTCGGGGTCAGACCCAATATCAAGCTCGCCCAAGCGGCCGGAATCGAGATCGGCTCGGTCGGAGGCATCCGCGTCAACCCGCAGATGCAGACCTCCGACCCGGACATCTATGCCGTCGGCGACTGCGTAGAGTGCACCTCGCTGATCAGCGGCAAAGCCGTGCGTGCGCCCTACGGCGACCTCGCCAATCTACAGGGACGCGTCGCCGGTCAGAATCTGGTGATCGAGGGCAGCGCCAGCTTCCCCGGCATCATCCAGACCGGCATCTGCAAGATCTTCGACTACGCGGTCGGCTTTACCGGACTCTCGGCCAAGGATGCCGACGAGGCAGGTTTCGACGACATCGAGACGGCAATCATCTCCGGGCTCGACATCCCCGGCTACATGGGCGGCAAGCTGCTGATCAGCAAGCTGGTCGCCGATCGCAAGACCGGGCGCATCCTCGGCTTCCAATGCATTGGCCCGGGGGATGTCAGCAAGCGCGTGGCGGTCGTCGCGATGGCGATCCGCGGCAAGCTGACCGTCGAGGACATGGTCAACGCCGATCTGCCCTATGCCCCACCCTACTCGCTCGCCATCGATCATGTGATCAGCTCCGCCCAGGTCATGGACAACAAGCTCCATGGCCACATGACCGGGCTCTCGGCAAGCGAGGTCAAGCACCGCGTCGACACCGGCGCAGACTGCTTTATCCTGGATACCCGCAGCCCCCAGGAGTTCGAGGAGACACGCCTGGGCATCGGCGAGACCCTGATCCCGCTGGGTGCTTTACGCGACCGGCTCGGCGAGCTGCCGCAGGACAAGTCCAGAGAGATCATCCTCTACTGCAAGATCTCGCTGCGCGGATACGAAGGCGCGGCCATCCTCAACGCCCACGGCTGGCACAACGTGAAGGTCATGGAAGGCGGTGTCGTCGCCTGGCCTTACGCGAAGGAGAAGTAGGGCGTCCTAGTCTGCCATTGGTTACCCACCACTCGAGCCGACGCTTATCGCTTCCGCAGTAAACAAGGCGTCGAGCTGCGGATTGGTTGTCACCAACAGCAGCTTTTTTCTGCATCGCGGTCCGGTTGATCTCGAGACGGAAGAATGCGTCCCCGCCCGCCGGCGAATGCCGGCGGCGGATCAACTGGATCCGCCCGAACAGATGCCCATGGGGCTCGGCGAAACGCGCCAGTCCGACGGCCTTCTCGACGTTGTCCCCAAGGCTCGGGTCATGGGGCTCCAGGATATCGAACAGAAACCCCTTGCCCTCGCTCACCCGACGCACGATGACAAGGTCGGGAAACATGGGCCGAACCGCCCCGCCATGTTCGTAGGGGATTTCGAGCGACCAGGGCTTGCGATCCTGATTGCGCAGCCAGCCCACGACCTCGGGATCTGCAAGCTCCTCCGCCAAAACGCCTGCTTCCCAAGTGCCCAAGTCCGCGCGGAAGTGCCCGTCATCTTCAAGATAGAGATGTCGCTCTTACCGCGGAGCGCCCGGCGTTCGCCGGAAATCGATACTGTCCGGCAGATTCCACGGCGTCTCGACGGGCTTTGCGGTTGCCAGCCGAAGCCGCTCGTAACGCCGGCGCCGCCCCTCCGCCCCTCCGGCAGGGCACCGACCTGACCTTTGAATCGATCGTAGAGATGATCGAAGGCGTTCTCTGCCCTTGCTTCCAGGCGCTTCATCGCCCCTGTATCCAGGGCCAATACGATCTTGACATCGAGCGCATCCCGCTCCGCGTGGGTTCGCCAATAGGGATCATGCAGACCGTTGCCCAACACCCGGCCGGCCGCCTCGAACTGGCGGGCGATGTCGACGGCCGATGCCTCGATCTCGTACTCACCGCCCGGCGCCGACAAACCTGTCCCGTGCTCGACCTCCATGGTTGCGATCTCCACCCGAGTGATCGGCGCCTCGGCCAAGGCGAAGGCACCGGACGTCTTCAGGCCAGCCAGCTCGGTCCCCATCCAATCGAGGATCTCGGACTTAGCGACATTCCACACGTCCGCGTCGATGCGGTCGATGGTCAGCCCACGCGCCAGCGCGTGGTAACGACGCGGGTGGCTCCGGGCACGGGCCGCATTGACCCGATATGCGCGCATATTAGTGAAAGCTTATTGATGAAATCCAGGCTGCCACGATGACCGAACGAGTGTTAAAAACGCAGACGATTCGCTTAATAAACAAGCCGTTGAAGATGAATTCAGGCTCGCGCAGGCGCAGGCGCAAAGCCGCGCGTCGAGCGAGCTGGGGCCCTTCGACCGCCGATCGGATCCTGGCGGTGAGTGGATCGGCACGGAGGTTAGCGTCGCCTATGAGACCCACGAGTGCCCATCGCACGAACTCGCCGGCTGGCGCCGAGAGCGCCTGCCACGCTTG
Organism: Thiocapsa sp.; assembly: GCF_035467215.1. Classification (GTDB taxonomy): domain Bacteria; phylum Pseudomonadota; class Gammaproteobacteria; order Chromatiales; family Chromatiaceae; genus Thiocapsa. The sequence goes on along the minus strand of NZ_DATITZ010000070.1, from coordinate 5,831 downwards.
CCCGACGGCGTCGTCGACCTCCCGCCGGATTGGGTGTGCGAGATTGTCTCGCCGGGTCACGAGCACAAGGACACCCTGCTCTTGCCCTAGCTGCTGCAGCGCCATGCGGTTCCTTTTTACTGCTTGATGCGGCCCGAGGATCGCACCCTGATCGCCCATCAGCTCGACAGCGGCCATTTCCGTGTCATCGGCACGCTCACGGACCAGAGCCGTGCCCGCATCCCTCCCTTTGAAGCCATCGAGATCGATCTGGCGTGCATGTTCGGCGAGGGATAGCCTTATTTCGTTGACGCCTCCTCGAGCACCTTCGCGGCCCATTGGTTCAAACTCGTACCGGCCAGCTCGGCGGATCGGATCGCTTTGGCGTGAACATCCGGCGGGATGCGCAGCATCAGCTTGCCGCTTGCCGGACGGTCGGGCGGTTGCCCGAGCTGCTCGCACATCGAAAGATAATCGTCGACGGCTTCGTGAAACGCGGCTTCCAAGTCGGCGACGCTCTCGCCGTGGAAACCGACGATGTCGCGAATGCCGGCCAAGTGGCCGACAAAGATCCTGTCGTCGGGATCGTAGTCGATGCGAGCGGCATAGTTGCGGTATGTCATGGTGTTCATCGTGGTCATGGCGTGATTCCGATCTGTTGCAGGAATGCGCGGGCGTCCTTGACCCGATACTTAAGTGCCGCTTTTCCCGGATGCGGGCGATGGAACCGCACCCGCACTCCGTTCTTCTCGAAGCCCACTGACGAGCCGCTACCTTCGACAACGCGACAACCGATAGATACCAGCAGGGCTTCAATCCGCGACCAGTCGAGATTGCCGTTGATCGGATCGGCAAAGATGACCTCGAGGGTCTTGCGGTGCTTGCTGTTCATAGCTAAAACGATAGCGGTTTCTGCAATCGCCCGCAATGGATTGGCGCGATCATCTTGCGCTCCCGATCACAGCGGACTCGACTCCAAACGGTTTGGACGAGATCAAGTACCCTTTCCAACGCACCAGGAGTCCAAGCATGCCGACCCCGATCGTCCTCGCCACCCTGAACGCTCGCTATGCGCATGCCTCGCTGGCGTTGCGCTATCTGCGGGCGAATCTGGGGCCGCTGCGCGAGGTCAGCATGCTGTGCGAATTCGTGCTCGGCGCGGCGCCCGAGGAGGTCGTCGAGCAGCTGCTGGCCGAACGCCCGCGCGTCGTGGGGTTGTCGGTCTACATCTGGAACGTCGCGCCCTTGACACGTGTCGTCGCCCTGCTCAAGGAAACCGCTCCGGATGTGGTGATCGTGCTCGGCGGTCCGGAGGTGAGTCACGAGGTGGAGTCGCAGCGGATCTGCGCGCTGGCCGACTATGTCGTTACGGGCTGGGGCGAGGTGACCTTCGCCCGGCTGGCGGGCGCGATCCTGGACGGACATCGGCCCGCGGCGAAGGTGCATGTGGGCGAGCAGCCGCCGCTCGACAGGATTCGCTTTCCCTACGACGATTTTTCGGACCTGGATCTGCGGCGGCGAAACCTCTACGTCGAGGCGTCGCGCGGTTGTCCGTTCAAGTGTGCCTTCTGCCTGTCCGCGCTGGATCGGACCGCGTGGCCGTTTCCGCTCGAACCCCTGATCGCGGAGCTGGAACGGCTGTATGCGCGCGGTGCTCGCCGCTTCAAGTTCGTCGACCGCACCTTCAACCTGAAGATCGATCACGCTGCGGCGATCCTGGGGTTTTTTCTGGAGCGCATCCGGGAGCGTCCGGACGACCTGCCCTTTCTGCACTTCGAGCTTGTCCCGGATCATCTGCCGGAGCGGCTGAAGGGGATGCTCGCGGCGTTTCCGCCGGGCACGCTGCAGCTGGAAATCGGCGTGCAGACCTTTAATCCCGAGGTGCAGGCGCTGATCTCGCGGCGTCAGGACGATGTGCAGGCCGAGGCCAATCTGCGCTGGCTGCATGCCGAAACGACGGCCCATCTGCACGCCGATCTAATCATCGGTCTGCCGGGCGAGGATCCGGGCTCGTTCGCGGCCGGCTTCGACCGGTTGATGCGGATCGGTCCGCACGAGATCCAGGTCGGGATTCTGAAGCGGCTGCGCGGTGCGCCTGTCTGTCGGCAGGCCGAGCGGTTCGGGTTGGTGTTCAGCCCCGACCCGCCCTACAGCCTGCTCGCGAGCGACCGCATCGACCGGGCGACCATGCAGCGGCTGACGCGGTTCGCGCGCTATTGGGATCTGGTTGGCAATTCAGGGCGCTTCGGGCTGACGCTGCCGCTCCTGCTGGGCGATGCGCCGTTCGATCGCTTTCTCGCCTGGTCAGACTGGTTCTTCGCGCACTCGGGAAAGACGCACGGCATCCCGCTGGAACAGCTCTACGAGGGCCTGCACGCCTGGCTCTCGCTGCAGGGGGCGGCGGAGTCAGCCAACGAGGCACTGCGCAACGACTATGCCGCCTGCGGTGCGCGTGGACGCCTGTCGTTCGACCCGACGCGACGGATCCCGCCGCCGTCGCCGAAGACCGAGGGGACGCTGCCGACGCGCCAGGCGCGTCATCTCAAACCTCGGACGCGTTCCAGTTGTTGAAGGCGAGGAGCCAGGAGGAGATGCCCGGATTGGCGGCGCCTTCGGCATGCAGGGCCTCGCCGATCTCGATCATCAACTCGCGAAACTCGCGGACCTCGCGGCGCCACACTGTCTCGGGCATGCCGGGATTGTCGGCCATGGTCTCCGCCGCCAGGGAGCCGGCGCCGGCCCACCAGTCGTTGGCGTCGAGGCGATGCCGCACACGCTCGGGTGACTCCGCGAAAAGGGTGACCAGATCCGCAACCTCCGCGGCCCGCGGGTGCCCGATGCGGGCGAGCAGATCGGCGAGGTGGGTCAGCGCGCGAAGCAGGGCATCGTCGGTTCCGGGCACGGTGTGACCTCCGGTCGTTGGGTAAGCGCTGTAGGTTGTGCTGACGATAGGAAGCACAACAACCACCGGCGTTTGGCTGTGCCTCGCTTCCGCTCGGCACAGCCTACGGGGCGTGAAAACAGCGGCGAACCATCGCCTTGATGTCTTCGGCCTTCCCTTCGATGTCCTCGACTAAGGCGAATTGGGTCCCCGCCTTGCGTAGATTCTCGCCTGGCTCCGCGACCTTGAAATAACGGTCGCCTTCCAGATGATCGGTCATGAATCGCAGGCCGAGCTCGAAGGGCATGAGGCGGATCGCTTCGGGGATCAGGGCGATCTCTGCGGCGCTCAGCCAATCGCGCGTCTGCTCGGCATAGGCGTGGAGGATCGGCTCGGCGACGGCGAGATCGAACGCGACGCGGTTGCGCCCGTCCGCGGACTCTCCGCTGCGATTGCAGCAAGAGCGCAGACAGTCGCCGATGTCGTGGAGGATGAGGCCGGGTTGCAGGGTGTCGAGGTCGATCAGGGCGAGTGCACGGCCGCTGTGGCAGTCGAACAGGATGTTGTCGAGCTTGGGGTCGCCGTGGATAACGCGCACGGGGATCTCGCCGCGGTCGCGCGCATCGGCGAGCCGGGGCGCGAGCGCTCCGCGGTCGAGCGCGAACCGGACGCAGGTCTCGACGGCAGGGTCGTGCCTGGCGCCCTCGATCCGTTCCAGAACCGACAGAAAGCGTGCGAGATAGGACGGCGTGTCGTGGAATCCGGGTAGCGTGACGCTCAGTGCCCCGGCGGGCAGCGATTGCAGCAGGGTATGGAAGCGACCCAGTAGCCTGCCGACCTCGCCGCCCTGTTCGGGAGTCTCGATGCGGGGCAGACCGACGGCATCCTCGATCAGCGTCATGAGACGCCAGACGTTCCCGTCCGAGGTGCGCAGACCCGCATCGCCCGCACGGGTCGCGATCAACGCCGGGACGCGGAATCCGAGATCGGCATGCTGCCGCGCCTGTCGATCGAGCGCCTGGATGTTGGACATGATCCGCAACGGATCGGGAAAGACCGCGCCGTTGATGCGCTGGAGCACGTAGCGCTTGCCGCCGGCCGCGACGCGAAAGGTGTCGTTGATCAGCCCGCGCCCGTAAGGATTGATCGCCTCGACCGGCGAGGCGATCTCGAACGCCTCGACGATGCTCCCGAGCGATACGTGCATCGGCGCCTGTCGCGCCCCTTCGATCTCTGCGCGCAGCATCTCAGTAGGACCGCCGTACGTCCAGGACATCCGGAATCTGCTGCAGCTTCGCCAGGATCTTCTCGAGATGCGCCATGTTCTTGACTTCCAGCGTGAAGCGCATCGCCGCCGTGTCCGTTGAGCGCTCCGAATGGGTGTTCACCCCGAGCACGTCCACGTCGTCGTCGGAGAGCACCGAGGAGACATCGCGCAGCAGACCTTTACGGTCGGCGGCGATCACCAGCACGTCCACCGAATAGCCGGCATCGGCGGGTTGATCCGCCCAGCGGACCTCGATGAGGCGCTCGGCCTCCGCGGGCGGCAGGTTCTTGAGGTTGCTGCAGTCCTTGCGATGGATGGTGACGCCGCGCCCGCGGGTGACGAAGCCGACGATGGGATCGTAGGGAACCGGCTTGCAGCAGGGGGCGAGATGAGTCATGAGGTCGTCGACGCCCTCCACCACAACATCCGTAGCGCCTTCGACCCGCGGCTTGTGCGGCTGACGGAGCTTGGGCTCGACCTCCTTGATCTCCTCGGTCTTGCGCTCCCCGACCTGGCGTGCGACCTGTCCGACCGACAGATCGCCGCGCCCGATCGCGGCCAAGAGGTCCTCCCCGCGCTTGAAGTTGAAGCGGGTCGCAAGCTCTTCCAGATTGGGTTTGTCCGCGATGCCCAGTCGGCCGAGCTCGCGCTCGAGCGTGACGCGGCCGCCTTGCAGATGCTGATCGTGATCGAGCTGCTTGAACCATTGGCGAACCCGGTTGCGGGCACGCGCCGTGGTCAGATAGCCGTGATGCGGGCTTAACCAATCGCGGCTGGGCGAGGCGTTCTTCTGGGTCAGGATCTCGACCGTCTCGCCGCTGCGCAGCTCGTAGTTCAGCGGTACGATCCGCCCGTTGATGCGTGCGCCGCGACAGCGATTGCCGACCTCCGAGTGGATGGCGTAGGCGAAGTCGAGTGCCGTGGATCCCTTGGGCAGCTCGATCACCTTGGACTGCGGGGTCAGCACATAGATGTGGATCGGCTCGAACTCGGCCTTGAAACGCTCGAGGAAGCCGCCGGTCTCGTCGCCTTCGTTTTTGAGCTCGAGCCAGTTGCGCATCCAGATGACACGCCGTTGGAACTCGGCGTCGTGACCCTTGGCCTCCTTGTAGGCCCAGTGGGCGGCGACACCGAACTCGGCATGCTGGTGCATCTCGTGGGTGCGGATCTGCACCTCGAGCGGCTTGTCCTGCGGCCCGACGACGGCGGTATGGAGCGACCGATACATGTTGCCCTTGGGCGTGGCGATATAGTCGTCGAACTCTTTGGGGATGTGCTTCCAGAGTCCGTGCACCAGCCCGAGCGCGGCGTAGCAGTCCGCGACCGAGCCGACCAGGATGCGCACCGCGCGCAGGTCGAAGATCTCGGCAATCTCGACCTCCTTGCGCTGCATCTTGCGCCAGATGCTGTAGATATGCTTCGGGCGGCCGGTGATCTCGGCCGCGATACCGGCCTCGTCGAACTTGTCGTGCAGGGTCTGCATAACGACGGCGATATAGTGCTCGCGCTCCTCGCGGCGCTCGGCCAGGAGCTTGGCGATGCGCTTGTACTCGTCGGGATTGAGGTAGCGCAGGCTCAGGTCTTCGAGCTCCCACTTGACCTGCCAGATACCCAGCCGGTTGGCGAGCGGGGCATAGATACGCTGGGTGTCGCGTGCGATCTTGGCCCGGCGTTCCGGATCCAGGTTCTTGATGGCCCGCATCA
>NZ_DATITZ010000069.1:0-4825 GCF_035467215.1 Thiocapsa sp. | reverse complement strand
GTCGACCTGCTTGATTTCCACACAACGATATCTACGCTTGCTCATGGGGACACCTCCAACGTTCTCGGGTCATACCGACAAGTCAAGCACCTGCCGGCCGAGCTATGAGGGTCCCCGTTACCTTTTTTATAACTGACTACGAGTTTCGGTTTTTTGGGAGCGTTTCTCAGGAAAAATGCGTTTCAAATCCTAAACCGCGTCCACCTCCGACCTCGAGGGTTCAGCCGTCCTCGATCTCCAACCGTAAGATCGAATATCACTCGGGACGCGGTTTAGTCCTAGAAGCCCTCGGTCGAGGTAAAGAGCCCCACCCGCAGATCCTTGGCTGTGTAGATGGTGCGCCCGTCCACCTGCACTACGCCGTCGCCGATGCCGAGCACCAGCTTGCGCGAGATGACCCGCTTCATGTCGATGTGGTAGGTGACCTTGCTGGCGGTCGGGAGCACCTGCCCGGTGAACTTGACCTCGCCTACACCGAGCGCACGGCCGTGCCCCGGATTGCCGATCCAGGCCAGATAGAAGCCGACGAGCTGCCATAGCGCGTCCAGGCCCAGACAGCCGGGCATGACGGGGTCTCCGGGAAAATGGCACTGAAAGAACCAGAGCTCGGGCTTGATATCAAGCTCGGCCAGGATCTCGCCCTTGCCGTTGGCGCCGCCGAAATCGGCGATGCGCAGCACGCGATCCATCATCAGCATGTTCGGCACGGGCAGTTGGGCATTGCCGGGACCGAACATCTCGCCGTGGCCGCAGGCGAGGAGCGCATCGCGGTCGAAGGAGGCTTCTTTAGTCATTTTGGGTGGGGTCCTGTGTGTTTTGCGGTTCCAGGGGTTCGAGAGCCTCCAGCCTCCAGCCTCCAGCCACCAGCCTCCGGCTTCGTTCGAAGCGGCGGGGCGGCATGGATTGCGCGCGAGGCGTTCGGTGTTGCGTTGCCCGTGCGAGAGCGCGAGGATCGCTGGCGGCTGGCGGCTGGCGGCTGGCGGCTGGCGGCTGAAGGCCTGAATCAGTCCGACCGCAGCCGCGCCGACAGCCTGCCGACGATCTCCTCGATCGGGATGAGCTGCGTCTCGCTGTCGTTGCGGCCCTTGTACTCGACCTGACCGTCGTCGAGCGATTTGTCGCCGACCACGATGCGATGCGGGATGCCGATCAGCTCCATGTCGGCAAACATGACGCCGGGGCGGGCGTCGCGATCGTCGAGCAGGACGTCGATGCCCGCCTGCTTGAGATCCTCGTAAAGCTGATCCGTTGCCTCGCGCACGCGGTAGGATTTGCCGAGCTTCATCGGCAGAAGCGCGACTTGGAAGGGCGCGATCGGTGCCGGCCAAGAGATGCCGCGCTCGTCGTGATGTTGCTCGATCGCCGCGGCGACCACACGCGACACCCCGATGCCGTAACAACCCATGGTCAGGGTGGTTGCGCGGCCGTCTTCGCCGAGCACGTTGGCCTTCATGGCCTCGCTGTATTTGCGCCCGAGCTGGAAGATGTGTCCGACCTCGATCCCTCGCGCGATCTTCAGATGGCCGTCGCCATCCGGGCTCGGGTCCCCGTCGATCACGTTGCGCAGATCCGCGACCTCGGGCAGCGGTAGATCCCGGTCCCAGTTCAGACCGAACCAATGCTTGCCGTCCTGATTGGCCCCGGCGCTGAAATCGCCGGTCACCGCGACCGTGCGGTCGACGATGCAGGGGATCGGCAGATCCTTCGGGCCGAGCGATCCGGGACCGGCGCCGATCGCCTCGCGGATCTCGGCCTCGGTTGCCATGCGCAGCGGCGCGGCGACCCCGAGGAGCTTCTCGGCCTTGATGGCGTTGAGCTCGTGATCGCCGCGCACCAGCAGGGCGATCAGAGCAGACCCGCTCTCGGGGGAGGCGGCGACCACCAGGGTCTTGACCGTGCGTTCGATCGGCTGCGCGAACTGCTCGACCAGGTCGGCGATGGTGCGTGCTTTCGGTGTATCGACCAGGCGCGCGGTCTCCTGCGGCGCCGGGGCGGCGTCGGCCAAAGCGAGCGCCTCGGCCATCTCGACGTTGGCTGCGTAGTCGCTGCCGTCGGAGAAGGCGATAGCGTCCTCGCCCGAGTCGGCCAGCACATGGAACTCGTGCGAGGCGTTGCCGCCGATGCTGCCGGTGTCGGCCTGCACCGGGCGGAAATCGAGCCCGCAGCGGCTGAAGATGCGGCTGTAGGCGGCGTGCATCTGCCGGTAGGTGTCTTCGAGCGAGGCGTCGTCGAGATGGAAGGAGTAGGCGTCCTTCATCAGGAACTCGCGCGCCCGCATCACGCCGAAGCGCGGCCGGATCTCGTCGCGGAACTTGGTCTGGATCTGGTAGAAGTTGATCGGCAGTTGCTTGTAGCTCTTCAGCTCGTTGCGGGCGAGGTCCGTGATGATCTCCTCGTGCGTCGGGCCGAAGCAGAAGTCGCGCTGGTGGCGGTCGCGCAGACGCAGCAGCTCCGGGCCGTACTGGTCCCAACGACCGGATTCCTGCCACAGCTCGGCGGGCTGCACCGCGGGCATGGAAACCTCCAACGCACCGGCGCGGTCCATTTCATCGCGGACAATGCCTTCGACCTTGCGCAGGACGCGCAGCCCCATCGGCAGCCAAGTGTAAAGCCCGGCCGCCAGCTTGCGGATCATGCCGGCACGCAGCATCAGGCGGTGACTGGCGATCTCCGCGTCGGACGGGGTCTCTTTGAGGGTTTGGATCGGAAACTGGGAGGTGCGCATCGGCGGAACTATCGGCGGCGTAAAGGCGCGAAGTGTATTGTTCAACCAGTATCGAAACAACCGCGGGATGCTCCGCCCCTGTTCCGCCCCTGTTCCACACAGCGGGAATCCGCCGGCCAGGCCCGGAGGGCGTCGATGCGGGGTCTCGACGTGGCTCCATGCACCATTTCGGAGCACCCGCGATATACTGGTTTGAAGACTTCGGGAAACGGCGAGCAAACCGATGTCTCGCGCGCCGCATGGATGTGTCGCTCCTTTTCAGTGGCGTCCCCTTTGGCGTCGGCAGTCCCGGCACCGTCGCGATCCGAAGACATCTCGGGTCGGATTCGATTCGAGTGATACGGTCTCCCCGCAACCAGACTGAGCCAGCTACGCCCGACGCGTTGCCGTTGAATCGGCATGGTCGGCCCGGCGTCTCGGTGACACCCGCCGATCGGATCCGCGGCTCGCTTGACCGGCTGCGCCGATCGCGGTAACTTCGACCGCTTTTGAACCCTTTTGGGACTGATCGGAGGTCACCGAGGTGGCACTGTCTGAAGCGCAACTCGATGGGGCCGAGCCGGAGCGGCCGGAGCGGAGTGGTGTCGAGCTGAGCGGGGCCGAAATCGTCGTTCAGGCGCTCGCCGACGAGGGCGTCGAGTTCGTCTTCGGCTATCCCGGCGGCGCCGTGCTGCACATCTACGACGCCTTGTTTCGGCAGGAATCCGTCAAGCATATCCTGGTGCGTCACGAGCAGGGTGCCTCGCACGCCGCGGACGGCTATGCGCGTGCGACCGGCAAGTGCGGCGTCTGTCTGGTGACGTCCGGCCCGGGTGCGACGAACGCGGTCACCGGGATCGCGACGGCCTACATGGACTCCATCCCGATGGTGATCCTGACCGGCCAGGTGCCCACTCCGGTCATCGGCAGCGATGCCTTCCAGGAGGTCGACACGGTCGGCATCACCCGGCCCTGCGTGAAGCACAACTTCCTGGTCAAGGATGTGCGCGACCTCGCGGTGACGATCCGCAAGGCCTTCTATATCGCGATGAGCGGTCGGCCCGGACCCGTGGTGGTCGATATCCCGAAAGACGTGACGGATCCGAACATCAAGATCCCGTACGACTATCCACGCGACGTCAAGATGCGCTCGTACAACCCGGTGCTCAAAGGGCATCCGGGGCAGATCCGCAAGGCTGTGGATCTGATCCTCCAAGCCAAGCGGCCGGTCTTCTATACCGGCGGCGGCGTGGTGCTAGGCGAGGCATCGGCGCAGTTGACGGACCTCGTCCGCATGACGGGTTTTCCCATCACCAGCACCCTGATGGGGCTGGGCGCCTATCCGATGACGGATCCACAGTTCATCGGCATGCTCGGGATGCACGGCACTTACGAGGCGAACATGGCGATGCACGAGACCGATGTCTTGATCGCCATCGGCGCGCGCTTCGACGACCGGGTCACCGGCAAGATCGAGCACTTCTGCCCGCATGCGAAGATCATCCATGTCGACGTGGATCCCTCCTCGATCTCCAAGAACGTGAAGGTGCATGTCCCGATCGTGGGACAGGTGGCCAACGTGCTCTCCGACATGATCAAGCTCTATCGCGAGCTGGCCCCGCGCCCCGACGAGCATCCGGTTGCCGATTGGTGGTCCAAGATCGCCGAGTGGCGTGCGGTGGACTGCATGCGCTACGACCGCAACAGCACGGCCATTAAGCCGCAGTTCGCGGTCGAGACACTCTATAAGGTGACCGGAGGCGATCTGTATCTGACCTCGGACGTGGGTCAGCATCAGATGTTTGCCGCCCAGTTCTATCCGTTCGATAAGCCACGGCGTTGGATCAATTCGGGCGGCTTGGGGACCATGGGCTTCGGCCTCCCGGCGGCGATGGGGGTGCAACTGGCGTTTCCGGATGCGCAGGTTGCCTGCATCTCCGGAGAGGCGAGCATCCTGATGTGCATCCAGGAGCTGGCCACCTGCCTTCAGTACGGGCTGCCCGTGAAGGTGATCCTGCTCAACAACGGCTACATGGGAATGGTGCGTCAGTGGCAGGAGTTCTTCTACGAGAGCCGCTACTCGAACTCCTATGTCGATGCCCTACCGGACTTCGTGAAGCT
>NZ_DATITZ010000068.1:0-13106 GCF_035467215.1 Thiocapsa sp. | reverse complement strand
GGACGTTCGGGACAAGGCCCGTCGCCATCAGGGTCACGACGACGACGAGCGTCAGAACCGCGTAAGGCGCGCGCTTGGCCGCCGGAAGATACTCGTCAAACTCCTTGGGGAGGTTCAGCACGATCAGGTCGCGCGTGTCGTCCTGCAGCCGGCGGATCGTCTTCCAGGGGCCGACGAGCAGCAGCGTATCGCCGATCTTGAGGGTCTCCGCGCGCAGGCCGTGCGGTTCGTGCGCCTCCGGGCCGCGCCGCATCCCGACCACGGTCAGCTCGGAGCGGACCATCAGCTCCGCCTCTGCGATCGTCTTGCCGGCAAAACGCGACTCGTCCGCGATCATGATCTCCACCATACCGATATCCTGCGACCGGTCGACGAAATAGCGACCGGTGCGCGGCAGAAGCTCGACCCCGTAGCGCTCGCAGAACTCGGTCACGTCGATGCGTTTCGCCTCGAGATCGACGTCGATCAAGAGGATGTCGTCTGCCTGTAGAACGGTCTGCGGGGTGCGCGGGAGCAATTGGCGTGAACGTCCGAGACCGCGCTCGACGAGGATGATCCGCACACCGATCTTCGCGGGGAGATCCAGCTCCCCCAGGGTCTTGCCGAGCAAGGGCGAGTCCGGGCGCACACGCACCCGATACTCGCGATCGGCGAGCCGGTAGCGCTCGACCCACTGCATCAGCTTCGGGCGCATCCGGGCCGTCGGCGCCTCTGCCGTCTTGGGACGGAGCCAGCGCTGCGTGGCCAGCATATAGAGGGTCGCCATCAGCAGGATCGGCACCCCGAACGGCGTGAAGGAGAAAAAATTGAACCCCTCCGCACCGGTGCGGACGACCTCGTAGTTGATCACCAGATTGGGCGAGGTGGCGACCAAGGTCATCATGCCGCTGATGAGCGCCGCGTAGGCCATCGGCATCATCAGCTGGCTCGCCGGGATGCGGCGGCGGCTCGCGATTCGAAGCACCACCGGGATGAAGATGGCGACGACCCCGGTCGAGCTCATGACCGAGCCGAGAAGGCCCACCGAGAGCATCAGCAAAACCAGGAGTCGCCAGGCACTGTTGCCGCCCCGCTTGGCCAGCCAGTCGCCGATGCCGCGCGCCACCCCGGTGCGGGCCAGCGCCTCGCCGATCACGAACATCGCCGCGATCAGGACGATGTTGGGATTGCTGAAACCGGCGAGCGCCTCCTGCATCGAGATCACGCCGGTAAAGGGCAAGGCCACCATCATAATCAGCGCCACGGCATCCACCCGGGGCTTGTTGATCGCGAACATCAGGATCGCGGCGCCGAGCATGAGAAGGACGATCAGAAGGTCTTGCGACATGCCGTTTCCTCCGTGGCGCTGCAACTCTTGACCGGTCCGGCGCGTTTGCGCTCGGGCCGGGAATCCCGCGCTCCGATCCGAAAAGTGTTTATCCTATCGGAAACAGCCAGGGATCTCGCACGCAATGCCGTGCGGGCATCGCTGGCGATTTGCGCGGTATGAACCGATCGGCATCGGAGACCAAACCCTATGTCAATGTCCAGTCAGCCCCGATATCGCCAACCCGAACCCGAACCGTCCCAGGATGGCATCATCCATTTTTCCGGCGTGGGCTGGGATGACTACGAGCGCCTGCTCGTGATGCGCGGCGATCATTCCGCCCCGCGGATCGCCTACCTGGAAGGAGAGGTCGAGATCATGAGTCCGTCGCAGACCCACGAGAGCATCAAGTCCATGATCGGCCGTCTGGTCGAGACCTATTGCCTGGAGCGCGACATCGTCTTCTCGACCTACGGCTCATGGACTCTCAAGGACAAGGCGCGCAACCGCGGTGCCGAGCCGGACGAGTGCTATGTCTTCGGGGTAGAGGCGGCGGAGCGTCCGCATCTCGCCATCGAGGTCGTCTGGACCCACGGTCGCATCGACAAGCTCGAGATCTACCGTCAGCTCGGCGTCGCCGAGGTCTGGTACTGGCGCCAGGGTCTCATCCAACCCTACTGTCTGCGCGGCGAGCGTTACGAGCCGGTGAGCGAAAGCCAGATCCTGCCCGGCCTGGACCTGGCGCTCCTGATGCGCTTCATCGACGAGCCGACCACCTCGCAAGCGATTCGGGGTTATCGCGATGCGTTGCGGGGCGATGAAAAGGGCTGATGCCGGGTCGGGAATTAGGCCAATAGCGGATCGAACCAATCCCAGCGCTTATCCTTGACCATCACGAATCGGCAACGCCCCGCCGAGAGTCCGGCCCAAAGGCCACCAATCAGACGGTCGTCTTCCGATGCCTTCCAGCGGTCCGCTCCCTTGTATTCGACCGCGAGGGTCGGTTCCGGCTTGCTCTCCGATCCGGGCAGCCGACACAAGAAGTCCGGGTAGAAGCGCCCGTCGGCCTTGTTGTGGGTCACTCTATTCCACCGGAATTACTCAGAGTAATCCGCGCTGGCCCTACCGGATTCGTCCACCGCTTTTCCGGCTGCCTACGGTCCAGCTGGTCTTGGGTCGGTTCAGGCGACCCTAACGGCAGCAACCGGCCAACAGCGGACGCGGGCACTGCGCCGTTCGGGGTCCGCACTTGCATGGATAGCCGACGCTCGCCACGTTAACGAGTTGAGTCAGGTAGACAGTCACCAGAATTGTCTTGCCCCCGCCATCGTCCCCGCAATACATCCCACACGGTGCAGTTCCGGTTCGTCCTGCACCGCGTCCTATTGCCCTCGACACCTGTCAGCACGAGCAGGACAATGATGCTTGCTCGCCAAATACGCCAGGAGCCGAAGATGGCCTCAGCTCAGATCGATATTCCGCAAGACATTTTGGACTCCGCCAGGTTGTCGCCGGAGGCGCTCAAGCAGGAACTTGCCATCAGCCTCTACGCGCAACGGCGGCTTTCGATCGGTAAGGCGCGAGAACTCGCCGGGATGTCCCTGTGGCAGTTTCGCCAGTTGCTGTCGTCGCGGGAGGTATCCGCTCACTATGACGAGAAGGAACTGTTGGAGGATCTGGACACTGTATCCAACTGGGATCGTTCGGCCTCATGAGGCGAATGGTCAGCAACACGTCCCCACTGACCAATCTCGCCGCGATCGGCCAACTCAACCTGCTGCATCGGCTTTTCGGCCGTGTCGACATTGCCCACGCGGTCTGGGACGAGCTGAACGCCAACGGGCGCTCCTGGCCTGGTCGCGACGAAGTTGCCCGGGCATCCTGGATCGTTCGCCAAATACCCAAAAACGGCGCGCTGATTCGTGCCTTGCAACGGGATCTCGACCGGGGCGAATCCGAGAGCATTGCGCTCGCGGTCGAGCTGGGAGCAGATCTCATCCTGCTGGACGAGCAGGACGGGCGTCGTATTGCTCAGCAGCAGGGCTTGAAGCCCATGGGAGTGGTGGGTGTTCTGCTGCTGGCGAAGCAATGCGGTCTGTTACCGGCAATCCGGCCTGAACTCGACGCCTTGCGAACCGATGCCGGCTTCTGGCTTGGGGATTCGGTTTATCAGCTCGCGCTTCAGAAGGCGCGTGAATCATCCTGAATCGGGCGACATGGTCCAATCGTGGTGCATCTCCTATGCTCGCGCGTGCAGACACCGGCCAGAAGGATCTGTGTCAGTGCGCAGCTGCGTTCGCTGACCTCAGAGATGCACGGGACGCGACTCTCGCGGTGTCCGCTCTGGGTCGCATTGCCGCCGCCGTTGTTCGCAGCGCCAATGTCTCCAATGGGTCGAGAACTGACCCTTCGGCCGCCTCTCGGCCGGTGCCGCAGTGCGGAAAGATCGGCGGGAGTCAGGTGAGCGAATCTTAGGAATCTGTGACGAGATAATTTTGGAAACAACAGGCTTCTGAAGAAAGAAGGCGCAGCCTTCACGTCTGACCCTGACCGATCGCTGTCTTACGCAGGTTCCGGATCCGTGCCTCGATACGGTGTCGGATCAGGAATTTCTGTAGATTCGCTCGGGCGAGATTGAAGCCATCTCGCCCCAGGAGATCGCTCAGCCATGCGGCGACATAGGCCCGTTTGGCGGCGTGTGTCAGGGATTGCTCCGGCAGAAAGCGGGACACCATCTTGCCGCTTGCATTGTCGACATCGATCTCGCCGTCCTCGGACACTTGAAGAGCGGCACCCAAAGCAGCGATGTCGTCGGCCGTTGGCGCCGCATCGTGAAGCGAAAGATTCCAGGGGTATCCGAGCACCTCCGGGTCGTCGAACAATCGCAACTGCTCCGATCCGTCCGCGGCACGCACTCGCAAGGCTAGTTGCGGAATCCGAAAGCATTCGCCCAACTTGGCGGGTGTTTGGAATATTTCGAGGGCAGATGTTCGACTGGTCTCCGCGGCGACGGCGATCGCCGTTGCCGCGGATAGACTCTTGACCGATGCCTTGAGCAGCTCGGTTTCGTCTTCCGCCAAGGGGGCATTGATGGTCAGCGTATTGCGCTTGCCGTCCCAGTTCACTTTGTCGCGGATGGTCTTCGGGACGGTCTTGAGGTCGGGCTTCTCGGTGAGACGCGTCGACACCGGTTGCATGACGAATCGCCCGGCATGGCCTGCGAGATCCAGGCGTCCCTGGTCGGGTTTGGCCGCCGTCACGAAGTCGCCCACCTCGCGCCGCTCGAAATCGGCGCCGGTGACCAAGCGGTCGCGAAGCGTGCCAGCGGTCTCGGCGAAATGGCGCGAGACGACGAACGCATAAGACTGGTTAAGCGCCGGCGCGTGTCGATGACTCGCCTCGGGCTGACGCAGCACGCGCCCGAGCAACTGCTCCACGGCCGTGGCCGAGGAGATCGAGGCCATGCTGACCAGAATGTAGGCGAATGGGCAGTCCCAGCCCTCCGCCAATGCCTTCTGATCTTCCGCCGCCCGTGGGAACGCGCAGACAGAAATAAGGCATGTCCGGCGGGAAGCCGGACAGCGGGTGATAGGACAGACTCCGTCCCCATAGACGCTCTGTTGCGGCGCTGAAGGCAAGCGGTGGCGATGGCTGCGCGTGACACGCCTGGAAGTAGATCTCCAGCGTTCCGAGCAGCTGCGATTGGTAGCCTTTCGGCGTGAACGTGATCATGACTGATTGCGCCCGACCCAGTTTTCCGGGGCACGGTGCGTGTGGGCCACGGCAACGATGTAGATGCGATCCGCCTCGATCGCGTAGAGGAGCTTGTAAGGGAAGCGGCTGAGGAGCAAGCGGCGTATCTCGCCGCGCTCGACTTGGGCCGCAAGCGGCCAGTGTCGTAGGCGTATCAGTGCGTCTCGGACATCCGAGCGAAATTCTCGGCCAAGCCCCGGCACCTGCCGCTCGTAATAGCGAACGCCGTCTTCCAACTCAGCCTTCGCCTCGGGTGAGAATTCGAAACGCATCAAAATTCCCCGAGAACGTCCTCCGCGGGAATCCCCTTGACCTGACCGGAGCGATAAGCTGCGAGACGCCGCTCGGCTTCCTCGATCCAGAGACGGTCGATTTCCGGATCAGGACGGTCAAGGCTGTGCAAGAGCTCGTCAATCAGCTCAAAGCGCTCGGCAGGGGGGAGTTTCAGAGCCGAATCGATCAGAGTCTTTGCGTTCATGGATTCATCGACCTCTTGGGATTTGATTGCACGATCTGCCGATGACGCAGTCACCAACCTTTCCGATATCCTCGACCTCGGGCTTCACAACTTCAGACATCCAACGCATAGGGTGTTTGCTTGAATACGAGTCGTAACGGGACGTCCTTGTGGTGTTTGATCACGGCATCTTTGCCGATCCAGCTTAAGGTGGGCATTCGCGATCTATCTGTATTGATGTCCGGTAAACAGAGTGGACAGGGCTTCCGGCCGACGCGGATCGCCGGATCGCTCCGGCGGATGTCGCCCTGCAACAGAGCTCAAAGCTTACCAAACCAAATCCAAAAATCTCCTAAACCGCGTCCCCGCAAACGCATCAAAGATCCACAAACCTCAACCCGAGTTTCTGCACCCCCATATCCCAGCGGACGCGGTTTGGTCTTAGAAGCGCCCGATCAAAGACACCCCCAGCATCGCCGCCGGATCCTGATCCTCCTCGAAAAGCCGTCGACCCTTCTCGTCCTCGACCCTCAACGTGGTCCCGGTCGACGCACCGGCGTAGAGCTTGAAGCTCAGGCTCTCCGTCAGGTCGCGCCCGAGCTGGACGAAGACCGGGATGAATCTGTGCTCGCCGACGCCGTCCGGGAAGGGACCGTCGGAGTCGAGTCGAAAGCGATAGGAGCGGTAGGCCGCGCCCAGGCCTGCAGTCCAGCCCGAATCGAGCGCATAGGACAGCTCCAACCCCGCCGGACCGGCCGGGCCGGCGGGGAAGGGGTTGGTGAGGCGCAAGCGATCGTTGATCCGCCAGTCGATGATGAGGAAGGGGAAGGCGCTCGTCTCCTCGATCTTCTCGAAGACGCCGACACCCAGCCCGAGGGTCAGATCCGGCCGCACGGCGCGCGATACCGAGGCCGTGGCGCCGTATTCGAGCGTGTCCGAGAAGTCGGCGCCGGATTCGCCGGAGGACTCGATCGTCGGGTTTAGCCCCAACCGCCAGCCGCTCTCGGTCGTAAAGCCGTAGGGTACGGAGATGCCGGCTCGGTAGAGCCTGTCCCAAGGCTGCGCGCCGCCGAATCCGAGCGGTTTGTCGAAATCCCAATCCTCGTAGTCGAGGCGCAGCCGCACGCCCAAAGACGACTGCCCGTCGAGCGCCCAATTCGTTCCGAGCGACATGAGCACCGCGGCATAGGCGGCATCCCCGCCGGAATCCAAATCGCTGTCGAATTGAACGACCGGAGCGACGGAAAAGCTGACACCCGGAGGCGCTTGCGCCATGGAGACCGCGGCAACCCCGGTCGACAGCACGGCGGCACAGGCGACACGGACGAGGGAAGGCGCTGGCATCGGAGACACTCCCTGAAGATCATGATGAGGTGATTGAGGAAACGGCGTGGACCATAGCATCCCGAGATCGAGCCGGACCAGCGCTTGAATCGGGTTGGGCGGTGATTCTATTCGCGGCTGGCCCGGACTGAATCTCGACACGAGAGGGGACTTCGCGACCGCACCCTCCGCCAATCAGGTCATCTGGTCGATAGAACCTGTTTCGAGTGTCGGGTCGGGAAGGAGCTCGGCCATCAATGCGCCGTTGCGCGAGGATGTCTCGGCCTCGATCGCTCTGACGATCGACATGAACAGCTCCGTAGCCGGCGAGAGCATGCGGTCGGCGCGATAGATGAATCCGTAGTCCAGCCGGAGCCAGGGTGCGTGGTACGGCAGGACGGCCAGTGCCCCGCTGCGCAGCCAGGGCTCGATCTGCAAGGGGGTTGCGACCCCGAAGGCATCGCTCGCGAGGATGGCGGCGTGCGCGGTCGGCAGATGGTCGACCTCGATGTGCGGGATCAGATCGCCGGTGTCCTCGTCCAGGGACCAGATGCCGGGGAGCAGGCTGGCGCCGCGGGGTGGAACGCGGATGGTCGCGAGCGGATAGACGTCGAGATCCCGCTTCGAGACCTCGACGCGTCCGGTCAAGGGATGTCCGCGCCGACAGTAGAAGACCATCCGGTGTTGCCCGATCGGCTCGACGCTCAGGCGATCGCCCGGGTTCCTCAAGGTGCTGATCTCGGCGATCCCGATATCGACGGACCGCGAAAGCACCAGCTCGAGCACGTCGCGCCAACTCCTCAGCCGGGCCCGGCAGCGCAGCCTCGGATGTTGTCTCGCCAGCTCGGCCAGGGACTGTTTGCCGGACATCTCGGCCGCATAGGCGCCCATCGCGACGGAAAAACTCCCGGACTCGATCCCCTGCAACAGGCGGATCTCGCGCTCCAGCTCATCGGCCTCGGCCAGGATGGCCTCGGCACGCCGCAGCAGCGCTTCGCCGTACAGCGTCGGTGTCACCGCGGCGGCGCGGTCGAACAGCGTGACGCCGAGCCCCTCTTCCAGATTCCGGATGCTGCGCGAGAAGGCCGGCTGCGACAGGTGCTGCGCCTCGGCGGCGCGATGGAAATTGCCGTGCCGGCGCAATGCCAGGGCGTGAAGCAGTTGCTGGAGCTTGATCATGATGCGTTAAAGGTATCAGCTGCAGCCAAACAATGCATTGGACAGATCCGGGCGGCGAGCAGATCGTATCGAGGAATGCCGCAATCAGTGGCCGCAGTTCGTGTTCAAGAGTGGTCGGGTGTCCCGACCCGATTCAATCGGGCGAGTCGCCGTGTCTCCCTTGGGCGCAAGGCCCTGAAATCGCCGAAGGCGCGCTGTCGCTCGGACGCGGATGTTCATCCCCCCATTCCGAGGTGAGTCATGAAGTTCCACCAACAGTGGTTCGCCGCTGCGATGTTTGCGGTGTGGCTCGGTGCGCTTGCTGCGGCGCCCGGTCGTTGCGACGCCGGGTCCGGGGCCGATCCCCTGCCGGAGCTTGGCGGAAACGCCTCGGCCGAGACGGCGCTCGCTGCCGCGGCGACCGACGGCCCGAGCGCGGCGGACCTCGAACGGATCGCCAAGATGACGTCCAACCCGCTCGGGGCCGCCTGGATGCTCTGGTGGCAGAACGACCTGACCGAAGTCCGCGGCGACCTGGTTCCGGGTGGCGAGCTGGTCAATACGACGCGGTTCCAGCCGGTGATGTCCTTTCCGCTCGATCCAAACGGGGCGGATTGGAACCTCATCGTGCGCCCGGTGATCCAGTATCAGAGCGTGCCGCTTGATGCCGATGTCGGGCGGTTGCTGAGCGCCTCGCCGGAGACGATCACATCGGAGCCCGAGCTGAGCCGGATCCTGCCGACCGCCTGGGACGATCGAACCAACGGTTTCGGCGATACCGCTTTGCTGACGCTGGTCGGTCCCAACCGGCTGGACGGTTTCATCTGGGGTGTGGGCGCCAGTCAGATCTTCCCGACCGCCGAACGCGATGTGCTCGGCCAAGGCAAATGGCAGGCCGGTCCGGCATTCCTGGCCGCGAAGCTGGCACCCAAGCCGGGTGGCTTCAACATCGGCGCCTTGGCGCAACACTGGTGGTCCTACGCCGGCGACAGCGATCGCGCCGCCACCAATCAGACCGATATCCAGTACTTCATCAACTATCGTTTGAGCGGGACCCAACTGATCGGCATGTCGCCGAACATCACGATCGACTGGACGGCCGATTCAGGCAATCAACTGACCCTGCCCGTCGGGCTCGGCTACTCGAACGTCTACAAGATCGGACCCTTGCCGGTTCGCGTCGCCATCGAGGCCCAGTACTCGCTGATCGCACCCGACAACGTCGGAAGAGACTGGAACTTGCGGCTGCTGTTCATTCCGGTGATTCCCAATCCGTTCCGCTGATTGCGGCAACCTCTTGCGTCTTGTCGAGCCACCGGACGGCTCGGCCATTCCGAACCCGTCCATCCCCACCCACCGATCGAGAGGTTTTCGATGAACGCACGCCCCTTCGGCATCCCGCTGCTGGTCGCAAGCCTGGCGTCCGCCACGCTGGCGATCGCGGCCGACCCCGCCCCGCCGACCCATTTCGACCCCAAGGGCAAACCGCCGTCGCAGTTCACCATCGACGTGCTGAACCAGGCGCGCGAGACCCTGCCGTTCTCGGACACGGCGGACTTCGACGAGAACAAGCGCGGCCTGATCGCGCCGATGAAGGATCTGCAGATCAAGGCCGACGCGGGCAACGTCGCCTGGGATATGGAGCAGTTCAAGTTCCTGGACCAGCAGCCCGAGTTCGACAGCATCCACCCGTCACTGCAGCGTATCGCGCAGTTGAATCAGAACTACGGCCTCTACGAGGTCATTCCCGGCATCTATCAGATCCGCGGCTTTGATCTGGCGCAACTGACCTTCATCCGCGGCAAGACGGGTTGGATCGCCTACGACGTGCTGGTCAGCGCCGAGACCGCCCGCGCCGGCTGGAAGCTGCTCCAGGAGCACGTCGGCGAGGGGCTGCCCATCACCGCGGTGATCTATTCCCATAACCATGCCGACCACTGGGGCGGCGTGCGCGGGCTCATCACCGACGAAGACGTCGCCAGCGGCAAGGTCGAGGTGATCGCCCCGGTCGGCTTCATGGACCATCTGGTCGCCGAGAACGTCTTTGCCGGCAACGCCATGAATCGGCGCCTCTTCTATCAATACGGCACGCTGCTGCCGCGCAGCGCCTTCGGCTATGTCACCCAGGGCCTGGGTCACGGCGTCTCCGCCGGCTCGGTGGGTCTGGTCGCACCGACGCGCATCATCACCAAGCCCATCGACGACACCAGCGTCGACGGGGTGCGGGTGATCTTTCAGTTGACCCTCGACACCGAGGCGCCGGCCGAGATGAACACCTACCTGCCGGACCAGAAGGCCCTGTGGATGGCCGAGAATGTGATCGCCGGGATGCACAATATCTACACCCTGCGCGGCGCGCCGGTGCGAGATCCGCTGAACTGGTCCAAGTATCTCAACGAGACACTCTGGTTGTTCGGCCAGGAGGCGGAGGTGATGTTTGCCTCCCATCATTGGCCGCGCTGGGGCAACGAGCGGATTCAAGAGGTGCTGCGCGCCCAGCGCGACCTCTACGCCAACCTCAACAACCAGGTGCTGCACCTGGCCAACCAGGGCGTGACCATCAACCAGATCCACAATGTCTACGAGCCGCCCAAGAGCCTGCAGGAGAAGTGGTACGCCCGCGGCTATCACGGCTCCTTCGAGCACAACAGCCGCGGCGTGATCCAGCGCTTTCTGGGCTTCTGGGACGCCAACCCGGCGACCCTGATCCCGCTCTCCCCGGCGGATTCGGCCCCCTTGTATGTCGAGATGATGGGCGGTTCCGAGGCGATTCTGGCCCGCGGTAAGACCCTGCATGACGAGGGCAAATACCTGCTGGCTCAGGAGATCCTGAACAAGCTGGTGCAGGCCGAGCCCGGCAATCAACCGGCGAAGGACTTGCTCGCCGATGTCTTCGAGCAGATCGGCTATCAGCAGGAGAACCCGGGGCTGCGCAACAGCTTCTTGGCCGGGGCCTATGAGCTGCGCAACGGCATTCCGCAGGGCGAGATCGCCCAGACCACCAGCGCCGACACCATCCGCGCCATGACCACCGGCCAATGGCTGGACTTTCTCGGCATCCGCATGGACGCCACCCAGGCCGAGGGTATGCGCTATACCATCAACCTGATCACCCCCGACAACGGCGAGGAGTACGTGATCGAGTTGGAGAACGCCACCCTCACCAACATCAAGGGCCATCAGGCGAAGAACCCGGACCTGACACTCACCATCAAGCGTTCCGATCTGGAACAGACCATGATGGGCCAAAAGACCATCATGGCCCAGGTCGTGGAAGGCACCGCCAAGGCGCGTGGCAACACGGCGGCCCTGACCGACATCATGGCGCTCATGGTCACCTTCGATCCGCGCTTCGAGATCATGCCGGGCACCAAGGACCGTTCGGCGAGGCTCCCGCAGGATGAAGCCTTCGAGGCGGATGTCGGAGCGCCGATCGCCGAATAGCCGAGCCGCGCCCAACGCTGCGAACGAACGCGGCGGGAGCTGTCTCCCGCCGCGCTCCGAGGTCTGGGGGTGTGTCGGCGTTCCCCTTGTGAAGTCCAATCGCCGAGCCTTCGGCGGTTCCTGTGCGGTTGGCGGTGCCCGCCAACACGAATCGAGTGACCCCGATGTACTTTGATAAAACCCCCTTGATGAAGCGGTCTCCCGACCGGCCTAAGGCGTGCCGGCATGCCGCGGTCTGCACGATGCTGCTTGCCCTATCATGCCCCGTGACGTGGGCGTCTGACCTCGCGATCCCGCTGGAGTTGGAGCAGCCCAACTTCGCCGGAGTCGGCGTCGGTGCTTATCCGGATTACCTGGGTTCCGACGACGCGGCGCTTGGCGTCGCGCCTTTTGCGCGGATCTCGCTGGGTGGCGAGCGCTTCGTACGCGTGCTGGCCAATGAGGTGCGTCTGAATGCACTCGATCATCCCAACTGGCAACTGGGTCCGACCGCTCTGCTGCGCTTCGGACGGCGCAATGTCGATGACCAAGTGGTCCAGCGTGTACACGATATCGACCGCTCGCTGAGCATGGGCCTTTTCGGCGGCTACCGCTGGCGCGATGAAGAGGATGCGCGAAGGCAAGCGGGGACCAACGCCTGGTCGCTTTGGGATGCGAGCGGTACCTATAACGGCTGGACCGCCGGGATCAACGCCTTCTATATGCAGCCCGTCGCACGTCCACTTACGCTCGCCGCCGGTCTGGGAATGACCTATGCCAGCGACAACTACATGAACGAATACTTCGGTGTCACCCAGCAGGATGCCTTCAATAGTGGACTGCCGGCCTACGCGGCCGGGGCCGGTGCGCGCGATGTTCGTGGCTGGGTCACCGGGGTTTTCCATCTCGGTCCGCAATGGCACCTGGCGACCGGTGTCCTGTTCGCGCGACTCCTTTCTGATGCGGCCGATAGCCCGATCGTCTCCGAGCGTGGCTCGGAGAACCAATGGATCTATGGCGCGAGCCTTCTCTACGCCTGGTGAGTGCCGTCCCGCCGATGCGCGCGATGCGGCGGCTGATCCTGAAGACTGATCGTGGGCACTGACATTCGGAAACGAGGCCAGCGATGGAAATCGATCTGACAAACCTGCTCCGCGAAAACCCGATGCTGCTGATCTTCGCCGTCATCGGGCTCGGCTATGCGCTCGGCAGCGTGCGGTTGGCCGGGATCGAGGCCGGACCCGTGATCGGCGTCTTGCTGGTCGGTCTGGGCTTCGGGCATCTGGGGTTCGAGCTGCCGGCGGCCGCCAGTGCGTTCGGGTTCGCGCTGTTCATCTTCTCGGTCGGCATCCAGGCTGGCCCGAGCTTCTTCAGCGCCTTTGCCGCCGACGGTGCACGCTACATCGCCTTGGCCGCGATCATCTCGGGGACCGCGCTCGCGCTGGCCTTGGTCATGTCCCACGTGATCGGTCTCGACCCCGGCTTCGGTGCCGGACTGCTCGCTGGGTCGTTGACCAGCACGCCGACCCTCGCCGGTGCTCAGGATGCGATCGTTAGCGGATTGGCGACGCTTCCGGTCGGGGCGACCGCGGAGCAGATTCGCGAAAATATCGGCGTAGGGTACGCGATCACGTACCTGTTCGGGACCGTGGGTATGATCCTGATGGTGCGGTTCCTGCCGCGCCT
>NZ_DATITZ010000067.1:0-12374 GCF_035467215.1 Thiocapsa sp. | reverse complement strand
GGCGACGGCCGAGACGCAGCTCGTAGACAGAGCGCCCAGACCATGGTCGCCCGGGGTGCGCGTCCAGGTCCGCCTCCCCTGAACGTAGAGGACATCGCTGGCCCCTGTTGGGTTCGGCGCCATCGACGGGGGTCCGCCCGGGACCTCGATTCGGTCGGTTCCGATGAGCTCGAGCGAAAACGGCATGGGCTCGGGCTTGTTCACCGCAATCGACCAGAGTTTGGTGGTCGGGTCAAGCCAGATATGAAACCCGGCCGCCTGCGGGGTGTCGGCAAAATGCCCATGAAATCGCGTGTCATCGGGGTCCAGCGTGAATTGATGTCCGGTAGGCGCCGATCCCGACTGCCCCAGGAAGGTCCGCTGTCGGCTCCCATCCGTCCAACCGTTCGGACCGGAGGCCGGTCGAATGATGACCATCGCCTCACCCTCCACCCGAAAATCGAGCCTGGATAAGCTCTCCTTCCCGGGAAGGCCGATGCTGATCAATTGCGGTGTCGTTTGTCTAAAATAGCTGCCGCCCGTCTTCGTCGGGCCGAAGTAGTCGAGGCTCAAGTCGCCTGTAAGGTCCGCGAGCAGCATGTCGTAGGTATGCCGTGCGCCGAGGCCGGGGTCGGCCGGGATCTCCTCGAATCGACAGTCCGCGTCCTCGACCACTCGGTAGAGCCGGCCGGGGGCACCGCTGAGTTGGAGGTGGCGCTCGCCGCTCTCGAACCCGCGGAACAGGTAGGCGACGCCGGCCGAATCAGCGTTGGTCAGGCCGGGGAGCGCGCAGGGCGAAAACCGCCCGTCGGCATCTTGTCGGTATAGCACGTCGGAGGGATCGGACGGCTCGACCTGCGCAAAGAGGACGTCGAGCCTCCCGTCGAGATCGACATCGAACCACACAGGTCGACGCCCGCGCTGCCAGGGAAGCGCCAGCCCCATCGCCTCGCCGCGCTCTACAAAACCATCCTTCTCCCTAATAAACATCAGGTTCGTATTGAGAAGTCGATCCCGGTCCGAGATGGGGCCTCGCTGCAGGAGGCCAGAGCTACCACCCCTGGCGACGAGCAGATCGACATCCCCGTCGTTGTCGACATCGGCCCAGGTTGCCCCATGCCAGTCACCCGGGGTTCGGCCAAGCATCTCGGGTCCTATATCGCGGAATCGGATGGCCCGATCGTTTCGGTAGAGGCTGGCGGGTGCCTGGAGTATGGGCGCAAACTTAAAGGGTTCCGGGTAGGTGAAGTGGTGCGAGACAAATAGGTCGACGAACCCATCCTCGTCGAAGTCGCGCCAGGATGCGCCCCAGGTCTGAGCCCTGTAATCGAGTCCGACCTGACTCGACCAATCGACGAAGGCGATGCCGGGCTCGGCTGCCAGCGGCAGGCTCGAGGTGGCCGCCAGCAGGATGAGCATTGCCGGGACACTCCGGGGTCGACGATTCGCATGCCGGGTCATCACGCCTCCTCCGAGATTGGCGCGTCCCTCGATGGCGGCGTCGAGTCGGAGGCCGAACCCTCCGTGGTGGAAGGGTCAGCATGAACGGCTCGTTCTTCCGGCGTGTCGTCCGGCCGCCGGAGCTCCGCGATGGAGTCCTCGAGTGAGTATCCGAACAGATCAAAATCCTTCGGCCAGCGCCGATAGACGACCTCCAGATCTTCTTCCGACCGATAAAAATCACGGAGACGCTGGCCGATCTGTCCGGATTCATTCATGCGATCGATGCGTTCCGGCAAGGGAAGCCCGATCCGATCGAACACTGTGGCGATATCATGATCGAAACGCTCGACGTGCCCGACAAAGTCGACAAGGACGCGCGCGTCCGGATCCGCGGACTCCGTCAGAAGGCGTGACATGGATGGCTCGACAAACCGCGGATGTCGGATGAACTCGGGAAAATCGGCGGAATCCCGCAGCGCCTCGGAGATTGGCCACTGGCCGACCATGTTTCGGACCTGCTCCGAAGGGTGGCGATGGAGCTTCTGGATGAACGTATAAAACGACACCACCCGAATCAAGGGATTTCGGACGAAGGCAAACTTGAAGTAAGACCCGAACAGCTTCTCGCCCAAGACCCCGCGGACCAGGTCAGCGCCTGCGTGTTTCCAGAGTCGAAACCGCTGCTGATAGGGTCGTTGCACCGCTTCGCCCAACGTGGTAACACCCAGCTCTATGTCGTTCCACCGACTGTGCGGGCTCAAGAGGTTGGTGATCGTGGATCCCGCGCACTTGTGGAGATGGATGAAGATGAATCGGTTGCTGTTCGAGATGATCATTGGGGGTGCCGGTGGTTATGATCTCTGGCGCCGCCCATGCGGGCCGATTCTCCGGGAAAGGTTCGGGCGTGGCGGGTGGCTGCCGATGCATCTAGATCGACGATGGATAATAGCATCGCAGCGACGGCATCCTTGGAATGTAGCAAGCGCACATGGCCGGTAACCGGCCGCCGGACGAGAATCCGACCCTCATCTCAACGTGAAAAAACCCGAGCTTGGGCCGAGGGCGGTTCGGGCGCGACGCATGCCGGTGCACAGAGCACATTAGCAGGCGGTAAGGCTACAGGGCAACTTAGGCGGTGGCGATGTAGCCGTGCTTGGTCAGCATCTTCAGTCAGCGCGTTGCGCTGCGGCTCACCATGAGTGCTTCGTAATCGACGGTGCGATCCTGATGATGGCGACGCGTTGGCGAGCATAGCATAGACGATGCGCAGCATCTTGTGGGCTAGGGCGAAGATGGAACGCTTGTGTCCCTTGCGGATGGACCTTGCGCGTGCGGCCGCTTTTGCGTTTACCGGCGCTCTCGTTGTTACTTGGGCAGATGCCCACTCGGGACGCCAGGCGTTCAGGGCAGCCGAAGCGATTCATGTCCGTGCCGATTTCCACCAGCAGCATGGCGGCACCCAGACGCCCGGCGTGGTCGAGGATAATGAAGCGCGCCGCGAGGGCGCCGACGTCGGTCTGATTCTCCCGCTCGATGATGAAGTTGAGGGTGGGCTTGCCACCGATGCGCCCGAGCGGATCATCCGCCGGATGGGTCTCGCGCATGACCAGCACAAAGCGCTTATCTGGCTTATCTGGGTTCTGATGGTCGGCGAGGCGCCTCGGTTGACACACGCCACGCAAACCTATAAAACTTAGGGGAAATCCCCGAGTGTCAATCACCCCGAGCGGAATTCCCCGATCACCATGCCGACAATCGAAGAGAACCTGAAGCACTGGTCCGGTTACGACTGGTCCCTTGGCGGAGACGAGTGGTCGTCCCTGTGGGGCGGAACCGAGAATCTCTGGCTCGGCGCCGTGCTTCCGCGGGTCGCCGATCTGTTGCCGACCGGTCGCCTGGTCGAGATCGCCCCGGGTTTTGGCCGAATGACGCAGTTTCTCGAGACCCAATGTCGTTCGATGACGCTGGTCGATCTGACTGAGCGTTGCATCGACGCCTGCCGACAACGGTTCGCGGACAAGCGCCACATCGACTATGTCGTCAACGACGGAAGGTCGCTCCCCGGCGTGGCGGACCAGTCGGTCGACCTGGTCTTCTCGTTCGACTCTCTGGTGCACGTGGAGCTCGACGTGATTGACGGCTACGTGAGCGAGCTCTCCCGCGTGCTTCGGCCCGAGGGCACCGCCTTTATTCACCATTCCAACATGGCTGCCTTCCGGCATCCGGAAGGCGAGGGCTTCACGATCGAGAACCGGCACTGGCGCGGCGGCACCGTGTCGGCCGACATCGTCAAAGATCTCTGCGACCGGATCGGACTCACCTGCTACCGCCAAGAGCTGGTCAACTGGGGGGGCAAGGACCTCACGGACTCTTTTAGCTACATTGCCCGACGTGGGTCCTCTCGAGATCGCCCGCGGGAGCTGATCCGGAACCAGCGGTTCATGGAAGAGCGGATACGTCTTTACGAGCACGCACGGGGCGTTCAGGAGAAATAGCTCGCAATTGCGTTACTTCGACCCCGCGGCTCCTGAACGCGACCAACCACGCCGGTTTGCCGGTGCCGCCACGCCTGTCAGCGCATCCGCGAACGACGGCTTCACGCGAGTACTCGGCGGGTTTTCCCTCCGTCTCCTTGTGGACACGAGGCACGCCGAGCTATCGCTCGACCGTCGGCATCCCGCCGATGTCCGGATCCGAGGTTGACAGGTGATCATTTTCTCTTACGCTTAACATGAGATGTCGGAGCTGGGAATCCAGGCCCCGACCTCTTTAGTGAATGCGACCTGTCGAGGCCCGCGGCCTTTGACCACATCGATAACATGTCGGAGGCAGAGATGAAGAAATTCCGGTCGTTCTTGGTAGCATCCTGGTTTGGACTCACCGCTGGATCCGCATTGCTGTGGCAGACATCCACCGAGGTGGAGGCGGCACCCGTAGGAGAGACACCCGCCGTGTCCTGCAGAGCAGCGACGCTGGCACTCGCTCAGAATCTTCGCTGGGATCATATCCGTGTCTGGAACACGGCGACATTCCCGGTGTGGGTCGTCTGCCCGGTTACCAACAACACCGAATGGTGGACGACTGACGATGGCACGCTGAAGTGGTATGGACCGGGCACCGGGTCATTGAGTGTATGGTTCGGAGGAAGCGCCGCCGCCAACTCGGAAGTCCTTTGCACCTGGCTGGATCTGGATCCGAATATCACCGATACGGCGGCCGTGAACTTCGTGACCCATACCGTATCCGCCCCTGACGCTCGGCCCGGGGTCGTTGGCCAGTCGTTCGATCTGGGCCTGTTCAACGGTTACTACCCCAACACGATCACATGCAGACTTGATCCACAGACAGGGTTGAACAACTACCAGGTCCTCTACAGCAAAGAACTGCTCTGAGTCGTCTCCTCGCGAGCGAGGTCCCTTGTCCCCGGCCCGCCGAGTCGACGCCTAGGACGAGGCCCTCGCGTTCCGGATCGGCAAGCGGAAGGTCCCTTGTCCATGCCTCCATAAGGTCGATCGCGGCCAACGCGATCGGCTGAATCCGAGAGACAACAGAGTAATCACTCGAGAGGACGACCCAGCGTCGTGCTCCGGAGCGTCGCGTTCTGGGGAGAGTCCAGATGAATCCGCCAACCCCTCCACCTACAGATCGGCATCGTGTCGTCGCGGCCTTGGCCTTGATGATGGCCATTTTGGCTCTTGGGCTTGTTGCAACCGACTACTTCGCGGGGTCGGGTGTTCGCGGCAGCGACAGCTCCGGCTCGAAGTCAGTCGACGGCGCTCGCCCCGCCCCGGACAGCAACCATGGCGCCCAAATCGATGCCCGGATCAAGATGATGGACGACCGGTTGGCCGAGTTGGCGGGTCGTCTGACCTCCGACCCGCCCGGTGAAGGGGACCTTGCCGCCCATGAAAAACTGGAGGCGCTCGAGGCTCAGATCGCCCTTCTCATGGCCAAGGCGGCCACAGAGGATGCCCAACGGCAGGCCTCGCGCACGGAGCTTGCCGAGCTCCAGAAGGCAGCAAACGACCCCTTCCTACGTCAACAGTTTGCCAAGGCCACAAACATGCAGCAGCAGCGTCAGGTGGAAGTCGTCGAGGAATTGTTCGGCAGCGAGGATATCGATCCGAATTGGGCGCCGAAAGCCAGGGAACAACTGGAACGAAATCTAGCCACCAGCGACGCCTTCTTCCTGGCCAACGTCGTGGATATGCAGTGTCGGACGTCCGTCTGCCGTGTCGACCTTGCCGTCCCGGAAGACGTCGGCGCCTCACCGAGCGAGGGGCTCTCGAGCTCGACCGCCACACCCATGGATACGGAGTTGGTGCTTCTTGCCACGGTGAGCCGTGACATGCCGATGGGCACCATGCGACGTGAGCCTGACGGGGCCGGCGGATACAGGTATCGGATCTATTTGCATCGGGACGGCTACGTCCCACCGAAAGCATCAAATCCGCTCGAAGGTATGACGGTACCGCAGATTCGTACCTACCTCGAGAATCTCTAGACGCCGGGGAGCATGCCGGAGCGTCGACTCGCGGTGGAGTGGGCAGTCGCCGTCGCTGCCGCGAGCGCGACGGCGCTGCTCTATCGGCTCGCCTTCACGCTCGACGCATCTTGCTGCCTGGTCTGGGTCGCCTTCGTCCCCCTGATCCTCGCGACGATCCGATTCTCGCCAACAACTGCATTGCTCTACGGCTGGTTCAGTGGAGCCCTGCTCAATCTGACCACCTCCGCATGGGTGTTCGAGGTACCCGGCGTCGGGATCCATCACGGTCTGATGCTGGCGGCCTACCTCGGGATCTTCCCTGCGATCTGGTGCTTGATCGTCGCATCCGTCTGGCGCAGCCGCGCCCCTTTCCTGCTTGCGGTGCCGGCTGCCTGGGTCATCCTCGACTTCCTGCGCGCACACGCCGGCCCAATGGCGATCTCTTGGGCGACCCCGGCTTATTGGCAGCATACGAATCCGGCTATCCTGCAACTTGCAGCGTACACAGGTGAATATGGCGTGACCTTCCTGGTCATGCTCGTCAACGCTGCAATCGCCCTTTCGGTGCGCGAGAGGCGCTGGACCGCGCTTGCTCGGGCGGGTGGGCTCGTTGCCGGCGCCGTCGTTCTGGGAACCTTGGTCTTGCGGGCCGATTCGTCATCGGAGATGTCCCTGCGGGTCGCCGTGGTCCAGCCTGCGTTCTCGGTCGAGGAGATGAAGACGTTGGGGGGCGCCGAAAAACTTGACATCCTCGAGGGCCTGACTCTACAGGCATCGAACGACGAGCCGAACGTGATTGTCTGGCCCGAGGCCGCCGTTCACGATTGGCGACGCGACCCAAATCTTCTGCTCCGGATCGCGTCGATCGCGGAGGAATCGGGTACCTCGATCGTGCTCGGCATGTCGGAAAGCGGTAAATCGGTTCGGGATCAAGGTGCCGGCCAGTGGTTGTCGGCGGCGACACCCTTTTTTCGGAACACGGCGGTGATGATCAGTGACACCGGCCACTTCGCGGGGGTGTACCACAAGAATCGACTCGTCCCCTTCTCGGAATTCAGTCCCTTCGACGGCCTGCCGGGAAGGCCCGACTGGATTCCCAAACCCGCCCAGCCGATGACCGCCGGAATCGAGCAGGCCCAGTTCCGGCTTCCCGGCAACATCTCGGTAATCCCGATCATCTGCTGGGAGAATCTCTTTGCCGGCTATGTCAGGCGCGCCGTGACCACCGATGCAAGCCTGGTGCTGCACCTGGTCAACGACAACTGGGCCGGTCAAAGTCCGGCGGCCCGGCAACACAACGCTGCATCGGTCGTTCGGGCGGTCGAGAACCGCATTCCCTTCGTTACCGCCTCCAATACCGGCCCTTCCCAGATCATCGACGCACATGGCCGCGTCATCGCGGAGATACCCGACCTTTTCGTTCGAGGGGTGGTGGCTGCAGAGGTACAGGTGCCAAGAGACAGATCCTTTTATCACCAGGCTGGAGACTGGTTTGTCGTCCTATGCGCACTCCTACTCGCCGCCGGCTTGAACCAGAGGCGAGGTAGAAGATCCTGATCGCAAGGCGAGGCACCACAACGAAGGCGCTCGTGAATCCTAATCACGGTCGTTGTCACGAGGCCAACGCCTCCACCGCCTCGCACAGGAAATGACCGAGGACCAGGTGTAGCTCCTGGATCCTGGGCGTCTCGCGGGAAGGCACCGAGAGTACGATGTCGGTCCCGGCGCGGAGATCGGCGTGGCGCGCACCCGTGAGCAAAACGCTCAGGAGACCACGTTCGGCGGCCGTGTCCAGGACTCGTACGATGTTGGGCGATCGGCCGCTGGTGGAGAGCGCCCAAAGCACATCTCCGGGCCGGGCCAACGCGGAAAGGGGACGCGAGAAGATCTCTGCGAACGAGAAATCGTTGGCGACGGCGGTCAAGGCGCTGGTGTCGAAGCCCAACGCAACGGCCGGGATGGGGCGGCGTGTCTTGTTCAGGAAGGGTCCGATCAACTCGCCGCTCAGGTGGGTGGCCTCGCCGGCACTGCCGCCGTTGCCGCAGATGAAGAGGGTGCCGCCGTTGCGGATGGATTCGGCCGTGCGCACCGCGGCATCGACCGTAGCGGCAAGGAGATCGGCGTCGCCCCGGACGGCCTCGAGGAGGGCTGCGGTGGCGCCGAGCCGGTCGGCGAGCATAGCGGAGAGCTCTGGACGTGAAAACGGTTCGGTGTCGTTCATGTGGGCTCAATAGACCGCGTCGGCGGTGGACACCGGTGTTTCGATGAAGGGCACCGACAAATCATGATGGATGACGATGACTCGAGATGCAGACCAGCAATCCCATTCGATACGTTGAGCCCCATCCAACGCTGCGCCCCGGGGTGTTGGATTCCGAGCAGGGGCGCGGGAGTGTCGGGTGACGCCGCCTCCTGTTCAGAGCAGTTTCACGAGGGCCGCAATCAAGGCCACCTGGCCGAGCATCAAGGGGACGATCCACTTTAGGAGATCCACCTTGGTCCGTGCCAGCTCGGTCCGCAAACGCTCGATATCGATCTTGAGATCAGACCGGACCTGCTCGATCTCCTTTTGCAGGCGCAGCTCGGCCTGACGCAGCTCGGCACGGATCTGCTCGATCTCCCTGTGCAGACGCAACTCGGATTCGCGCACATGGCCTTGGGTGGCGAGATCCGGAAGGTGCGGATAACGCTCTTCCAGGCGCTCGAACGCCTCGGCGATCACACGTGCGCGGGTGCGATCGTCCGGTGCGGTCGTCAAGGCTTCGTAAAGGGCGACACTGGAGCTCATGGGTCTAATGTGCCACCACGTGCAGATGTGGACAAGGGCCGAGACGAGATCGGGTCTCCGAGCTGAGAAGCACGCGGCACGCCCTCGAACGCAGCTTGTCCGAGCTCGCCACGGCCCTGGTCGTCGCTGCCCTGGTCGTCGCCGGCCCGATCCTTGGCGGAGGCGGCGCTGCTTGGATGGATCCGTGGCTGATCCTCGTGTTGCCCGTTTTCATCCGTACGGCTTTGATGGGCTCGATCGCGCTGCATGGTCTGGGTCACGCCCTCGCTGCGGGGCACGTCGGCATCGGGCGATTCCTGGACTATGTACGCGCTCTGCCGCCGTGCGGCCTTCTTCCCTTCGGCCCGCTCTTCATCCCCGGCCTGAGTCACCCGACGCGAGCGCCGTATTTCGTTCTGGACGTTCTGTCGCCGACTCGACGGCGCTGGATCGCCATCGCCGGCCCCGCGGCGAGCCTGGTCCCGCTCTGCGGGTCGGCGTCCGCACTCGCCACGCTCGAGGTCTCGTCGCCCCCGCGGAGTGGATCCTGGTCCTGCTCGTCGGAGCGAACGCTTGGATTCTCCTTACCCGTTGGGCAGTCGGCCTGGATGTCGCCCATCGGGGTGACTGCGCCCGCCCCCTCGTGGTCGGCTGCACCTCGCTGGCGGAGGTGTTCGCGCGCAATGCCGAGGCCACCCGGCGACTGGTCGACGCGCTTCGGCAGGCGTCCCTTTCAGTGACGCGCGATTGGCCCGACGACGCAAAGAGGTTTCGGCAGCGCATCGTGTGACGGGCCGTGCATGCCTTCGTCCACAACGATCTCTATACGGCCACGATGCTCTTCATCGAGCGGGTTGAAGGGACGGCCTGGTCACGACGACGAGCCTTCAGCCCGATCCATCAGCTCGCCCGCCGAGACCGGTCGGAGATGCAGACGCAGATCGTTGCGTGTCATGCGCGCGAGCTGCAGGACGTTATCGATGAGGCGCGACAGACATTCGCTCTCATCGTGGATGAAGGCGTAATAGGTCGCGCGCTTCTTTTCCGGCACCCATTCGCGCAGCAGCTCGCGGTACATGCGGATCGAGGTCAGGGAGTCTTCAGCTCATGGCTCACGGCCGAGACGAAGTCCTGTTGTTGGCGAGCCAGCGCGATCTGGCGCAGGCCGAGTCGATAGATGAGATAGATGCCGCCGCAAAGGATCGCGACGAGTGCCGCGGCGATCCAATACAGGAGGTGCGCACCCGGAGCGGCCGGCAGTCGCCCGACACTGAACAGCAGCTCCATGCCTTGAAGCTGCGCGCGGCTTGGCTCGGGTAGGCGGCCGAGACGTCGCCGTCCCAAGCGACGACTAGATCCGTCGTCTGCGAAAGCAGCGTCTCCCGGAAGGCGTCCTCGATGCCGCCGCGCAAAAAGGCATCTGCTCGATGAGCACGCCCTGGATCAGGCGCTGTCCGTTCTGGCGGACCGGACGAAAGAGCACGAAATGCCCGCTGTCGAGCAGGCTCATCCGAAACGGCTCGACCTCGGTCTCGAAGAGATTGACGTCGGGTGCCTCAGCGCCCAAAGGCGGCTCGGGCATACCGGCCGGCCCCGGTGCTGCGGACCCCGCCATTGCCGGAAGGCGGCCTTCCTGCCGCGCTGGGCCCTGCTCCGCTCGGCCGTCGTCCTGCTGCTCGCGCGAGGGAAGACCCTCGGGGGCGGCCGGCGCGGCCGGTGCCGCCTGCTGAAAACGGTCATCGAGATTCAGATCCTCGATGCGGCCGAGGGTGCTGCGCGCTGGTGTCTTCTGCTCCCGCGTCGGCGAGGCGTCGATTTCCGAAAGACGATCGAAAGCCGCCTGCGGCATCGCCCGCTCCTCCTCCGGCTGCGCACCGTGACCAGGTATCGCGGTTGTGCCGGGTCGGATTCGAGCTTGCGCCGCAGCTTGGCGGCGGCACCTATTTCCGCGTCAACCCATCGGGCAGCGCCGTCGCCATCGCAACGCCCGTCGACCGCAAGCTCGACGAGACGCGGCCCTACTACGGTGCGGCCGAGGAGAAGGAAGCGCAGGCGCGAAAAGAGCCCGCGACGGACAAGCTCCACACGGACTCTTCGGTCGCGTCCCGAGCCCGTCACGCCGCATTCAACGCAACCGATGCCGGAAAATCCAACCTGCTCGGCGACAAGGATCTGGTGGAGGATGTCGCATCGACCTGGAACCGAGTCTTCGCCTCCCCTGACAAGGACAGGACTCGGCGTGAAGTGCTCAATAATGGTATCGACACTGAACAATGATCAGTGATGAATCCTTGACCCGATAGACGAGTCGGTGCTCGCGATCGATTCGCCGCGACCAGTACCCAGACCACTGGTGCTTCAAGGGTTCGGGGTCTCCGAGTCCTTGAAAAGGCTGTCGCTGCATTTCCTGAATCAGGGTGTTGATTCGTTTAAGCGTCCTTCTGTCTGTCTGCTGCCAATAAAGATAGTCCTCCCATGCGGGCTCGGCCCAAGCGAGGATCATTCTTCCATCAGCTCACGGTACTGGATCTTCCCGGTCTCGACCTCGGCGATGGCGCGATTCAGACGCTCGGCATTTCGAGGACTCGCCATCAAGTAAGCCGTTTCTTCATAGGAATGGAAATCCTCCAGGCTCATCACGACGGCCGGTTTGCCGTTCTGGCGTGTGACCAGGATTGGCGTGTGATCGTCGTTGACCTTGTCGAGCGTGCTGGCAAGGCGGGTCCTGAAGGCCGAGTAGCTGATGG
The DNA here is from genome assembly GCF_035467215.1 of Thiocapsa sp. Classification (GTDB taxonomy): domain Bacteria; phylum Pseudomonadota; class Gammaproteobacteria; order Chromatiales; family Chromatiaceae; genus Thiocapsa. The sequence goes on along the minus strand of NZ_DATITZ010000067.1, from coordinate 952 downwards.
TGTCCATCTTGCGGTGATCTCCGGGGGTTGTACGTATTATAGTACCTGTACTTAAGATCGTACGCAACGGGACAAAGACTGGGCCTACTTCTCCTTCGCGTAATGCGCCGAGCGGGATGAGGGTCTCGCCGATGCCCAGGCGCGTTTCCTCGAATTCCTGAGGGCTGCGGGTATCAAGGATGAAGCATTCGGCGCCCGTGTCGACGCGCTGTTTGACCTCGCTCGCCGAGAGACCCTGCATGCGACCCTGGCGCTTGTTGTCCAAGACCTAGGCGGAGCCAATCACATGATCGATGGCGAGCGAGTACGGCGGCGCATAGGGCCGATCGGCGTTGACCATGTCCTCGACCGTCAGCTTGCCGCGGATCGCCATGGCGACGGAAGCGGGCGCTGCCTTCCTTGACCAGATTCTGCCCGGCGACGCGCCCCTGTATATTGGCGAGATCGCCATAGGGCGCACGCACCGCTTTGCCGCTGACCAGCGAGATGCATTCGACGCAGTCGCCGACGGCGTACACGTCCGGGTCGGAGGTCTGCATGTACTCGTTGACGCGGATGCCCCGACCGCGCCGATCTCGATTCCGGCCGCTTGCGCGAGCGTGACATTGGATCTGACCCCAACGGCGATCACCGCGACATCGCAGGGCAGCTCGGTGCCGTTGTCGAGCTTGACCCCGACAAGTTTGCCGTTCTCGCCGAGAAGCTCCGCAACGCCGTTGCCGACGATGATGTCGGGGCCGTGTGCGCGGACGTGGTTCTCGACAAGCTTCGACAGGTCGGGATCGAGAAACGGCAGGATCTTCGGGGTCTGCTCGATCACGGTCGTGTGAATCCCGGCGAGCCGCAGCGCCTCGCAGACCTCGAACCCGATCAGACCGCCGCCCACGACCACGGCCTTGGTTGCCTTCTTCTCGTCGCGGACCGCCCGCAGGGCATCCGCATCGGCCATCGA
>NZ_DATITZ010000066.1:0-11480 GCF_035467215.1 Thiocapsa sp. | reverse complement strand
ATTGGCTTGGCCGCGCCGGCTCCGATAATTGTCGTAGGCGGCGCGGTTTAAGGTATTAAAAAATATAAAATTCTAAACCGCGTCCCCGCTAAGGGTTATGGATGCATCAAACGTCGAACTCACGCGAACGTGAGCATCTCGCTCTGGACGCGGTTTAGGCTCAGTGCCCGCCGCCCTTCAACGCGCTGTTCATCCCCTCGATGGTGTCTTTCGCATCGCCGAAGACCAGCGAGGTGTTCTCTTGGTAGAAGAGCAGATTGTCCACACCCGAGTAACCCGGACGCATGGAGCGCTTTAGGAAGTAGACCTGACGCGCGCGCCCGGCCTCCAAAATGGGCATGCCGTAGATGGGACTGGTCTTGTCCTCCTTGGCCGCGGGATTGACGACGTCGTTCGCGCCGACGACCAGCACCACGTCGGTGCTCGGAAAGTCTGGGTTGATCTCGTCCATCTCAAGCACGCGGTCGTAGGGGATGTCGGCCTCGGCGAGCAGCACGTTCATGTGCCCGGGCATGCGGCCGGCGACGGGGTGGATCCCGAACTTGACCTCCACGCCGCGTGCCTCCAGCAGCTCCATCAACTCCTTCAGCGCGTGCTGCGCTTGAGCGACGGCCATGCCGTACCCGGGGATGATGATGACCCGGTTGGCATCCTCCATCCAGTAGACGGCATCCTCGACCGCGGCCGACTTTACACCCTTCTCGGCGGCGACCGCGCCCGCGCTGTCCGCGCCGCTACTGTCCGAGCCGAAACCGCCGAAGACGACGTTGAGGATCGAGCGGTTCATCGCCTTGCACATGATGTAGGAGAGGATCGCGCCCGAGCAGCCGACCAGTGCGCCGACGATGATGAGCAGGTTGTTGTGCAGCGTGAAGCCGGTCGCCGCTGCGGCCCAACCCGAATAGCTGTTCAGCATCGAGATGATGACCGGCATGTCCGCCCCGCCGATCGGGATGATCAGGGTCACGCCGAGGGTGAAGGCGAGCAGGGTCATGAGGGTCAGCGAGATCAGGCTGCCGGTCATGGCGAAATGCACGGCCAGGGCGAGAGTCGCGATCCCCAGCAGCGCATTGAGCAGATGTTGGCCCTTGAATTTGACCGGGCTGCCGCTGAGCAGACCTTGCAGCTTGCCGAAGGAGATGACCGATCCGGTGAAGGTGATGGCACCGATGACCACGCCGGCGGAGATCTCGCCCATCAAGAGCGCACTCAACTCACCTGCGCCGCGCTTGGTGAGGAAGGTCCCGATGGCGACCATGACCGCCGCCATACCGACGAAGCTATGCAGGGCCGCCACCAACTGCGGCATGGCCGTCATCTGGATGCGCAGGGCCACGATGATGCCGATGATCGCGCCCAGCGTCATCCCGACGATGATGAATCCGTAGGATTGGACCTGATCGCCCATCAGGGTCGCGACGACGGCGATCAGCATGCCGAGCATGCCGTAGAGGTTGCCGCGCCGAGCCGATGCCGGATGGGTCAGACCCTTGAGGGCCAGGATGAAGAGCACGGCCGAGACCAGATAGGCCACCGCCTGGAGATTCACTGAAAGCGTCATGACGGCCAATCCTTACTTTTTCTTCTTGAACATCGAAAGCATCCGGTGTGTCACCAGGAAGCCGCCGAAGACATTGATGGACGCCAGGAGCACGGCGATGAAGCCGATGATCCGGGTGAAGAGCCCCGCATCCGGATCGCCGGCGACGAGCAGAGCGCCGACCAGAACGATACCCGAGATGGCGTTGGTGAGCGCGACCAGCGGGGTGTGCAGCGAGGGCGTGACGCCCCAGACCACCCAGTAGCCGATGAAGCAGGCCAGAACAAAGACATAGAGGGCAACGAGCGAGGGATCGAGTGCCTCGGGCATAGGGGTAACTCCGGTTGGACGGTGATCATGGGCGCGTCGCCGATGATCCCTGGTCAGTCATCGCAGAAAAGGCGTTCGGGCCGCAACGCTGTCTTTGCGGCCCGATGTCTCGGATCGCTCTCAGGTCGAGGGCTTCACCAGCATGGCCGCCGTGATGTCGTCCTCGGCGAGGTCCTTGAGAACCGGGCCGGACTCGCTCGGGGTGAACATGATCTCGATCAGATTGGCGAGGTTGCGGGCGTAGAAGGCGCTCGCGTCCGCCGGGACCAAGGCGGGGAAGTTGGTCAGACCCACGATGGTCACGCCGTGGCGCTCGACGATCTCGCCCGCGACCGTCAGCGGGCAGTTGCCGCCGTTGGCCGCGGCCAGATCGACGATGACGGACCCGGGGCGCATGCGTTTCACGACCGCTTCCGTGACCAGGACCGGTGCCGGGCGACAGGGGATCAGGGCGGTCGTGATGATGACGTGAGCTTTGGCGAGCTGGTCGCTCAGGGCCGCCTGCTGCTTCGCCTTCGCCTCCTCGGAGAGCTCCTTGGCATAACCGCCTTCGCCTGAACCGCTTTCACCCAGGTCCAGCTCGATCGGCTTGGCGCCCAGGGAGCGGATCTGCTCCTGGGTCTCGGGGCGCACGTCGTAGGCGTAGACATCGGCGCCGAGTCGACGCGCGGTGGCGATCGCTTGAAGGCCCGCCACACCCACACCCAGGACGACCAGACGGGCCGGCTTCGCGGAACCCGCGGAGGTCATCATCATGGGCAGGAAACGGCCGTAGCGGGCCGCCGCCTCGAGGGTCGCGCGATACCCGGCGATGTTGCTTTGCGAGGACAGGGCATCCATGGATTGGGCGCGCGAGGTGCGCGGCATCCGCTCCATCCCGAGGACGCGAACCCCCTTGGCGAGCATGGCCGAGAGGATCGCGTCTTCCCCGCAGCTCTCCAGCAGGCCGATATAGAGTCCGCCCGGCCGCAGCGCCTCGACATCCGCGGCATCGGGTCGACGGACCTTGAGCAGGAGGTCGACATCGAAGGCGCCTGCGCGATCGGTCAGCTGCGCACCCGCCGCCGCGAAGTCGTCGTCCGGGTAGCCGGCACGCACCCCGGCGCCCGCCTCAACCATGACCTCGAAACCCTTACCGATCAATTTCTTGATCACTTCCGGGATCGAGGCCACGCGGGTCTCGCCGGGGGCGGTCTCCAAGGGAATTCCGATCTTCATCGCTCTGTCGTCCTATCCGCAGGTCGGCCGCCCTAAAGCGGCAAAAACCCGCGCATTATCGGTGTAGGGACCAGTCGCCGCAACCAACCGCGCACCGATTCGGGGCGCATTCGGGCCAAGAAGCGGACTGCGCATCCTCAGCGTTCCCCGCTCCCGCGTAGCGCCTTGATGATGTGCGAGGAGATCTCCTCGATCGACTGACTCGTGGTGTTGAGCACCGGGATCTGCAGCCGCTTGTAGATCTGAGTCGCCATCCTAATGTCCTCCTGACAACGCTCCAAAGACGCGTACCCGCTGCCGGGACGCCGCTCTTCGCGGATCAGTTGCAGGCGCTGCGGATCGATGGTGAGCGCGAAGAGCTTGTGGCGACAGTCCCAGACCAATTGAGGGACGTCCCCGCGCTCGAAGTCCTCCTCGGTGACCGGATAGTTGGCGGAGCGCAGACCGTAATGCATGGCGAGATAGAGACAGGTCGGCGTCTTGCCCGAGCGCGAGACACCGATCAAGACCACGTCGGCGCGATGAAAGTTGTCCGGCCGGACCCCGTCGTCGTTGGCCATGGCGAAATTGATCGCCTCGATCCGCTTGGTGTAATAGCTGGGCTTGGTGATGGCATGGCTGCGCCCGGATTTTCGGCTCGGCGGCACGCCCAGCTCCGCGGAGAGCGGCGCGACGAAACCCTCGAAGAGCTCGACGTAGTAGCAATTGCCGCTTTCCAGGATCGCGCGGATCTCGTTGTTGAGCATGGTGGCGAAGACGATCGGGCGCACCCCGTCGCGATCGGCGGCCTCCTGCATCCGCTGCGTCAACGCCTTGGCGCGCAGGTCGGTGTTGATGTAGGGCATGTACACCTGCTCGAAGTCGATGGTATCGAACTGCGACAGCAGGCTGTGGCCGAGCGTCTCGGCGGTAATGCCGGTGCTCTCTGAGACGAAGAAGACGGTACGGTTCATAGGCTCCGACGGAGTGATGCAAGTCAATGCAGTCTATATTGGAATTTGGTGATATGGAGAACCCTTGATCCCGGCAGCACCGCGGCGCGACACCCATGCCGGATGCGTCGGACGATCCGTGACCGATTTCGGTCGGCAAGCCAGCCGATCTTCGCCGAGCCGGCAGGCCATCCGGCCGGCCCACTCACAGGCCGAGGAGCTTCCCGATGCCCAAGATCAACAACGACCACGCGCTGCGTGATGCCCTCAACGGACTCGACGCACAGCAGCAACGCATTCTAGGCTCCCGCTTCGCCCATCACGTCATGCCGTTGAGCAAGGACGAGCGGGTCAACCGCGCCATCGAGGTCGGAATGCGCGAGGAGGCCGCCCCCGGCGAGCTGGAAGACGCCTTCAAGGCGGCCAAGGCGTACGCAACCAAGACCTACACCGACTGCGGCAAAGACACCGATTGGCTGGCCCAAGCCGATCACTTCGTCGCCGCCTCCGCCGCGGCGGCCCTGACGCCCGATGCGCTCCTGAGCGAGAAACAGAACCGCGCTTGGAAGGCCGCCATGCAGGCCCGCATGGCCGTCAACTGCACCCTGATCGAGGAGGACGACGCACCCGAGACCTCCGAGGCCGAGCATCAGTACGCGCTGACCGAGGCATTCCTGGGCTGAGTCTGTCTAGCGGCCGGGGCGCCCGCTCGGGCATCCCGGCCCGCCGGCTAGACCTCGATCCGGCCGCCGTCCTGCGCCGCGAGGATGGCGTCATAGATCTCCCAGGCCGCAGCCGCCTCCTCCTCGCTCATCCGGCTGATGGCGTGGCCCAGATGGACGACCACGTAGTCGCCGACGCCGATCGTCTCGTCCTGCAGCATGAAGAGATTCACCTCGCGCTCCGCGCCCTTCGCCGTGCACCGGGCCACGAAGCCATCGACGGACTGGATCTGCATCGGGATACCGAGACACATGGACAAGCCCCCAAGGGAAGTCGATCATTGCTCGGCAGGCTAAGCCGCTCCGCGCCCACCCGCAAGGACTCAGATCAAACGATCTTAGGATCACCCCTCATCAGCCCGAGAAGGTCCACCGCCGTGCAACCCACCACACTCATCCTCGGCCTCGGCAACGTCCTCATGACCGACGAGGCGGTCGGCGCGGAGGTCGTTCGCCGACTCGAGCAGGAGAGCGATCCGGACGCATCCCTCGTGTTCATCGACGGCGGAACCCTGAGCTTCACGCTCGCCCTGCCGATCGGGGACTGTCCGCGGCTGATCGTCGTGGATGCCGCCGCAATGGGCGAGCCACCCGGCAGCGTCCGGGTCTTCGAAGGCGAGGCGATGGATCGCCAGCTCAGCGTCAATGCCAAGACAGTTCACGAGGTCAGTCTTTCCGACCTAATGGATATCGCACGCCTCACCGACACCCTCCCGCTCCAACGCGCCTTGGTCGGCATCGAGCCCGAATTCGTCGGCTGGGGCGACCGGCTGACGCCCGCGGTCGAGGCAGCGATCCCCGAGGCCATCGCACGGATCCGTGCACTGGTGGATCGTTGGGCCACCTGACGGGCGCACCTCGCACAAGAACCCTTGATTTGTGTACGGCATCCCTCTATCGTTTGCGAACACGCTACGTTTAGATTCGTGGCGTGACCTCCAAACCACAAACGAGGATCAGCCTACATGCGACCCACGACGATTCGCTCTCTCTCGGCCTTTTCCCTGACCACAGCCACGCTCACCCTCGCGCTCAGCGGCCCGGCCTTCGCCGCGTCGGCGTGCAAGGGCCTTGAAGAAGCGGTATGCGGGACGACGGAGGCATGCCGCTGGCAGGCAGGCTATACACGAAAGGATGGAATCGAGGTCGCGAGCCACTGCCGCAGCACGGGGAAAGCCAAAGCGGCAGCACCGCAGACGCCGGCTCCTGAAGCGGCTGCCGGGGACGATGTCGATAAGGCATCCTGACCGATCGCCCGGGCAGCCCCGGCGGCGCCCTGTTTCCGGGTTACCGGGGCGGCTCGATCGGGGCGGCTCGATCCGAACAGGTCGGGCGGGGCGGGCCTGATTCGACAGGTATCGACAGTCGGCAGCAGCGGGACCGTAACGCTCCCCTGCTGCCGGACCCGGGGTTACCGATCCCCGATCGTCGGTTGCTCCCGATGCCGGGGCGGATGGTCGCCGAGCTCACCCGCCTTTACATGCAGTGCGTAGAGGACGTCCTCGTCCGCGATATGATCGATCAACCAATCCTGGGTCATCTCCAAGGCCCGATCCGCGAGCTCCTGGCCGGGACCAAAGGTCCGCAGATCGTTCTCTAGTTCATCCAAGCGCCGCATGAAGGCGACATGCTGCCTGAGGTGCGCGTCGAGATCCGGATAGTCGTGCCGACGCATGAAGTCTTCTTCGGTGGAGAAGTGGGTCTCCGCGTAGCTCCGCATGAAGGCAACGGCATCGATCACGCCGGTCTTGGCCTCGCGGTCCAGGATCGCTTCGTAGAGCTGATGCGACGCGGCGAAGAAGCCTTGATGCTGTCGGTCGATCTCCTCGATCCCGATGCTGTAGATACCGGACCACTCTCTTAACATGAAAACCCCTTCGGATTTGGAAGCGCATCGCACGAATGGGATCGAGCCGGGTCGTCGATCCCGGGCGGCATCGTCGGTTCGATAAAGCCTGTTTGCGTCCGCCGTTCGCAGCTCCGACCGGAACAACGCTCATCGGGCGCTCATCGGGCCGCAAACACCCCGTCAGGCGGATCGAATCATCGGACTCAACTTGGCCGGGAGTCTAGCATAGGCCGGCTCAACCTCTGGCCGGGTCCCGCGTTCCGCTTCACGCAGCCTTCGAAGCACCCAATGCGCTGCGGCACCGAACTCAGCCGCTCCGCCGCGCCCGAGCATCCGGGGCCTTCTAGAGCGACCCCCAAGAACCGCGCCGACGGCGAAAGCTCAGGTGCGGTAAAAACAGGCCGATCAGCACCCCGATAAGGATGACGCCGGCTCCGATCATGAACCAGCGCTGATTGGTCCGGTTGCCGAGGTCGCGGTTGGCCTGCTCGAGGTCGGCGCGCTCGCGCGTGAGCTCGCTGACCTGAATGCGCAGACGCTCTCGGTCGCTGGTGATGTCGAGGATGTTGGTCGAGGCATGACGAATGGTGGCCAGCTCCTGCTCGAGCCGCAGCTTCTCGCGCTGCACGACCTGGAAATCGGCATCGAGCCGGTCGTACGCCGTCTGCAGCGCCCCGAGCCTCGCGGCCAGCGTGTCCGGCTCGCCCTGCAGCTCGACCAAGCGTTTCTCGAGCTCGATGACGCGATTGCGCGCGGCAGGCTCGTCCTGCAGCTCACGCTCGAGCACATAACCGACGGTCCCGTCCTCGGTACGCACGCGCGCGTATTCGGTCGCCTTGTTCACGCTGACGACCTCCACCGGCGTACCGCTCGGCAGCATGCGGATGATGCGATAGCGGTTGCTCTCGCCCGTGCGCAAGGTGACCTCGAGCGAGTCCGTCACATAGCGCGTCGCGGCGCATACCGGCGGGATCTGCGCGAAGTGGATGCCCAGGAGCAGGACGAAGAGGAGCGTGGAACGTCTCACGGGGGATCCTCGGCGAGGCGTAGGTCGGACGTGAGCAGTCTCGCGACCGTGCCGAGCGGTCGCGTCGGGCCAGCGAAAACCGCAAGTTACACCAGGGCCCGGCGCCTGTCACCCTCGTGGCAGCAGGAGAAATTCCAGCAGGGCCTTTTGGGCGTGGAGACGGTTCTCGGCTTCATCCCAGACCACGGATCTGGGGCCGTCGATGACGGAGGCGGCCACCTCTTCTCCCCGATGCGCCGGCAGGCAATGCATGAAGAGTGCGTCGGGCGCGGTCCGCCCCATGACGGCATCATCCACCTGGAAGGGCGCGAACAGGGCCTCGCGTTTCGCCTGCTCATCTTCCTGGCCCATGCTGGCCCAGACGTCGGTCACGACCAGATCCGCCCCCACGGCAGCCTCCTGCGGATCGCGCAGGATGCTGCAACGGTCGTGGACCGCGGCGAGCAGATCGGCATCCGGATCGAACCCTTCCGGACAGGCAACCCTCAGCTCGAAATCGAACACCTGCGCGGCCTCCATGAAGGAGTGGCACATGTTGTTGCCGTCGCCGATCCAGGTCACGCGTCGACCGCGGATATCGCCGCGATGCTCGTGATAGGTCTGCATGTCGGCCAGCAGCTGACAGGGATGCAGACGGTCGGTCAGGCCGTTGATGACAGGTACGCGCGAATTCGCGGCGAAACGGTCGACGATGTCGTGATCGAAGGTCCGGATCATGACGGCGTCGACCATGCGCGAGAGCACCCGTGCGCTGTCCTCGATCGGCTCGCCGCGGCCCAGTTGGGTGTCGCGCGGGGACAGGAACAAGGCGTGGCCGCCGAGCTGCACCATGCCGACCTCGAAGGACACCCGGGTGCGCGTCGAGGATTTCTCGAAGATCATCGCCAGGGTACGGTTCGGGAACGGCCGATAGTCCTCGCCGGACTTCAACATCCGCTTGAGCTCGGTCGCCCGCGCGATCAGTCCTCGGGCCTCTTCGGCGCTCAGATCGAGCAAGGACAGAAAGTGTCGGCAGTGTGTCTGATCGGCATCCATAGACGTCGTCTCTCCCGCGGGGCGTTGCTCAGACATCGCTCAACCAGCGCTTGACCAGGGTCGTCAGCCCTTCGAGAAGTCGGTCGGCCTCGGTCCGAGCCAGGATCAAGGGCGGCAGGAGGCGGATAACGCGCTCCGCCGTCACGTTGATCAGTAGACCGGCCTCGAGCGCCTGCCCGACCAGATCGGCACAGGGGCGTTCCAGCTCGATCCCCAGCATCAGACCCCGCCCGCGCACCTCGACCACGCCGGGCACGTCGTTCAAGGCACTCCGGAAGCCGTCGAGCAGATAGGCTCCTTGCTCGGCCGCGTTGGCGACCAGGTCGTCGGCAACGATCGTCTCCAACACGGCACGCGCTGCACGGCAAACCAGTGGGTTGCCCCCGAACGTCGAGCCGTGCGAACCCGGCCCGAAGACCTCGGCCGCCGCCCCGCGAGCAAGGCAAGCGCCGATCGGCACGCCGTTGGCGAGGCCCTTGGCCAAGGTGACGACGTCGGGGAGGGTCCCGCCGTGCTCATGCCCGAACCACCGCCCGGTGCGCCCCATTCCGGTCTGGATCTCGTCGCAAATCAAGAGCCAGCCGTGCCGATCGCACAACTCGCGCAGACGCTGTCCGTAGTCCGGCGCCGGGATCCGGATACCGCCCTCGCCCTGGATGGGCTCGACCAGGATGGCCACGATGTTCAGACGATTGGCCGCTGCGGTCTCGATGGCCTCGACGTCGTCGTAAGGGACCCGCACGAAGCCCTGCACGAGCGGCTCGAAACCGGCTTGGACCTTGCGATTGCCGGTCGCCGACAGGGTCGCGAGCGTGCGCCCGTGGAAGCTGTTCTCGGCGACCAGGATCGCGGGATTCTCGATCCCGCGCCGGTGGGCATGGAGACGCGCGATCAAGATCGCGGCCTCGTTGGCCTCCGCACCGGAATTGCCGAAGAAGACGCGATCCATGCCCGACATCTCGGTCAGCATCGCGCCGAGGCGCTCCTGCTCGGTGATCCGGTACAGGTTCGAGGTGTGAATCAACAGCCCGGCCTGCTCGCAGATCGCATCGCGAACCGCCGGGTGCGCATGCCCGAGCCCGCACACGGCAATGCCGGAAAGCGCATCGAGATAACGCCGGCCTTCCGTATCCCAAAGCCAAACGCCCTCGCCGCGCTCAAAGGCGACAGGCAAGCGCTTATAGGTGGCCATCAAGGGTTCGGTCATTGGGGCAGACCCCGCTCAGTCTCCGGAAAACAAAAAGAGGCGGTTCCTCCGCAAGGGAAACCGCCTCTGCTCAAAGGCGAAGCGGGGGAATATAGCGCGAAAAGAACCTGAGCGACAAGAACCCGCGACACCTGTCTGCAGCGCCCCCGAGCGGACGCGCGATCAGCCGCAGAAAAGAGGATCCGACCCAATCGTCGGACGATCCGCGAATTCGGCAAGATCGCGCTCCGGCCGGAGCATTAGAATAGACTCATGCGCTTCATCACACCGTCACGTTTGATCCGCCAGTGATAGACCGCTGCAGAGACGTGAATCAGGATCAGGACCAAAATCACCCAACCGACAATCGCGTGAAGTTGGAACAGGATCTTGCTCAACTCCTTATTCTCGGGCACCAGGCCCGGTAGAGTGAGGTTGAAGAACTGCACCGGAAAACCCCCGGTCGCCGTCCCCAGCCAACCCAAAACCGGCATCAGGATCAGGGCGACATAAACGAACGTATGCACGGTCAGACTGCCCGCACGCTCCAATCCGGTCAACGGGGGTTGATAGGCCGGAGACCGGAAAAGCCTCTTCAGGGCAAGGCGTAAGATCATCAGGGTCAGCAGCAGGATACCGAATGTCTTATGGTATCCGTAGAGTTGATTGGTCATTTCCAACCCGACCAGATCCTTGAGCCCGTCGAACCCGAGGGTTCCCAACAAGGAGCCGACGGCCAGCAAACCCAAAACCAGCAGGGCAATCAGCCAATGCAGAAGTCGCTGAGCATAGTTGTAGCGAAGGGTCTCCATGCAGTCCTCCGAAAGACATTGATGTGATAATTCACGTCGGCGGCGTTATGCTCCGTGCGCGCCCAAACGCCCCCTGAGCCATCCAACGCGGTTTCTTCCGGTCTCCCCCGTCATAAAGTAGTACCCAAGGACACCGACACAACCACCCCCGAAGACTCACCGGGCGACGGCGTGCGCGCAGGGGTCGAGCGCGAAACCTGCAGAGTTCCGGACAAATCCGACGTTTCAGCTCGGGCGAGCACCCGATGCGGGGCGATCTTGCGACAGGGAGCGCTGTCCAAACGACGCTCCGCGCAAGGGCCGTTGCATCCCGACCCTTATCGTGCCGAACTTCCATTCAGGAGCCTGCTGATGCGTACGCCATTGAGCGTCGGTATCCTCGGTTTCGGCTACACCGGCGCGACCTTCCACGCGCCTCTGATCTCAGCGGTCCCCGGCCTGCGCCTTAGCGCCATCGCCAGCGGCAATGCGGCCAAGGTCCATGCCGCCTGGCCGGATGTTGCGGTCTGTGCGTCGCCGCAGGCGCTGATCGCTCGCCCGGACATCGACCTCGTCGTGCTGGCGACCCCGAACGCAACACATCACCCCCTAGCGGCCGAGGCGCTCGAGGCGGGCAAGCATGTGGTGGTCGACAAACCCTTCACGCTGAACGTCAGCTGTTGTCGCTCACTTTATTTCACCGGCCGAGTCCCGAATTATTTCGCGCGGAATGCTCGCGGCTTTCCCGCACTGATCACCTCGGTGGCGCAGTGTCGGCAGGTGGATGAGTGCGAGGAGCCTGAGGAACGCGAAGCCGGTGTGCGGAGTGCGTCGCGGCGGTGTTCGACGT
>NZ_DATITZ010000065.1:0-26356 GCF_035467215.1 Thiocapsa sp. | reverse complement strand
CATCGAATCAGGGCCGCGCGGACGCGGGACCCGAAGGCGCCATGACGTTCGAGCGGACCGACGGGTTCGGTACGCGATCCGGTGCGCTGATCGCGATACCCCTGTATCCCGGTTACGGAAGCGGTCCGATCTGGCTGCATGCGGAGGGGCGGCCGGATGAAAACCAATTCTCCCAAGTCCCCAGCTAAACCGCGTCCTGAGTGGGGCGGGATGATTCAGTCGGCGGCGGCATAGGGCAGACCCCTCCGGATCCGTGCGGGACGCAGTTTAGGATATTGAAAAATAATTATTTAAACTGCGTCTGCTCCGTCGTTCGTTGGTGCCTCCAGCGTTGAAAACCGGCTTGAGTAGCCATGTCGCTGCGAGACGCAGTTTAACCGGTTCGAATCCCCGCGTCGGCTGTGACACAATCTCACCCTTTCGCCGCCTACGTGGTCCAGTGGTCTCGTCCGCGCGGGCGTGATCGTACGTCCCAGTTTCCGACTCAGTCTCCGACCGAGACCCCCTTTAGGATCCACCATGTCGAACATCATCCGTATCGCCACCCGTAAATCCCCCTTGGCCATGTGGCAGGCCGAGCATGTCTCCGCGCTGCTGACCAAGCTCCATCCCGGCCTCGAGATCCAGATCGTCGGCATGACCACCAAGGGCGACAAGATCCTCGATGCGCCGCTGGCGAAGGTCGGTGGCAAGGGCCTTTTCGTGAAGGAGCTCGAGCAGGGCATGTTGGAGGGCGTGGCGGACATCGCCGTGCACTCGATGAAGGACGTCCCGGTGGACTTTCCCGAAGGTCTCCATCTGGCCGTCATCATGGATCGCGAGGACCCGCGCGATGCCTTCGTCTCGAATCGCTACGATGATCTCGACAGTCTCCCGCAGGGCGCCTGTGTCGGCACCTCGAGCCTGCGTCGCCAGTGTCAGCTCGCCGACCGGCGTCCCGATCTGCGCATCGAGCCCTTGCGCGGCAACGTCAACACGCGTCTCGCCAAGCTCGATGCCGGGGAGTACGACGCCATCATCCTGGCCGCGGCAGGACTCATGCGGCTAGGCTTCGAGTCGCGCATCCGCGGCCGGATCGCGCCGCAGGACAGTTTGCCCGCGATCGGGCAGGGCGCCATCGGGATCGAGTGCCGCAGCGCGGACCCGCGCACCAATGATCTGATCGCGCCCCTGCATCACCGCGACACCGCGGACCGGGTGCTCGCCGAGCGTGCGATGAACGCACGTCTGCACGGCGGCTGTCAGGTGCCGATCGCCGGACATGCCCTGATCGAGGTCGACCGACTCGTCCTCAAGGGGCTCGTCGGGACGCCGGACGGATCTCGGATCCTGCGTGCCGAATCCGAAGGTCCCCGCGCGGATTGGGAGGCGATCGGGACGCGGGTCGCCGACGATCTGCTCGCGCAGGGTGCGGACGAGATCCTGAGCGCACTGCAGGAGCCCTGATGCCCGCCCCCTGTGATCTCGGCGGGCGCGGCGTCTTGGTCACCCGGCCGGCGGCCCAAGCCGACGGGCTCTGCCGGCTGATCGAGGAGGCCAACGGTCGCGCGATCCGCGTGCCCAGCATCGAGATCGCCCCGGTCGCCGATCCGCGCGAGGCGGCCGCGCTGCTGGCGCAGTCCTGGGACATGCTCTATTTCGTCAGCCCGAATGCGGTGGAGCAGGCACTCGCCTTGATGCCGGACGGCTCTTGGTCATGCGCTGCGAAGGTCGCGGCCGTCGGGCGGGCGACCGCACAGGCGTTGACCGACGCGGGTCGTGCGCCGGAGCTGGTCCCGGAACAGCGCTTCGACAGCGAGACCCTGCTGGCGATGCCCGAGCTGGCCGACATGCGCGGGCGTGGGGTGTTGATCGTCCGCGGCGAAGGCGGGCGTGCCCTGTTCGCCGAGACCCTGCGCGAGCGCGGGGCCGAGGTGTCCTTTGCAGAGGTCTACCGTCGCCTGCGTCCGGCGTTCGATCCCGCTCCTCTGCTGTCGCGCTGGCCCGAGACCGTCGCCGCGGTCACCGCGACCAGCGACGAGGTCATGCTGAATCTGATGGAGATGCTCGGCCCCGAGGGACGTGCTACGTTGCTCGCCACGCCCTTGGTAGTCGTGGCCGAACGCACGGCGGAGAAGGCCCGAGGATTGGGTTTCGTGCAGGTTGCCGTGGCCGAGCGCGCCGAGGATGCGGCGATCGTCCGGGCCTTGTGCGCGCTCGGTCCGGCTGCCGCCGGCTGATTGCCCGAGGCTTCCGCTAGGGATCGGATCCGGGGTCGGTCGCTTCTGCCGCGGCGCCCTTCGGCCTGGCTTAGTCACGACTGGGCAGCCAGCGGGCGAGGGTCCGGTAGAGCTCGCCCGTGTCGATCGGCTTGGCCAGGTGGTCGTTCATGCCCGCTTCCCGGGCGTCGTTCCGATCGGCCTCCATCACCGCCGCCGAGAGTGCAATGATCGGCAGATCGGGACGCACCGGACGAATCCGCCGGGTGGCCTCGAATCCCTCCATGATCGGCATCTGCAGATCCATCAGAACGATGTCGAACTCCCGCGTCGTCGCCAGCTCGACCGCCTCGCCACCGTGCTCGACCAGGGTCACGACGGCGCCGGTGCGCTGAACCATGCGTTTTGCGACTTCCTGGTTCAGTGCGTTGTCTTCCACCAGCAGGATCGCCGCGCCGGCAAAGGAGGGCGGCGGTGTCCGGGCCGGTCGCGCGGGCTTCTCGGGTTGCGGTGCTCCGCCATGCGCTTCGAGCAGGGTGTCGAGCAGGGCCGAGGCGGTGACCGGCTTGCCCAGGAAACCACTGAGACCCGAGCGGTCTTTCGGAAGGTGGTCGCGGTTGTAGCCGCTGACGATGATCGCCGGGGCCTCGGCACCGGTCAGGACGCCCTCGTTGCGCAACCGAAACAGCTGCCGGACCGCCTCCAGCCCGTCGATCTCGCCGGGCATCTTCCAGTCCATCAGGATGACATCGAAGGGCATGCCGGCTCGATCGGCCGCGACGACGGCCTGCACCGCAGCAGCCCCGCTCGCGGCTTCCTCGACCCGGCAGCGCCAACTCTCGAGGATCTCGCGAAGCACGGTTCTGGCGACGTCGTGGTCGTCGACGACCAGGATCCTGGCGTCGGCGATGGAGACGCGGAAGACGAGCTCGAGGCCCTGCTCGCCGGCGGCGGAGCCGAACAGGAGAACCTGGCTCAGCCCGATCACCGCGTTCATGGGCGTGCGGATCTCGTGACTCATGTTCGCCAGAAACTCGCTCTTGGAGCGGCTGGCGGCCTCGGCTTGCTCGCGGCTGAGGCGCAGCGAGGCTTCCGTTTCGCGCCGTTTCTGGACGTTCACGAGCATCTGCGCGAAGACCGTCAACAGCCGTCGCTCGGTGTCGGAATAGCGATGGTGCCGGCGTACCGAATCGAAGCCGACGAAGCCGCCGAGCCGGCCGCCGCTGTCGACCATGGGCAGGCACAGCAGAGACAGGATGCCTTGAGCAAGAGACTCTGTTTTCTCGGCTGCTGCCTCGTCCGGAAGAGCAGCCACGTCGGAGATCACGACCGGCTCGCCGGTCGCCATCCGGGCCTTCCACCAAGGCATCTCCGCGACCGGCTGGTGTTGCGCACGCCCCATTTGAGAGAGAGTGCCCCGGGCGCACCACTCATGGGTGTTGGTCATGCGCGCGCTGTCCTCCGAGAAACGGAACAGGTAGGCCCGCTCGACCTCGAGGAGCTCGCCGAGCCTTTGGAGGGCCCGGTCGAGAATGGCGTCGAAGTTGTCCGGGCGGGCCCGCGCGAAACGGGCGGAGATCGCGGCGGTCAGGGCGAGACCCATGAGCGCCGTGAGCCATCCAGCTCTTACGGGATGCCTGCTCATGAACTCCGGGCCGGCGGAGGCCGTCACCGCAAAGACCTCGCCGAAGATCGGAATGAGGCGGGTCAACGACGGCCCGACAAGGGGCTCGCCATTCGCAGTCCAATTCGATGCAATCGGCTCGAAGCGTCCCGAGCCGTGCAGGTCAGCGATCTGCAGGCCTGCGGCCTTGTCGGCTCCGTCGATCAGCAAGAGGCTATCCATGCGCAGCGCAGCGGCGACGACACCGCGTGCAGCGCCCGAATCGCCGAAGACCGGCCGAAAGAGACGGATACCTTTCGGGCTTCCGGGCTCCAGCACGAAGTTGATGGGTTCGGTCGCGGTGGGGAGGCCGCCGAGGATCGCCGCCTCGATGGCTGCGCGGCGTTGCGGATCGGAGGCAAGGTCGAAGCCGATCGTCTGCTCGTTGGCTGTCGTGGAGGGTGCGACGAAGAGAACGGGGTAGTGATGGTTGCGCTCCGTCACGGGTACGCGCCCTCTCTGCGGGTCCTCCTGCCACATCCGCGCGTTTTCGATACCGGCGGCCTCGGCCCGCGCGCCTGAGCAGCAAGGCCGTGCCCGTCAGCAGGATCAGGATCAGCGCAAGCGTCAGAACAAGCGTCGGCACGGCGACCTCGACGAGCTCGATCCTCCAGGTGCGGGCATCCACGTCGATGCCGAGCACGGCGACGACGCCGCCTTGGACCGCGTTGCTCGGCTCGAAGAGCGGCACTTGGGCCGAGACCACGGCCCAGCGTCGACTTCGGTCTCGGGTCAGGACCTGGGTCTCGCGCTGCTCGCCGATCCCGGCGGGGAGGCCGTCGGCGGCCAGTGCCTCCCAGGCCGCGCTGTTGAATCGTCCGGTGTTGTCGGGCTCCACCGCGAGATAGACCTTGGCCGCCTGATTGGCTTGGACGCCCCCCGCGAGACCGCGCTCGGCCAAGATCATCGGGAAGGGCGCGGCCTCGAAGAGGGTGCGCAGGTTGGATTCGCTCTCGCCGAGCCTGCGCAAGACCCGGCTGGCGCCGAACCAGGCGAATCCGATGACCAGAAGCATGGCGCCGCCGACCCACAGGAGCTTGCCGCGCACGCCGCGGATAAGATCGTCGAGGAACTGCGGACTCGAGAAAAAGGTGGCGATCCCGACCAGAAGGTGGCGATCCCGACCAGAAGGTGGCCGTCCGGATCGTAAAGAGGCACCTCCGTGACGAAACAATCCGGACACTGGTCGACCCCCCGCGCGAGATTGCGGCTGTCGGGCGGAAGCGCGACCAGCTCCTCGTCCAGGACCAGGACGATCCGTCGGACGAACGGCGCCCCGGTCGACTCATCTTTGAGCAGCAGCACGGCATCGAGCTCCGTGCGAATCTCGTCGGCGAGTTGCTCTGGCCGGTGATCGGCACGCAGCAGCGTCTCGATCCCGCTGGTCTGGGCCCGGGCGAATGCGCGAGAGCGGCTTTCGGCGTCCGCACGCAGGGTCGGCTCGATGACCAATACCCAGTGCAGTGCGATCAGCGCCGTGAGCAGGATCCCGAGCAGCGCAAAGATCACGGCGAGATTGCGCTCGAGGGTCAGCGAGAACCGGCGGCGCACGGCCAATGCTCTGTCGATCATGCCGGTTTACTCATAGCGGCGTGCAACTTTGAGAAAAAACGGCTTGAATCGGACCTCCAGCTCGTAGGTCGCGATCTCCCCTGCAGCGATGGACTCGCGGCCCGGATACTCCCGTTCGTAGAAGGTCGGCGGTCGAAACGCCCGGGCGTCTTGGAGCTTGAGGATGTTGGCCTCGTCGATGCGCCAGACGGCGGCCAAACGCGGGGTCAGGAAGGCGCCGAGGTCGCTGTAGTCGTCGTGCAGGATCTTGATCGCCAGAGAGGTCTCGCGCCAGCGCAGATCGGCGAAGGCCCCGCGATAGCGGCTTGCTTCGTTCGACGGGCCGGGTGCGTTGGAGATCTCGGGCTCGCCGATTGCGTAGAGGGCGTCCTCGGACACGGACACACCACCGTTGCCGGTCAGGGCCGGCCAAATTGATCGAGGCGGTTAGATCGCGTTGCGGGTCGCTCCAGTGCCAGATCCCGCCCCCGCCGGCACGGCGGGCTCGTTGGCCTGGGCATGGATGGTGCGATCGCTTTGCCGGGTGATGACGTTCAAGACGCCGGCGAAGGCGTACTCTCCGTGCACCGAGGAGCCGGGTCCGCGGATGACCTCGATGCGCTCGATCTGCTCGATGGGGATGTTCAGGATCGGGTTCGCGGTGGCGAGCAGGGTCGAGTTCATCGACACGCCGTCGAGCAGGAACTTGATGTTCCCCGAGGCATAGCCGAAGCCGACGCCGCGGCTGAGAATCTGGCGCTCGCCCGTCATCTCGAGCCCTTGGCTGATGCCGGGAACCAGCGAGAGCGCCTCCCAAACGGTGCGCGCTCCGCGGGCGAGCATGTCGGTTCCGGACAGGATCGTCGCCATCCCGGGGACGAAGTCGGCGTTCATCCCGCTGCGGGTCGCAAGCTCGGTCTCCTGGTCGAGGAGGCTCAGCAGGTCGCCGAGCGGTGCGTCGTCGGCCTCGCAAGAAGGTTGCGTGCCGAGTGCTTCGCCTGCGGCCAAGATCATGACCAGCATCCACACGGCGAGACCGTGCGGCGCGACGCAGATGTGTGACCTTGTGGACGGCAAAACAGCCAAGACTCCGTGCCCCGAGCGCGAGCGGCACTCCGTTGATGCAACCGACAGCTTCGACATCGGCAAGGTCCGTCCGTCCTGTTGCGAGCATCCCCGCTTGCGGTGGCGACTGCCCGCGACGACGGCAGGTCAGCTCGACCGGGGTGGTCGGAGAGACCCTATGATGTCGGCAGAAAACCGTCCGCCTTGAGTTTAACGATCACGGCAGCGATGACCTCGCTGATCATGGTCTGCTCGGAGCTCGGATCCAGGGTGTCGGAGCGACCGGACCAAACCAGCGTTGCGCTCGCGTCGTCGTAGAGATTGGTCTCGAGCCGAAGTGCAGGATACTTGGCGTAATACCCGGGTGCAGTGACCTCGCTCAGGATGTGACCATAATAGGTGTAGAGGCGGCCGTAGAGGCTCGGAACCACGTGGGTGCGTGCAACGCTCGGCGCGGCCTCCGGGTTCTCGCCCGCAAGGTAGGTGACGATGACCCCATCGGCCCCGGATCGTCCGACGGCCTCCTGCACCGCCCGCGCCCGGCCGACATCGCGATCCGAGAGCAAGGTATGGGCTGCACGGGCTTGAACGCCGGTGCCTTTGAGCACCTCGACGAAGTTGTCCTCGTAGGCGCGGCGTACGACCGGGTTGGTGGAGATGCCGAAGACGATCAGGTCGCGGTACGGCGTCGGGGGTGTCCCGGGCGCGATCCATGTCGTGCTCAAGGGGCCGGGCGTGCAGCCGACCGTCAGCAGGGCGGCAAGGCCGAATGCGACGGCAAGCCGGATAGGGCGCATAAGCGAAAGCTCCGAGATCGCGAAAAGGTCCATCGGCCGCGGAAGTGTGCCCCGCTCCGGGCGACAGGACAAGCTCAGGCCGCTCCGCCGTCCTTCCCCTTGGGCAGCTTGGTGTCGGAGGCGTATTCGAAGGCGTCCGAAAACATGCGATCTCGGTCCAGGCCGGCGGCCTCGAAGGCGACACGCCCGGCCTCGACCATGACGGGCGGTCCGCTCATGTAGAGATCGAATCCGCTCGGGTCCGGATGATCCTCGAGGACCGCCAGGTGAACGAATCCGGTGCGTCCCTGCCAATCCGGATCCGGCTCCGAGAGCACGGGGACGAAGCGGAAGGAGGGCAGTTGCGTCGCCCAGATTGCCGGCAGATCGGTCAGGTAGAGGTCGCGCTGCGCACGTACGCCCCAGTAGAGGTCGACGGGGCGGTCGAGCCCGATATGGATCGCGTGCTCGATCATCCCTTTCAGCGGCGCGAACCCGGTGCCTCCGCCCATGAGGATGATCGGGCGATCCGAGTCCTCGCGAAGCACGAAGGTCCCCATCGGTCCCTGGATGCGTAGGATGCTCTTCTCGGGCATGCTCTCGAAGACGTAGGCGGTAAACTCCCCGCCCGGGACATGCCGGACATGCAGCTCGATCTCGGCGTCGTCGTGGGGTGCGTTGGCGATGGAGAAGGCGCGCCTGCGGCCGTCGCGCAGGATGAAGTCCAGATACTGACCGGCGAGGAATTGAAGCCGTTGGTTCTCGGGCAGCTTCAGGAAGAGGCGCATCACGTCGTGATTGAGACGCTCCTTGCGCGAGACGCGGCAGGGTAGGGTGCGGACCTCGATGTGCGCGACCGACGGGACCTCGCGCACGCGCAACAGCAGATCGGAGGCGGGCACGGCTTGGCAGGTCAGGCAGGTGTCCTCGGGCTGGCCTTCGAGCGCATCCGTCAGGCCGCTCGGGTAGTCGACCCGGCCCTCGAGCAGGTGGACCGCACAGGATCCGCACTTGCCGTCGCGACACCCGTAAGGTAGGCCGACGCCTTGGCGCAGCGCGGCGGCAAGGATGGTTTCATCCGGCTCGACATCGAAGCGATGTTCCGCGGGAAGGGTTCGAATCGTGAAGCTCATGGGGTGATTAAACCGCGTCCGGAGTGATTAGGCGATGGTTTTGGGCTCGCTGGGCCTCATCTACACCTGCGGCCGTAGTGGAGACGCGGTTTAATGATCGTTTCTCAATGACTTAAATCGCGTTTACGCCGACGTGTCGGGTGATCTCGACCCTGGGGTGTCGGGTTTTAAACGAGGGTTGCCGCGAACGCGATCCCACAATCTTGAGGCATCTCATGCCGCTTTCGCAAACATGAGGCAGGTCGGATGATGAACGAGCAGGTCGTCGTCGGGTGCGGATATGTGGGCACTCGCCTTGCCCGCCAATACCGGGAGCAGGGCGAGGCCGTCACCGGAATCGTGCGGTCCGATGCCGGGGTTGCTCGTTTGGAGCAGCTCGGCATCAAGGGCTTACGCTGCGATCTCGCGGCCGATGACAGCGGCAATCTCGGGCTCGCCGAGGCGCGGGTCTTTCATTTCGCGCCGCCGCCGGGGAGCGGGGTTCAAGACCCGCATACCCGACATCTCGTCGAGATCTTCGAGCGCTACGGTCATCCGCGGCGTGTCGTCTATATCAGCACGACGGGCGTCTACGGCGATTGCGGGGGTGCCTGGATCGACGAGACATATCCGGTCGCACCGGTCGCGGCCCGCTCGCTACGGCGCCTGGATGCCGAGGAGACGCTGCGCCGTTGGAGCGCGGCGAGCGGTCGGGATTTGGTGATCCTGCGCGTCGCGGGGATCTACGGCCCCGACCGATTGCCCTTGGAGCGCCTCCGGGCAGGTACACCCATGGTCAGGCCGGAGGATTCGCCCTACACCAACCGGATCCATGTCGATGACCTGGTCGCGGCCTGTAGCGCAGCGATGGAGCGGGCGCCGTCGGGTACGGTTTACAACGCCTGCGACGGTCATCCGAGCACCATGACGGACTATTTTCTCGACGTGGCCGCCGCGGCCGGGCTGCCGAGCCCGCCCTTGATCAGCCTCGAAGAGGCCGCCGATCGCCTCTCCGAGGGCATGCTCTCCTACCTGAGCGAGTCGCGCCGTCTGCGCAACGATCGGCTGCGCGAAGAATTGGGTGTCGTGTTCCGTTACCCGTCGCTGGCCGAGGGGCTGCGCGGGGTCTTCTAGAGGATCGGCGTGTGCGTATCCTCGGACGCTGTTGGCGGATATGATTCGGCCGTGCAGCGTTTGCCGCGGCGGCGTTGCACCCGGTCACGCGGGACGCTTCGGTCAGCCACGGCCGAGCTGCCTGCTCGAAATGCTCGGTGCTCGATGCGACCTCGAGCCCGGGCAAGATCGGACCCGACAATCCATAAGGAGCCATCGATGACGCGTTCTTACCGACAAGCGCCCGCAATGATCGCTACACTGCTCGCAACCGCTGTCTTCGCATCCCCCGCCACTGCGCTTCAGGAAGCGGACTTCCAATACGACTCGACCGAAAATCTGTATCGAATCTGCTCGGTTGCACCGGATGCCGACGGACATCTGATCGCCTCGCTGGCCTGCCGCGCCTTCCTCGAGGCGACCGTTCAATATCACGACGGCGTCACGGCCCGCAACGGGCTGAAGCGCCTCGTCTGTTACCCCCAAGGCGCCACGATCGAGGATGCCCGCGAGGCGTTCGTGGCTTGGGCGCAGGCCAACGCCGGCAACAAGGAGTTGATGGCCGAGCAGCCCGTGAAGGGCGTGGTGCGTGCGCTTGCAAGCAAATATCCTTGCACGGGTAAGAAGTAATCCATCGGCCCATCGGGCGTCGGCCGCCGGCTCGGCGCCCTCGAAGTCCCGGAGATTCGAACGATGAAAATCACGACAGTTACGGCAGCTCTGGCCAGCATCCTTCTGCTCGTCGGATGCGGCAGCACAACCACCTCGCGCGTTGCCACGGGCACCGGCATGGGCGCGGCGAGCGGCGCGGTCATCGGGTCATTGAGCGGCAACGCCGGTCGCGGCGCGCTCATCGGTGCCGGCGTGGGTGCCTTGGGCGGGGTGCTCGTGGACGAGCATCAACGCGGCAGCTTCAGCAACAATTGATCCGGACGCACGACCGACCGAGCCGTGCGTCGGCTCGGTCGGTCGCTTGTCGGACTCACCCTGAGTGTGCAGCCGATGAGGTACCGACCGGGTGTCGCGGGCCTCCGGTGGGCGCTTGATGTCCGCGATGAGGCCGCGCCCCGGCGATGCGGGATTCGGCGTCGCGCTCGGCGCGCATCCGGAGCGATCGGCTTGATGCACCGAGGCTTGTCGCTGGGACCGGTCAGGCCGGCTCGCAGGTTGCTCCTCTCCGCGAATCGGGTTTCCGCGCGACGAATCGTCACATTTTTTTCAATGAAACGGAGTTGACGCTTCGCACACGATCCACTAGCTTTCATCAGGAATGAATCGAGGCGCTTCCGGGGTTCCGGTGCACGACACGGCGCAGGAAACGATGCGGGAAATCAGCCTGACGCACCGGAGGCACGGTGAGGCCGTGTCGGGCGTCCTTTCGCCATGAGGCCAGCCTCGGATCCTGTTTGAATGCCCAAATCCCCTTTCCCGTACCCATCCCCCGTGCCGTCGATCTCTGCGCGGGTGCGGGTTTGTGCTACCCGCTGTCGAGTCGGCTTGTGTGTTGGCAGCTCGGCAGTCTTGGCTCGACCAACGCACACCAGCATGAGAGACAGCGATGAGGATCTACGTAGGAAACCTGACATATAGCGTGACCGACGACGACCTGCGGGACGTCTTCGGAGAGTTCGGTGATCTCGCGGCAGCGGAGGTGATCAAGGATAAGTTTTCCGGTCAGTCCAAAGGCTTCGGATTCGTCGATATGCCCAACAACTCGGAGGCGGATGCGGCCATCAAGGCGCTGAACGAAACCGACTTCAAAGGACGCAAGCTCACTGTCAACGAGGCACGTCCGCGTGCCGAGCGTCCACGCGGCGGCGGTGGTGGAGGTCGCTACTGATCCTGTTGCTCGTCTCATGACCTAGACAAGATCGTCGTCGGGGCGCTTTGCGCCGCCGGCGTCGATTCCTACCCTCGATGTCGTTTGCCTGCCTCGCCCTCGGTTGCTACGTCCCGAGGACCGATTCCGAGACTGTCCCAGATCCCGTCGACCCGCTCGCGCACCGCCTCGTCCATCAGGATCGGGCTGCCCCATTCACGCGTCGTCTCCCCGGGCCACTTGTTCGTCGCATCGAAGCCGATCTTGGATCCCAGCCCTGAGACCGGAGAGGCGAAATCCAGATAGTCGATCGGTGTGTTCTCGATCATCACCGTGTCGCGCGCCGGATCCATCCGGGTCGTCATCGCCCAGATCACATCCGTCCAGTCGCGCGTACAGACGTCCTCATCCACGATGATGAC
Organism: Thiocapsa sp.; assembly: GCF_035467215.1. GTDB lineage: Bacteria > Pseudomonadota > Gammaproteobacteria > Chromatiales > Chromatiaceae > Thiocapsa. Next base: position 14,637 of record NZ_DATITZ010000065.1, on the reverse strand, counting down.
GAACTTGGTGTACATGAACTGACGCAGGAACGACCAGACACCCATCATCACCCGCTTGGCGTGTCCCGGATATTGCTTCTTGATGCTGACCACCGCCAGGCGATACGAGCACCCCTCGGGCGGCAGGTAGAAGTCGCGGATCTCCGGAAACTGTTTCTGGAGAATCGGCACGAAGACCTCGTTCAAGGCCACGCCCAAGATGGCCGGCTCGTCCGGCGGACGCCCGGTGTAGGTGCTGTGATAGATGGGCTCGCGGCGTTGTGTGATGCGCTCGATGGTGAAGACCGGAAACTCGCCGACCTCGTTGTAGTAGCCCGTGTGGTCGCCGAACGGTCCTTCCGGTGCCATGTCGTCCGGGTAAATATGGCCTTCGAGAACGATCTCGGCGCTGGCCGGGACCTGGAGATCGGACTCCTTGCAGACCGCCAGCTCGGTGCGGCTCCCGCGCAACAATCCGGCGAAGGCGTATTCGGAGAGGGTATCCGGGACCGGCGTGACCGCGCCGAGGATCGTCGCCGGATCAGCCCCGAGCGCGACGGTGACCGGGAAGGGCTTGCCTGGGTGGGCGCGTTGCCAGTCGCGAAAATCGAGCGCGCCGCCGCGATGCGCGAGCCACCGCATGATGACCCGATTGCGCCCCAGCACCTGCATCCGATAGATGCCGAGGTTGTGGCGCGCCTTTTCTGGCCCCTTGGTGATGACCAGGCCCCAGGTGATCAGCCGCGCGGCATCGCCCGGCCAGCAATGTTGAATCGGTAGGCGCCCCAGATCGACTTGCTCCCCACTGAATTCAACCTCCTGGCAGGGCGCGTTGCGCCGAACCTTCGGGGCCATGTCCAACACCTTCTTGAAGATCGGCAGCGACTGCCACGCCTCCTTCATCCCCTTCGGCGGATCCGGCTCCTTGAGAAAGGCGAGCAGCTTGCCGACCTCGCGCAGCGCCTCGACCGACTCCTCGCCCATGCCCAGAGCCACGCGACGGGTCGTCCCGAACAGGTTGCCCAGCAAGGGGATCTTCGACCCCTTCGGTCGCTCGAACAACAGCGCCGGCCCACCGGCACGCAGCGTCCGGTCGCAGATCTCGGTGACCTCGAGATAGGGGTCGACCTCCACCCGGATGCGTTGCAACTCGCCGCGCTGCTCGAGCTGATCGATAAAATCACGCAGGTCGTGGTACTTCATTTTTTATCCCATACCGGGATAAAAAAACGGATCTTCATAGGGTTAGCCTCATTCTGCGAATTTGGGCCGTGGTGCCCCGTGAACTGGGGTTTCACGGACTCGGCCATATCGCTGATCGGATCCGGTGGACAACCACATTAAGGTAATGGGCAATCGACGTAGGGACGAGCGAGAGCGAAGTCCACCGAACACCGCGGCGGCGCTGTGGACTGCGCTGCGCGTGTCCCATACGGTACTGATGTCCTTGGTGCGGGCTGGATGGGTTTCGCTGCGCTCTACCCATCCTACGTGTTTCGGTGGTTATTGAATCGTTTCTTAAATATCTTAAACCGCGCCGGCTCCAGCGGTCGTCAAATCTGCCGGGGCTGATCCCATCCAAAAACATCACATAGCGCGCCGGGCGCGGTTTAAGCTGCGATACCGGAATGGCGCAGCAGCGCATCCGTATTCGGCTCGCGCCCCCGGAATCTCACATAGAGGACCATAGCGTCCTCGGATCCGCCCTTCTCGAGGATGTTCTCGCGGAAGGATCGGCCCGTGTCCGCATCGAAGACGCCCTTTTCCTCGAACAGCGAGAAGGCGTCCGCCGACAGGACCTCGGCCCATTTGTAGCTGTAATAGCCCGCTGCGTAGCCGCCCGCGAAGATGTGCGAGAAGGCGTGGGCGAAACGATTGAAGGCCGGCGGGCGGATCACGGCGACCCGGTCGCGGACCTCCTCGATGATCTCGTAGACGCGTCCGCCGCGCGCCGGGTCGTATTCCAGATGCAGGCGGAAATCGAACAGCGCGAACTCGAGCTGTCGCACCATCTGCATGGCCGACTGGAAGTTCTTCGCCGCGGTCATGCGCTCGTAGAGCCCCTGGGGGATCGGCGCGCCGGTCTCCCAATGGGCGGCGAAGAGGTCGAGCGACTCGCGCTCCCAGCACCAGTTTTCCATGAACTGGCTGGGCAGCTCGACCGCGTCCCAGGGCACCCCGTTGATCCCGGCGACACCGGGATAGTCGACCTTTGTCAGCATGTGGTGCAGGCCGTGGCCGAACTCGTGGAAGAGCGTCTCGACCTCGTTGTGGGTCAGCAGCGAGGGCTTGTCGCCGACGGGCGGGGTGAAGTTGCACACCAGGTAGGCGACCGGAAGCTGGTCGCAGCGACTGGTGTGCATGCGGTTGGTGCAGACGTCCATCCAGGCCCCGCCGCGCTTGTTCTGGCGAGCGACGGGATCGAGATAGAACTGGCCGCGCAGCGCCCCGGATGCACCGTCGCGGATCTCGAAGAAACGCACGTCCGGGTGGTAGGTGTCGAATGATTCGGCCTCCTGGATCTTGACCCCGAAGAGGCGCTCGACGACGCCGAAGAGGCCGGAGAGTACACGCGAGATCGGGAAGTAGGGCCGCAGCTCTTCCTGACTGATCTGATAGCGGTGCAGACGCAGCTTCTCGGCGTAGTAGCCCACATCCCAGGGTTCCAACTTCTCGACCCCGTGCTGCTCGCGCGCGAACGCTTCCAGCTCCGCAAGCTCCTTGCGCGCCTGACCGACCGAGCGATCGGCCAGATCGTTCAGGAAGGCGAGCACATCGTCCGGCGAGCGCGCCATCTTGGTCGCGAGCGAGCGCTCGGCATAGCTCGCAAATCCAAGCAGCCCGGCCAGCTCGTGACGCAGCGCGAGAATACGCTCCATGATCTCGCTGTTATCCCACTGTCCGGCATGCGGCCCCTGATCCGAGGCGCGTGTGCCGTAGGCGTGATACAGCTCGAAGCGCAGCTCGCGATTGTCCGCATAGGTCATGACCGGCATGTAGGACGGCAGGTCGAGCGTGAAGAGCCAGCCGGTCTGGCCCCGTTGCTCGGCGTTCTGCCGGGCCAGCCCGAGCGCGGATTCGGGCAGGCCGGCGAGCTGTGCCTCGTCTTCGATGAGCCTGCTCCAGGCGTTGGTAGCGTCGAGCACGTTCTCGGAATATTTGGTGGTGAGCTGCGAGAGCTCCTGGCTGATGGCCTTGTAGCGGGTCTTCTTCTCGGCGGGCAGGTCGACGCCCGAGAGGTGGAAGTCACGCAGTGCGTTCTCCAACTGCTTGCGCTGGGCCGGGTTCAGGTGCTCTTGCGCGGCGACCGCCTGGTAGCCGCGGAAGAGGTCCTCGTTCTGTCCGACCTCGGTGCCGTAATCGCTGAGCTTCGGCAGGCAGGCGTTGTAGGCCGCGCGCAGCGCGTCGCTGTTGAGCACCCCGTTGAGATGTCCGACCGGGGACCAGGCGCGACTCAAACGGTCGTCGATCTCGTCCAGCGGCTCGACGAAGCTCTCCCAGGTCGGCACCGCGACCTCGCGGGTCAGACGCTCGATCTCGGCGCGACAGTCGGCGAGACAGACGTCGACGGCGGGCTCGACGTGTTCGGGACGGATCCGGGAGAAGGCCGGGAGGCCGGTGGTCTCGAGCAATGGGTTCGTCATGGGTGTGGCCTGATCGGGTTCGCGGGTCAAGAAGGTTAAGGGTTGCGCCCTGCAGTGGCTAGGACGCCGGCGCCGGGACAAGCGGCGGGTGAAGGCGGGCAGAGCCTCGGCGCCGATTTCAGCGATGGCCGAATCATGCGGGCTGGGCACCGGAGTTTCCAGTCGATCGATCGGGTCGGGGCGCGCCATCACGGGTTTCGACGCACTCGGCCTCGTCAGTCCGGTAGGAAACCCATGTTCTGGCGCGGCGAGATACGACCCTTGAGCGAGCGGACCATGTCGATCTTTGGCCGCGGTGCGAAGGCCTGCGGGATGCAGAAGTGAAACCGCCACAGGTCATGGCGCCAGCGCTCCCCGCGGTCGGTGGGGATTTCCAGCCATTCCTCGGACGCGATCGGAACAAACTTTTCGCCGGCACCGTAGGCATAAGTCTTGTAGGCGCCCTTCGGCGTGCAGCGGATGCCCTCCACCGAGAGGTTGCGGGTTCCGTTGCTGCCCTCCGCGACGAGTGTGTAGCGCACCACGTCGTCGGAGCCGATCCGCAGGTTGGCGGTGTCGATGAAGTATCGGAGGGCAGAATCCGGTCCGTCCGGGACCAGCTCGACCAGATCCGCATCCTTCGGCCAAGGCGGGAGCGGGGCGTCCGCTTCCTGCCAGGGGGTGCCCGATTGAACGCTCGAGGGCACTGGGGGCTCCGCGTCGGTGACGAAGGCGTTCTCCGCGGCCGATACGGGCATCGCGAGCCAAAAATGAAGTAGCCAAAGAAGGACGTTGCGGGTCAAGCGTGGCCGGGGCAGGAAGACCGATGGAAGCTGTCGGGAGGCTGTCATGATGTCGATCACCGCGAAATAAGGGGTTTAAGCCGGCAAAAGGGCTCGGAAGGATGCGCTCGCCATGACACCCGTCCTGGAGCCTCGCGCGCATCCGCATCGCCGAATCGGGATCCTCAAGTCTATCAGTCCGAATGGTCTCTGCCATGCGACACGATCGGCCCGCTTGTGCCGCCGATTCCCCTTCCGGTATGGTTCTTGGATGCGTCTTGAAAAGATCCGACTTGCCGGCTTCAAATCCTTCGTGGATCCCACGACGGTGCTCTTTCCCGGCAATCTGGTCGGTGTCGTCGGCCCCAACGGCTGCGGCAAGTCCAACGTCATCGACGCCGTGCGTTGGGTCATGGGCGAGAGCTCCGCGAAGATGCTGCGCGGCGAGTCGATGGCCGACGTCATCTTCAACGGCAGCACCGGGCGCAAGCCGGTCGGGACGGCCAGCATCGAGCTGGTGTTCGACAATGCCGACGGCGGGGAGGGCGGCGCCTATGCCGCTTTCAATCAGATCTCGGTCAAGCGCCAGGTCTCGCGCGACGGTCAGTCGGCCTACTTTCTGAACGGGACGCGCTGCCGTCGGCGCGATATCCAGGATCTCTTCCTCGGCACGGGTCTCGGGCCGCGCTCCTACGCCATCATCGAGCAGGGGATGATCTCGCGCATCATCGAGGCTCGACCCGAGGATCTGCGGATCTTTCTGGAGGAGGCTGCCGGGATCTCCAAGTACAAGGAGCGTCGCCGCGAGACCGAGAGCCGCATGCGTCAGACCCGCGAGAACCTGGATCGGCTCGACGACCTGCGCGACGAGGTCAACAAACAGATTCAGCACCTGGAGCGCCAAGCCGCCTCCGCCGAGCGCTATACCCAGCTCAAGGCCGAGGAGCGGCGTCTGGATCTGGAGCTCAAGGCGTTGCGCTGGAAGGCACTCGACGAGGAGATCCGCACCCGCGAGCAGCGCCTGGCCGAGACCGAGACCCGGACCGAAGCGGGGCTTGCCCAGCAGCGCCGGATCGAGGCCGACATCGAGGCGCGGCGTGCCGACTATCAGAGCGCCTCGGAGACCTTCAACGGCGTGCAGGGCCGCTTCTACGCCGTCGGCTCGGAGATCGCGCGGGCCGAGCAGGCGATCCAGTTCGCCAACGAGGCGCGCGGTCGGCGCGAGGGCGAGCTGGTCCGTCTGGATCAGGAGATCGGCGAGGCCGAGGACCACTTGGAGCGCGACCAGGGGCGGCTCGCCGAGATCGACCGCAACCTCGCCCGCGACGAGCCCGAGCTGACGGGCGCGGATCAGGCATTGTCTGCAGCCGTGCTGAGCGTAGCGGGCGCCGAGGATCGGCTCAAGCAGTGGGAGCGCCTCTGGGACGACTTCAGTCGGGAGGCCGCCGGGCCGTCGGAACAGGCGCAGGCCGAGCGTGCCCGGATCAACGCACTCGAACAGCGCAGCGCCCGCGACCGCGACCGACTGCGGCGCTTGGACGAGGATCTCGCACGTCTACAGGGCTTGGAGATCGAGGATCGGTTTGTCCAGCTCGTCGAGCGCGAGAGCCGATTGGAGGCCGGGCTCGCGGACATGGAGGAGCGTCACGAGGCGTACGGCGCCGACCTGGCCGAACGCGACGGGGCGATCGGTACGCTCGCCTCGCAGATCGATCGGGTCCGCACCCTGTTGCAGCAATCCCGAGGTCGGCTGGCCTCGCTCGTCGCCCTGCAGGACGAGGCCCTGGCCGAGACCGACGACGGCCGGTCCGACTGGCTTGCCGCCGCGGGACTCGCCGATGCCTCGCGTCTGATCGATCGGATCGCGGTCGATCCGGATTGGCAGCGTGCGGTCGATGTGTTGCTCGGGGATGCGGTGCGTGCGATCGGCATCCCGAATCTCGATCGTGCGCTCGCCGGCGGCGATCCGCCTCCGGGTCTGGTGCTCTTGGAGACGCACGGCGATGCCGAGGGTCGGTCGGAGGGCCAAGCCGAGGGCACACCGGACTTGGCCAGCGGAACCGCGGCTCGGGCGATTCTCGCGCATGTTCGCACACCCTGGGCGCTCGATGGCCTGCTTGGCCGGGTCCGGACCGCCGATCGGCTCGCCGACGCCGTCGCGATGCGCGACGCCTTGGGCTCGGCCGAGCAATGGGTGACGCCCGAGGGTGCCCGGGTCGGTCGCGACTGGTTAAGTACGCCGCCGGTGCAGGCGCAGGGGGGTGCCATCGCGCGGGCGGAGGCGATCAAGGCGCTCGGGGCGGAGATCGCGGACGATCAGGCCCGCGAGTCCGAGCTGTGCGCCGAGCAGGAGCGTTTGCGCACGGCCCGCACACGGGCCCAAGAGGAGCGCGCCGACGCCGGACGACAACTGACCGCCTTGGGTCGCGAACTCGCGCAGCTCAAGGCCGAGCTCGCGAGCCTGCGCGCCAAGCGCGAGCATCGACAGGATCGGCTCCAGGCGCTGGGTGCCGAGCGCGACGAGCTGCAGGAGCAGATGGCCGATGCCTTGGAGGAGATGGAGGAGGCGCGCGAACGGCTGCACGAGCATCTGTCCCTGGTCGAGACCTTGGCGGAGCGTCGCGAGGCGATGCAGGCCGAGCGCGAGACGCTGCGCAGCGGGCTCGGCGCGGCGCGCGACGAGGAACGTGGTTGCCGGGAGCGCACCCAAGGCTTACGCGTCAGCGTCGAGTCCAACCGCGCCGCGCGCGCGGCGACCCAACAGAGTCTTGCGCGCATCCAGGAACGCCGCTCGGTGCTGCATGATCGCCGCGCCGAGCTGTTGGATGCGCTTGAGGAGAGTGTCGAGCCCTTGGCCGAGCAGCGGGCGCGGCTCGACGAGCAACTGGTGCTGCGGGTGGAGGTCGAGCAGGCATTGGCCGCGGCGCGCAACCGGCTCGAGGCGCTGGACGGCGAGGTTCGCGAGCTGGAGCAGGCGCGTCAGCGCCTGGAGCAGGAGGGCCGGGTCGGTCGCGGCGAGCTCGATCGGCAGCGTTTGGAGCAACAGGAGCGGCTGGTTCGTCGCCAGACACTCGCCGAGCAGATCGCCGAGGCCGGGCAGACGCCGCTCGACGTCCTGGCCGCGACGGACCCCGCGGCGAACGAATCACAGTGGCAAGAGGCGCTCGCCAAGACCGGGGCGCGTCTACAACGGCTCGGTCCGGTCAACCTGGCCGCGGTGGACGAATTCAGGCAGCAGGCCGAGCGCAAGGTCTATCTGGACGCCCAGCACGAGGACATCAGTCGCTCGCTCGAGACCCTGGAGCAGGCGATCCGCAAGATCGATCGCGAGACGCGCAACCGGTTCCGCGAGACCTACGATCAGGTCAATCAGGGGTTTCAGCTCCTGTTTCCGCGTCTCTTCGGCGGCGGTCACGCGAGCCTGGATCTCACCGACGAGGATCTGCTGGAAACCGGCGTGACCGTCATGGCGCGACCGCCCGGCAAGCGCAATTCGAGCATCCATCTGCTCTCTGGCGGGGAGAAGGCGCTCACCGCGGTGGCCTTGGTCTTCGCCATCTTCGAGCTTAACCCGGCGCCCTTCTGCATGCTCGACGAGGTCGACGCGCCGCTCGACGACGCCAACGTCGGGCGCTTCTGCGAGCTGGTGCGCTCCATGTCGGACCGGGTCCAGTTCGTCTTCATCAGCCACAACAAGGTCACGATGGAGATTGCCGATCATTTGCTCGGCGTGACCATGCACGAGCCCGGCGTGTCTCGTCTCGTCTCGGTGGACGTCGACGAGGCGGTGCGGCTCGCGGCCGTCTCCTGAGCGTGTGAACGGGCATTGCCCGCGGCTCGGCTGGCTGTTGCCGTCGTATGTGAAACCCGTCCACGCGGGGATACAGGTTGCTCGCGCATTGATATACTCCACCCAGTCCTGAACGTCAGACCGACAGCAACGCTTGAATGGACGCCAATACCATCCGTCTCATCCTCATCGTCGTGGGCGCCCTGCTCGTCCTCGCCCTCTTCCTATGGGAGCGCAGCCGCCGTGCCGGTGACGCGGACGAGGACGATGACTACGAGGAGACCGACGCACCCTACGGTCTTTCGACCGGCAAGCGCGAGCCACGGCTCGGGCGGGTCGCCGACGAGGAGCGCGGGGATGACTCCGATCGCGCGCGCTCCGGCCGATCGCCCGCCGCGGAGTCGCGTCGGCGCGATCCCGAGTCCGAGTCCGAATTTGAGCCCGAGTCCGACTCCTATCCGGACGACGACCTCGATTCGGACATGCCGGCCGACGTGGAGCCGCTGTTGATTCAGCTCAGTGTCAGTGCGCGCCGCGAGCCCTTCGCCGGTCCGGAGCTGATGGATGCCGCCGACATCTGCGGTCTGCGTCCCGGTCGGATGGACATTTTCCACTGTCTGGACGAGTTCGACCATGACACGCGGATCTATTTCAGCATGGCAAACATGGTCAAGCCGGGGACCTTCCCCTTCGAGGGCATGGAAGACTTCTCCACACCCGGTCTGATGCTGTTCGCTCAGCTCGACGGTCGCCCGGAGGACATCACCATCCTCGAAGAGATGATCGCGACGGCGCGCAAGCTCGCCAGCGAGCTCGACGGCGAGGTCCTCGACGAGACACGCCGTCCGCTCACGGTGAGGAAGGAAGAGGATCTGCGCCAGGCCGTGCTCGACAACGAGCGCCGATGGGCACGCACGGCGGAGCGTTGATCGGCGCGGATGCCGCCGCCGAGCGCGCCGCATGGCTGCGCACGGAGATCGCCCGCCACAATGTCCGCTATTACGTCCTCGATGATCCGGAGATCCCGGACGCCGAATACGATCGTCTCTTTGCCGAGCTTCATACCCTCGAGTCCACCTACCCGGACCTGAAGACGCCGGATTCGCCGACCCAGCGGGTCGGCGCCGCGCCGCTCTCCGCCTTTGCTGCGGTCCGCCACCGTCTGCCCATGATCTCGCTCGCCAACGCCATGAGCGACGGCGAGCTGGTCGAGTTCGACCGTCGCGTCGCCGCCGCCTTGCCGGGTACCGATCCGGTCATCTACACCGCCGAACCCAAGCTCGACGGGCTGGCCATGAGCATCCGCTACGAGGCAGGTCTGTTGGTGCAGGCCGCGACCCGAGGCGACGGCTCGACCGGCGAGGATGTCACCGCGAACGTGCGCACCGTCAAGAGCGTGCCCTTGCGCCTCGTCGGCGAGGACTGGCCCGCCGTGCTCGAGGTGCGCGGCGAGGTCTATATGACCCGCGAGGGATTCGCGCGGCTCAACCGAGATGCCGCGGAGCGGGGCGAGCGCGTCTTCGCCAACCCACGCAATGCGGCTGCGGGGAGCCTGCGTCAGCTCGATCCACGGGTCACCGCCACGCGCCCTTTGCGCTTCTGCTGCTACGGATGGGGCGAGCTCTCGATTGATCCCGAAGAGTGCCATTACGCAATGCTGCAACGGCTCGCCGGCTGGGGCATCCCCATCTCGAAGGAGCTGCAGCAGGTCGAGGGAGCGGACGGCTGTCGTGCCTATTTCGACGACTTGGGTCGCCGCCGCGACGCGCTTCCCTACGAGATCGACGGCGTGGTCTTCAAGGTCGACCGGATCGCCGATCAGATCGGCTTGGGCGCGACCAGCCATCATCCGCGTTGGGCCATCGCACGCAAGTTCCCCGCCCAAGAGAGGCTGACGCTCGTCGAGGCGGTCGAGTTCCAGGTCGGGCGTACCGGCGCCGTGACCCCTGTCGCTCGGCTGCGACCCGTGCAGGTCGGTGGCGTCACCGTCGCTAACGCCACCTTGCACAACATGGACGAGGTCCTCCGTAAAGACGTCCGAGCCGGCGATACCGTCGTCATCAGACGTGCCGGCGACGTGATTCCGGAGGTCGTGAGCGTCCTGGTCGATCGCCGCCCGCCGGGTGCGGTGCCGGTCGAGATGCCGGCCCAGTGTCCCGTGTGCGGGTCCGACGTGCTGCGGCCGCCGGGCGAGGTGGTGGCGCGCTGTACCGGCGGTCTCTACTGTCCGGCGCAGCGCAAGCAGGCGATCCGGCATTTCGCCTCGCGTCGCGCCATGGATATCGAAGGTCTCGGGGAGAGGCTGATCGAGCAGCTCGTCGATCTGGGATTGGTGCGCGAGCCGGCCGACTTGTATCGACTGACCGCGGAGCAGCTCGTCGGTCTAGAGCGCATGGGCGAGAAGTCTGCGGCCAACCTGATCGACGCCCTGGAGCGCAGCAAGTCCACGAGCTTTGCGCGCTTTATCTTCGCACTCGGGATTCCGGATGTCGGCGAGACGACCGCGCAGGCGTTGGCCGAGCGGTTCAGCGGGATCGCCGAGCTCGCGCGGACGCGTGAAGCGGATTTCGTCCGCGATCGAGGCGTAAAGGGTGTGGGTCGGGACACCGCGACCGCGCTGCATCGCTTCCTGGTCGAGCATCCGAGGATCGAGGCGCAGGGCGATCTTGCGGAGTGGCTGGCGGGACTCAAGCTCCCCGGTCTGACCGCTGCGCGTGCACGGGCGTTGGCGGGGCACTTCGAGGATCTCGCCGCACTTCGCGCGGCCGAGCTCGAAGACCTCTATCTCAACAGCACGCGGCTGGTGGAAGGGGTCGGCCCCGTGGTGGCGGCGGAGATTGCGGGCTTCTTCGCGCAAGGGCACAATCGGGAGGCGATCGAGCGGTTGCTCGAGGCCGGGATCCACTGGCCCGACTCGGCCGTTCCTGCGCAGACCTCGCATGCGCAGCCCCTCGCTGGCAAGACGATCGTGATCACCGGCACACTCGGCCGGCCGCGCGAGGAGATCGCCGCCCGGTTGCAGGACGCCGGTGCGAAGGTGACAAACAGCGTCTCGAAGAAGACGGATTATCTGATTGCGGGCGAGGCGGCGGGCTCGAAGCTCGAGAAGGCGCAATCACTCGGTGTTGCGATTCTCGACGAGGCCATGCTGAACGCGTTGCTCGATCGCCCCTGATCCAAGCGACGTCCGAACGATGTCTGCGCGATGCCGGATTCATCCGACATCGCCCCAATAATGCTGATTCAAACTAAACCGCATCCAGAGCGAGATACTGAATTTTCGAGTGAGTTCGATGTTTGGGTGTATCCACGACCTTTAGGGGGGGCGCGCGGTTTAAAATAACATATTTTTTAAAATCTTAAACCGCGCCGGCTCCAGCGGATGTCAAGTCTGCCGGGGCCGATCCCATCCAAAAACATCGCATACCGCGCTGGGCGCGGTTTAAGAGCGGTCGCTAGAACCGCGTCGACTGCGATCGCCTGCTTCCCGCGATCGAACCACGTCTCTCCAGACTCTACGGACCCCGCAATGCATGAATTGAGCAAAGAGCAACAGATCCTGATCGCGATGCGCAAGACCCTGTCCGCGATCATCCGAGACGTCACCCCGCCGCCCGGGATGCGTCATCCGCTGTCCGAGCCGACGATCGAGGACGTGCGACAGTGTCTCGGGCTGATCGCCGCCCGCGAGAAGGAGCTGGCGGACGTGCAGGGTCGCGGCGGCGAGCGCCCCTATTATGTCGACGAGCCACCGGATACCCGCGTCGTGCCGATTGCCGGCATCAAAAAACGCAAGGAGTGATGCCATGACAAGCGCCCGCCCTCAGAATCCTGGTCGCCCGGAGAATCCCTCGGCTGTCCGACGGCAGCGTCTCGTGCATTTGACCCTGTGTCTGCTCGCGGCCGGTATCTGCAGCGATGCCGTCGCGCGTGATTCGGCGACGACGCGGCTACCCGAGTGGTCCTACTCGGGGGTTGCGGGTCCGGACCAGTGGGGCGACCTCGGCGGGGCGTACGAGACGTGCGCGCGGGGCGAGCTTCAATCGCCGATCGATATCGTCGAGACCCAGCGCGTGACCTACACGCCCTTGCTCTTTCGCTATCGCTCGCAGCTCCTCGAGGCCGAGAATACCGGCCGCGGAGTCCGCCTGATCTCTCCGCCCGGCAGTGCGCTTGTGGTCCGGGGTCAGGCCTACGACCTCGTCGAGTTCAGCTTCCACGTCCCCGGTCTGCATGGTTTCGACGGTGTCGCCGCGGAGGCGGAGATCCACATGACGCATCGCGACGGGCAGGGCGGTTATGCCGTCGTCGCCGTGCCGCTGCGGGCCGGCGACCGCGAGAATCGAATCCTCGATCGGATCCTCGAGTATCTGCCGACACAGCCCGGAGAGCGGGTGCGGCAACGTCAGGTGGGGATCAACCCGCTCTTTCTCCTGCCGGTCGATCGCAGCTACTACAGGTATACCGGCTCGCTCGTGACCCCGCCCTGCACCGAGCCGGTGCTTTGGTTCGTCTTTCGCGAGCCGCTCGAGGTGAGCGCCGATCAGATCCAGCGCATCGCCCGGGCGACGGGGACGAACGCACGCCCCATTCAGCCCTTGAACGGCCGTCCGGTCTTTTCGCTCTTCCGCTATTAAACCGCGCCCGGCGCGATATGCGAGGTTTTTGGATGGGATTGGCCCCGGCGGCCGTGACGGCCGTTGGAGTCGGCGCGGTTTAAGATACTAAAAAATATATAATTTTAAACTGCGTCCCTGCTCAGGGTTGTGGATGCACCAAACGTCGAGCTCATCCGAAAATGAGCATCTCGCTCTCGAGGCGGTTTCGATCCCTGCAGCCTCGTGTCCACCGAGGGCGTGGCTCGCGGCACGGGCATCCGGCCGCGAAACCACGCCTTTCGCATCAAGCGCGATCTAGGGTGCGACGATGTTCTGCTCCACGGCAGCCATCAGCACAGGCGCGGTCAGCTCGCTCGGCAGCTGAGTGAACTTCTCCACCAGCGACGGCCACAAGAGGTTGTAGTAAAGCTCTCCGCGGACCAAGACGACCCCTTCGGCAGGGATGTCGTACAGGATCTCGCGCATCTCGTGGGGCTTGAGCCGGGTGTCGTCGCCGAGCTGAGTTGCGGTGGGCGGCGGTGCGGGCATCCCTTTATCGTCTGCCAGTCCGTAGAAGAAATAACCTTTGGGATCGTCCTTGGAGGGATGTCCCTCTGCGTTCTGCCAGACCACCTCGCCCTGATCGTTATAGGCCGTGAGCTTCAGGTACATGTTGCGGAAGGGCGCCCCGGTCGGTATCGAATGGGGTTGCGAGTTCTGCATCATGACGGTCGTCTTGAGCACATCGCCGTCGAGCTGACTGCGGACGTCGAACACGACGGCTCGCTTGAGCATGCCGTGGTCGTGTCCGCCGCCCATGGAGTGATCGACCAGGCCATTGGAGACCGGCATGTGACAGGATTGGCAGGCAACCTTGCTGCCGCTGGCGATGAACTCATTGCCGGTCGCGCACAAGGGGACATCCTGCGGATTATTACGCTGATCGTGACAGCCCATGCAGGCATCCGAGGTCTTCATCAGGAAGGGGCTGGCCTCCATGGTCAATGCAGGGATCTCGATCCCGTCCATCTCCACGGGCTCGCCTAGATGCGGGTTCGGCTTCTGCGACCCCGCGGCGTCGTCGACGGCACCACCGAACAGGTCGTCACCGGCCGCGGTCAGTTGCTGAACCCCGCGCGGGAAGGCTGCGGGACCTTGGAGCTTGTCCGACACCTCGTAGGCCTTCAGCCCGAGGCGCATTTTGCCGTCCTCGCCCTGGATGCCCTTGTAGCTCTGAAGGGTATGACAGGCGACGCAATTGACCCCTTCGCTGTAGGCGACGTGGGCATCGAGCTTGGTGGTCTTGTCGTGGGCCGCGTTCGGTGCATGACACTGCAGGCATACCGGGAAGGTGCCGGACTTCTTGTGGACCTGCCCCTCGGCCTTCGGGTCGCCGACTTCCATTTCGTAGAAGGTCCCGTGGATCGGGTCCGAGAGCGCGGTGCTCTGGGCGTGCATCGAACCCTTCCACTGCCGGTAGATCTCCTCGTGACAGGTCTGACAGACCTCCGCCGAGATCAGGTGGATCGGCTCCGAGGTGTCTTCGGCCACCGCCGAACCGGCGATACCTCCGAGGCCGAGTGCTAGGCCGAATGTGATCGAGAGTCGCGCGAGTATGCGTTGCATGGGGTGTCGCTCCTTCCTTTTTCTTGTGATAAGGACGCTGTGATACGGACGCGTGTCCGAGCGTCGTGAATTGTTCTTCATCGATGCCACGGGTAAAAGTGCGTGCGGTCAATCAAATGCCGTTCCTCTCGCGATCAACTCCAAACCTATAGTATTTAATGGAATTTGAATATGTTAATACGCTTGCCGATGGCTTGGCGCGTTGAAGAATATCGATGGGTGCTGAATTAGATTGCTCG
>NZ_DATITZ010000064.1:0-6633 GCF_035467215.1 Thiocapsa sp. | reverse complement strand
CGACTTCTGCGGCAAGCCGATGATCGCCTGGTCCATCCAAGGCGCGCAGGACACCGGCCTGTTCGATCAGATCATCGTCTCCATCGACGACGCCGAGATCGCCGAGATCGCCGAGATCGCCGAGATCGCAACGGCACACGGTGCCCTGGCGCCATTCCGACGGCCGCCCGAACTTTCCGACGACTACGCCGGCACGACCGAGGTCATTGCTCGGCCTCGATCATCGATTGGTCCACTGTTGCTAAGCCGCCACAGGGACGAGGTACGGCTGCTTTGCCGGGCGCGGTCGTCGTCGCGCCGGTCGAGCGGGCCAGGGCATGCGCTCGAGCACCTGCTCGAACAAGGAGCGGTGGGGTTGAGCGAAGAAGCGCTCGGCAGCCGTGGTGCCGTCGGGTCGCTTGATCGCAAAGTTGTGCAGGGCGGTCAAGACCTGCTGCTTGCGCGGGCTGAGTCGGTGATGCCCGTGCTGATAGAGCGCGAGGAAGCCGTTGCGCCCCTCCACACACGAGCTGCTGCGCTGGAACAGATCGGCACACTCCCCGGCGACCTGCTCGAGATGGTGACGGGTCTGCGGATCCAGCGACTGGATCGGGTGTGAGGGCTGCTGCAGCGGGGCGAGGCGCTGCGCACTCAGAGCCCGGAGTCGATGACGGTGCTCGGCGCGGGTGCTGCGCGCGGCGACGCGCTCCAGATAGAGCGCGGGGATCAGGTCGTCGCGCATCGCCTGCTCGATCGCCGGTGCCAGGTCCAGCGCCTGTCCCTGTTGGATCTCGTAGGGATGATCGACCTCGCCGAAAGCACCGATCAGGGCTTTGGCCTCGGCGCGGTGCGCGTGGGCCTGCTCGCGCGCGAGGCTGGCTTGGACCGAGGCGCTCAGCGCCTCGTCGATGCGCGCGGCGAATGCCGGCGGGCGCTCGGGGCCGTGGCGGCGCCGATGGTAGGCCTGCTCGGCGGCACAGGCGTCTTGCCAGCGCGCCTTCGCCTCGGCCTCTGCCGTCTCGGCCTGTTGCTCTGCGCGCTTCAGCGACAGACTCATCGCCTGGCTCACCGCATGCTGCAGATGGAACAGGTCCGTGGCATGGTGTGCGTCCAGATCACGCTCGACATGCGCCAACAACCCCTTGGCCTCATCGCTGGTGCCTTGCACCACCGTCACATTCAGCCCCTCGAGTCCATCCTCGAGCGCCTGCGTCCAGGCCGCCGCCGAGCGCGCATCGCTCCTGTGCTCGAGCAGGATGAAGTTCGAGACCGCATCGATGCACACCAAGCGCATGCCGTCTTTCCACGTCTCATCTTCGGCGATGCTCAGTGTGCGATGGGGCATGGCTCGGGCCAGCGTGTCGCGCAGTTCGGCGGCGGCGGTGACGATCTGTTCCTCCAAGCCGGCATGGAACGCCCGCTGCGTGCCGTAGGAGGCGCCGATGAATGCCGACAGTCCACTGCGCTCGAGAAAGTCGCAGACCACGCGCACGCCCACGCCGCCCTGCTCGCCGATGCTCCAGTGTGCAGCAACCAGGATCCGGCGCAGCCACACCACGCCCTCGGGCGTCTCGACGAAGGCCGACAGCACCGCCGGTGCCGCGATCGCAGGTGGCGCGTTCCAGTGACGCAGGATGCTGCGCGCCACGCCGGCGACGGTGGCCGCCGCGCGTTGACTCTGCCCATCCTGCTGGGCTTGCGCCACCGCATGCCGATGCTTGGCGCGATCCAAGCCATCATGGATTGGCGTGGGGCGTCGATCTACACTAGAGTCAACGCAGGCAGGGGCATCGGACAACGGCATCTCCCTCGGTCAGTTTGCACTTCCAAGGGTACGCCTACCCGGCGCTCCTGCCACTCCTTCAGGGCGCTTGATCGCCTACCGAAACACCCCGTTTTGGACCAACCGATGATCAAGGAAAAACACACCGAGCGCTTTTCCCGAATCGAGTCGCGCATCAGCAATTTGGAGCTTACGGTTGCTGGTATGCGGCGTGATTTGGCGCACATGTATGGTGAAATCGTCGAACAGCACGCGCACACCGACCAACTCGTCGCCCGGATCGAACGCATCGAGCGTCGTTTGGAATTGCAGGATGGCTGAACACTCCTTGCCTTTTTAACCCTGATCCCCCTCGGTTCGCTGGTTTCCAAGCTGCGCTTGGAAACGCGGGGAGCCGACAGGACGAGGACTGCTCAACGACGATGGCCAGCCTTGACGAGCACGACATTCATGCCTGGACACAACAGACCGCGGAGCTGCTCCGGCAACGCCGGTTCCAGGAGCTGGACATCGAGCATTTGGTGGCGGAGCTGGACACCCTGGGCCGTCGCGATCGCCAGGAGTTGGTCAGTCGTCTGAAAATTCTGCTGGGGCGCCTGCTCAAATGGCAGTACCAGCCGACGCATCGGTCCGGTTCATGGCGTGGTTCCATCCTGGAACAAAGACTGCGCATACGCGACCTGCTCCAGGACTCTCCGAGCCTCAAGCCTCTGCTCTCAGAGGCAGCAGCGACCGCCTATGGAGATGGCGCGACATTGGCGAGCAAAGAAACCGGATTGCCGCCGGCGCACTTCCCCGAGACGCAGCCTTACGCGCTGGATCAACTGTTGGAGGATGATTGGTTGCCTGAGGACGCCTGATCATGCCCATGCATCCCCTCACCGAAGCCGACCTCGACCTCATCCTGCCCTGGCGAAACGCACCCGCCGTGCGCCGGAACATGTACACCCACCACGAGATCTCGCCCGCCGAACACCGGGCTTGGTTTCAACGGATACAACAGGACTACGGTGCGCGCTGGTATCTCTACTGCGACGCCGCCGACAACCCGCAAGGCGTGGTCTACTTCACCACAATCAACACCGAGCAAGGCACCGCCTTCTGGGGCTTCTACGCCCGGCCCGACGCCCCGCCCGGCACCGGCACGCGCATCCTCTACGAGGCGCTCGAGCTGGCCTTCGGCGAGCTGTCCCTGCACAAGCTCAACGGCGAGGTGCTCGCCACCAACGTCATATCGATCAACCTGCACAAAAATGTCGGCTTCACCCAAGAGGGCCTCTTTCGCGACCAGCACTTCGACGGCACCCGACACATCGACGTCGTGCGCCTCGGTCGACAGTTGGATCAACACCCACACGACAGACTTGGTCGAGGACTGGGAAGCGCAGGGACATGAAGTGCACTGGGCGCACGACGCAACCGACGCAGAGAACGCAACACCCCAACAACCAATAACCGACAACCAAGACCCAATAACAACGAACCAATCCCCAAAATCCGACTTCTGCTTCTGCCTGAGCTACGGGCGCATCGTATCGGCAGAGACTCGAGCCCGCTTCCGCCATACCCTGGTCGTCCACGAGAGCGACCTACCCCGGGGCAAGGGCTGGTCGCCCCTCACATGGCGCGATATCGGGTCAGGGTCGATAAGCCTTGAATGGATTGCGCTGGACCAACTTGCCGGATCGGCACAGAGGGGCTAGCCTTGCAAGCGACGCCGTGATCGCCGGCCTTCGCACTTAGCCCCTTGTCCGGAGCATGCACGAAACGATTTATGCCCCCGGCGCCGATTCCGACAGACGCCATTGATGACCAGAACCGAACTCCAGCGCCGCTCCGAAGCCTTCATTCGCGACCGACTACGCCGATACCTACCTTCAGGGGTCGGGGTTTATCTATTCGGATCGCGGGCGCGTCGAACCGCAAGTTGGAATTCAGATTACGATCTTTGGATTGATGCCGAGGTGCCCGAGCGCGTGATTCACGACGTCTTGGAAGAGATTGACGACTCCTTTGTCCCGTTCAAGGTCGATATCGTCACCACCTCGGGCCTTCGAGGCCAATTCGCTGCCCGCGTCAAATCGGAGGCGATCCGGTGGATGTGAAAATCAACGCCTTTGCCGAGGCGCTGCGAGGCTTCGTCGAGCTGACGGCGCTCGACCTCAAGGCGCTTGCCGAGACGCTCGATGCCCGAATCATCGACGGACTGGAAAACGGCAAGGCACAAAAGTTCGAATACACGATGGAGTTGTGTTGGAAGGCCATCAAAGTCGCTCTTCGCGAGCAAGAAGGCATTGACGAAGTCTCCCCGAAGAAGGTGATCAAAGCATGGTATCTCACCGGCCACGTGGCCGAAGACGACTACCTCGCCTTGATCCAGGCCGTCGACGACCGAAACAAACTGAGCCACGTCTATGATCAAGATCAGTTTCAAGCGATCATCGCCCGGCTTCCGGACTATGCAGCACTTCTATCGAGGTTGCTGACAACCTTGGCCCCGTGACCGCGCCGGAAGCTCTGCGCCATTGGGGCGTCGGCCGGACGCAGCACATCCACCGTCCGCGGCCACGTGTCGGGTTCAAGCCTGACCTCGACCGACAGTGGTCTACGGTTTTCCGCAAATCGACTCATGTACGCACTCGCCTCCCATCGCCCCTGGAACCGCGCCCTGTGCAGGCGGCTCGAACAGCGCACCGGCCAAGCCTTCCGGCTGATCGATGCCCCTGATCAACTCGAGCCTGAAACCCTGCGCACCGACGCGATCCAGACCATCTTCTTTCCGCACTGGTCCTACAAGATCCCGGCGGCGGTCTACGAGCCGTTCGAGTGCATCATTTTTCACATGACCGATCTGCCTTATGGCCGCGGTGGCTCTCCGCTTCAGAACCTGATCATGTCGGGGCACGAGAACACGGTCATCAGCGCGCTTCGCTGCGTCGAGGCACTCGATGCCGGCCCGGTCTATCTCAAGAGGCCCCTCAGGCTCAACGGCAGCGCCGAGGAGATCTATCTTCGTGCCGACCGCATCATCGAATCGATGATCGTGACCCTGATTGAAGATCAACCGAAAGCAGCTCCTCAGGTCGGCGAGCCGACCCAATTCAAGCGCCGCCGACCCGATCAAGGCGACTGGTCGGATGCGCCGGACTTGGACCGCGTCTTCGATCGAATCCGCATGCTGGACGCCGACGGTTACCCGCCCGCGTTCCTCGATGTCGGCTCGTTTCGCCTCACCTTCACGCGCGCTTCACGTCGCACCGATGCCGTGCTGTCGGACGTGCGGATCACAGTTCGAGATCCCGGATACAGGGACCCATGAACATCGCCGACCGCCCCATCGGCCGAGATCATCCGCCATTCGTCATCGCCGAGATGTCCGGCAACCACAACCAATCGCTTGAACGCGCCATCGAGATCGTCGAGGCCGCCGCAGCAAGCGGCGCCCATGCCATCAAGCTCCAGACCTACACCGCCGACACAATGACCCTGCCGATAGCGACAGGCGAGTTCTTCATCGACGACGAACGCAGCCTCTGGCACGGCAAAAGCCTGCACGATCTCTATCGGATCGCCTACACACCGTGGGAGTGGCACGCGCCCATCATCGCGCGTGCCGGCGAGCTCGGCCTCATCGCGTTCAGTACGCCGTTCGACGACACCTCAGTCGAGTTTCTCGAAGCGCTCGACACCACCGGCTACAAAATCGCCTCCTTCGAGAACGCCGATCTCCCCCTGATCCGCAAGGTCGCCGCCACCGGCAAGCCGGTCATCGTCTCCACCGGCATGGCCACCCTGGCAGAGCTCGATGAAACGGTACGCACCCTGCGCGAAGGCGGCTGCGACGACATCGTGCTGCTCAAATGCACCAGCACCTACCCGGCCACCCCGCAGAACAGCCACCTCAGGACCATCCCCCACCTGCGCGACCTCTTCGGCTGCGAGGTCGGCCTGTCGGACCACACCCACGGCATCGGTGTGGGCATCGCCGCCGTGGCCTTCGGCGCGACCGTCATCGAAAAGCACTTCACCCTCAGCCGCGCCGAGGGCGGGGTGGACAGCGCCTTCTCGGTGGGACCGTATTGAACGCCGCCGACATCAAGGCCGGCGAGCCGCTCACGTCCGAAAACCTGCGTGTCATCCGTCCCGGCTTCGGCCTTGAGCCCAAGCACTACTGCGCACCCGCGCGCGACTGCAAGCCCCATGAATCGCGCCAAGTCGATGTGTCGACGGCGACGGAACCGGCCGCGTTGCCCTGGATGCCTACTCCGCCGAGCTACGCGAGTGGCCGCACCCACGCTCACGCCGGGGCGTCGAGCACCTGGCCCGCTGGCGCGGCGCGACTGTCGGCTGTGGGGCAGCGGAGGCATTCGTCTTGAGCAGGCATCTCGCGTAAACCATGAGAGCCGGAGGTGCGATGACCACAGCAAGCCGCGAGGCGATCACATGTTGACGGATATCGATTTCAGCGCGCTCCTGGATGATCGGACGAAGCGCATTTCCGGTGACATCCTTTGGCTGCCGGACGAAGATCAGGCCGCCTGGTTCGACTTGAACCATTTTAGCGCCGGGCCGGAGGCGCTGCGCTTCGTCAGTTTGTTCGACGACACCGCGGATGTTTGGTCGCCGGAGGATTTCGTTCTTCTGGAACCGCTATCGACGGTCACCCGTTGGTCACAGCCGGACGTCTTTGCCGACGTCCTGGCGGATGCCGCTTGAGCCTGCAGATGCGCTTGTTGTTTCCCATCCTGATCCGCAAACCACCGGCCATTTTTGCAGGGAATTTTCCACCGGTGATGTCGTTTTCCGGTGAAGCAATGCGGTAAGCGCGGAGCGCGGATGTCCCGCACGCTTCACCGGCGTGCATCCTCGCG
>NZ_DATITZ010000063.1:0-9336 GCF_035467215.1 Thiocapsa sp. | reverse complement strand
CTTCCGCACCACCGACGTGACGGGTGCCTGCGAGCTGCCCGAGGGCATCGAGATGGTGATGCCGGGGGACAACGTGAAGATGACGATCAAGCTGATTGCGCCGATCGCCATGGAAGAGGGGTTGCGCTTTGCAGTGCGCGAAGGCGGCCGCACCGTCGGTGCCGGCGTCGTCGCGAAGATCATCGAGTAGTACGGGTCATCGCGGCTCGGCGGGCAGTGCTGATGGGCCTGCCCGCCGGCTTCCGTGATCGGTCCTGATTGTTTTAGGCCAGTATCTCAATTGGCAGAGCAGCGGTCTCCAAAACCGCAGGTTGGGGGTTCGAGTCCCTCCTGGCCTGCCATACAACCCATCGCTCCGTTTAATTTATCGCCCAGGCGGCACCCGATCTCATGAATTCACGTGCAGAGGCCCGAGGGGCCGGCTTGGATACCGCCAAGCTGTCAATCGCCGCATTGTTGTTGGTCGGCGGCATCTTTGCCTTCTATTTCTTCGAGGGCTTCTCTGTCCTGCTTCGTGTGATCGCGCTGCTGGTGATCAGCGGCGCTGCGGCGGCTGTCGCATTGCAGACCGAGCGCGGACGGGCGTTGTGGCAGTTCGTGTCCGACGCGCGTATGGAGGTCCGCAAGGTCGTCTGGCCGACGCGTCAGGAAACGATTCAGACCACGCTGATCGTCATCGTGATGGTGCTCGTCGTGGGCATCATTCTGTGGCTTTTCGACATGATGCTGATGGCGATTCTCAGATTCCTCACCGGCCAGGGGGGCTGAGCATGTCGAAGCGTTGGTACGTCATCCATGCCTACTCGGGCTTCGAGGGGCAGGTCAAGCGTTCGCTCGAAGACCGTGTCAAGCGTGCCGGGCTCGAGGAGTTGTTCGGCCTGATCCTGGTGCCGACCGAAGAAGTGGTTGAGATGCGTGCGGGTCAGCAGCGCAAGAGCGAGCGAAAATTCTTCCCCGGTTATGTCCTGGTCCAGATGGAGATGACCGACGAGACTTGGCACCTCGTCAAGAGCGTTCCGAAGGTGATGGGTTTCATCGGAGGCACGGGAGATCGCCCTGCGCCCATTCCCGACTCGCAGGCCGACGCGATCCTCGTGCGCCTGCAGGAAGGTGGCGAAAAGCCGCGGCCCAAGGTGCTCTACGAGCCGGGCGAGGTCGTTCGCGTTGTCGACGGCCCCTTCACCGACTTCAACGGGGTCGTCGAGGATGTCGATTACGACAAGAGCCGCGTGAAGGTTTCGGTTTTGATCTTCGGACGCTCGACCCCTGTCGATCTTGAGTTCGCGCAGGTCGAGAAGGCCTGATACGCCGTCAGCGGATTGTCGCGGGTGTCTTGACGCCAAGCCCCGTTCACTGCCGTCGCCGTTCGTGCGGCGTCGATACCGAGTCCCCATGAGGGACGTTTGTCGGGGGAGCCGAGACTCGATCTCCGGCGTCAACACCCCACCGGAGAAAAACCATGGCGAAAAAGATCAACGCCTACATTAAGCTGCAGGTCAAGGCAGGCGAGGCGACTCCAAGCCCGCCGGTCGGTCCTGCGCTTGGTCAGCACGGCGTCAATATCATGGAGTTCTGCAAAACGTTCAATGCACGTACGCAGGAGCTCGAGAAGGGGATGCCGATCCCGGTCGTGATTACGGTCTACTCGGATCGCAGCTTCACCTTCATCACCAAGACCCCGCCGGCTTCCATTCTCCTGAAAAAGGTGATGGGAATCCAGAAGGGCAGCCCGAATCCGAACACCAACAAGATCGGCGTGGTGACGCGCGAGCAGCTCGAGCAGGTCGCCAACGCGAAGATGCCGGATCTGACCGCTGCGGATATGGATGCGGCCGTTCGCACCATCGCGGGCAGTGCCCGAGCGATGGGGCTCGATGTCGAGGGGGTGAACTGATGGCTCGTCTATCCAAGCGCATGCGCGCGATCCAAGAGCGCGTGGAGCGCGGCAGACTCTATCCGGCGGAAGAGGCGTTTTCGCTTCTGAAAGAGCTGTCGCAGATCAAGTTTTCCGAAAGTGTCGATGTCGCGGTCAACCTCGGTGTCGACCCGCGCAAATCCGATCAGGTGGTGCGCGGCTCGACCGTACTGCCGCATGGTATCGGCAAGACCGTCCGGGTGGCGGTGTTCGCCCAGGGCGCGTCCGCGGATGCGGCGACCGAGGCCGGCGCCGATCGCGTGGGCTTCGATGATCTCGCAGAGGACATCAAGGCCGGCAAGCTCGATTTCGACGTCGTGATTGCCTCTCCGGATGCCATGCGTCTGGTCGGACAGCTCGGCAAGATTCTCGGCCCGCGCGGGCTGATGCCGAACCCCAAGGTCGGCACCGTGACGCCCGATGTCGCCGAGGCGGTTCGCAACGCGAAGGCCGGACAGGTGCGCTACCGCACCGATAAGGCCGGCATCATCCATTGTCCGCTCGGCAAGGCCGACTTCGAGCCCGTGAAGTTGCGGGAGAATCTCGAAGCCCTGCTGGCGAACCTGATGCGATCCAAGCCGAGCAGCTCCAAGGGCGTTTACATGCGCAAGGTCACGGTCTCCACGACCATGGGTCCGGGGCTGACCGTGGATCACGCTGGACTCAGTTTCTAGTTTGATCTCGCGGGGCTTTCGCCCTGCGACGTTCAGTCTTCTTTGGGGACCCGGCGAAAGCCGGGGACCGTCAAAGACCGCAGGTGTCCCCGGCCCGATAAGGACTCGGTGCAGTGGACTTAATGGCTCGCCTGCCTGCGCAGACGGTGCTCCCGAATCAGTCGTTTTGCTGGTGACGGTGCACATGATCGCCCGAGAGCTCGCGTTGGATGCGCGTCCTCGACGGCCCCGGCTCAGGCCGGGTTTACCGACAAGAGGTGACGAACATGGCGCTTAGTTTTGCGCAAAAAGAAATCATCGTCGCCGAGGTCGCGGAAGTCGCCAAAGGTGCCCATTCGGCCGTCGGGGCCGAGTATCGGGGCTTGACCGTGGAACAGATGACACGGCTTCGCGTGGAGGCGCGCAAGGCCGGGGTTTATGTCCGCGTCGTCAAGAACACTTTGGCCAGACGTGCGTTGCAGGATACGGACTTTGCGTGCATGAGCGAGGGGCTTACGGGCCCGTTGGTACTCGCCTTCTCGCGAGAAGACCCGGGTTCGGCGGCGCGTGTCATGGAAGCCTTTGCAAAGGACCACAACAAGGTCGAAGTGCGTCTTGTCGCCCTCGGAGGCAAGCTGCTTGATCCCTCGGAGCTCGGCAATCTCGCCAAGATGCCGACCCGCGATCAGGCGATCAGCTTGCTCATGGCCGTGATGAAGGCGCCCGTGCAAAAGCTTGCAGCGACGATCAACGAGGTGCCGGGCAAGTTGGTCCGCACCATCGCCGCGATTCGCGATGCGAAAGAGGCCGCTTAGGCGGCTCCGTTCACCAGCAATTCCATTTTAGAGATATCTCAGGAGCTCACCATGGCCGTCTCCAAAGACGAGATCCTTGAAGCAATCGGCAACATGACCGTGTTGGAGGTCGTCGACCTCATCAGCGCGATGGAAGAGAAGTTCGGCGTGACCGCGGCTGCCGCCGTGGCCGCCCCGGCAGCCGGTGCCGGCGTTGAAGCCGCACCGGTCGAGGAGCAGACCGAGTTCGACGTCATCCTGGCGTCGTTCGGTGCCAACAAGGTTGCGGTCATCAAGGCCGTGCGTTCTTTGACCGGCCTTGGCTTGAAGGAAGCGAAGGACGCCGTCGAAGGCGCACCGACGACCCTGAAGGAAGCCGTTTCCAAGGGCGAGGCCGAAGAGGCCAAGAAGCTCCTCGAAGAGGCTGGTGCCACGGTCGAAGTGAAGTAACGGCGCATTGCGTCGAAGCTTCTTTCGGTGGGACCTTCGGGCTGGCGGCGAGTAGCCGCCGGCCTTTCGCCGTTGGGTTTTGACGACCCGTTTGGACGACACCGGCATGCCGGACGCTTCGTAAACGGGGCGACGTCGTCGCCAAGGACCTGACCGCAGAGGTCCGACCCCGACGCCCGCGATCCGCCGCGGCGTCGACCCCCGTCCTGGACACAAGCACGTATTTCGAGGGAAAGGCATCATGGCCTATTCGTTCACCGAAAAAAAGCGCATTCGTAAAGACTTCGGCAAGCGTCCGAGCATCCTGGACGTGCCTTTCCTGTTGGCGACGCAGATCGATTCCTATCACGAGTTCCTGCAGGCCGACCGGCCGATCGGGGATCGGCGCGACGTGGGTCTTCATGCGGCCTTCAAGACCGTCTTTCCGATCGAGAGCTACTCGGGCAACGCCGTTCTCGAATACGTGAAATATCGGCTCGGCGATCCGGTGTTCGACGAGCGCGAGTGTCATCTGCGCGGTGCGACCTTCGCCGCGCCCTTGCGCGTGCTGCTGCGCCTGGTGATCTACGACCGTGATGCCCCGGCCGGCTCCAAGGTCATCAAGGACGTGCGCGAGCAAGAGGTCTACATGGGCGAATTGCCGCTCATGACCGGCACCGGCACCTTCATCATCAACGGGACCGAGCGCGTCATCGTCTCGCAGCTGCATCGCTCGCCCGGTGTCTTCTTCGATCACGACAAGGGCAAGACCCACTCCTCGGGCAAGCTGCTCTTCTCGGCGCGGGTCATCCCGTACCGCGGATCCTGGCTCGATTTCGAGTTCGATCCCAAGGACAACGTCTTCGTGCGTATCGACCGTCGCCGCAAGCTGCCGGCGACCATCCTACTGCGCGCGCTGGGCTACGGCGTCGAGGACATCCTCGAGCGCTTCTTCGTGACCGATACCTTCCGGATCCGCGATCGCTCGGTCACGCTCGACCTGGTTCCGGAGCGCCTGCGCGGGGAGACGGTCGGATTCGACGTCATGCTCGGGGATGAACTGCTCGTGGAGTCCGGGCGTCGCGTCACGGCAAGACACATCCGCGAGCTTCAAAAGGCCGGCATCGAGCGCCTCGATGTCCCGTCCGATTTCCTGATCGGCCGCGTCCTGGCCCATCCTCAGATCGATACCGAGACGGGCGAGGTGATCGCCGAGGCGAACGCCGAGATCACTCCGGAGCTGCTCGAGACCCTCTTCGAGAAAGGCATCGAGACGCTCGAGACGCTCTTCGTCAACGACCTCGATCATGGCCCCTATATCTCCGAGACCCTGCGGATCGATCCCACCACCAGCGACCTCGAGGCGCAGGTCGAGATCTACCGCATGATGCGTCCGGGCGAGCCGCCGACCAAAGAGGCGGCTCAAAACCTGTTCCACAACCTCTTCTTTACGCCGGATCGGTACGATCTCTCCGCCGTGGGCCGAATGAAGTTCAACCGGCGACTCGGGCGTACCTCCGAGGAAGGGCCGGGCGTCATCTACGACGGGCGCTACTTCAGCAATCGTAATGACGAGCTCTCCAAGCGGCTCTATCAGGAGCAGGGCGACACCTCCGACATCATCGAGGCGCTCAAGGTCTTGGTGGAGCTGCGCAACGGCCGCGGAAGCGTGGACGACATCGACCACCTCGGCAACCGCCGTATCCGTTGCGTCGGCGAGATGGCGGAGAATCAATTCCGCGTGGGTCTGGTGCGGGTGGAGCGTGCGGTCAAGGAGCGTCTGTCGCTCGCCGAGTCCGAGGGGCTCATGCCGCAAGAGCTGATCAACGCCAAGCCGGTCTCGGCCGCGATCAAGGAGTTCTTCGGCTCCAGTCAGCTCTCGCAGTTCATGGACCAGAACAACCCGCTCTCCGAGGTCACCCACAAGCGTCGCGTGTCGGCACTCGGCCCGGGCGGCCTGGCCCGCGAGCGCGCCGGGTTCGAGGTGCGCGACGTGCACCCGACGCATTACGGCCGCGTCTGTCCGATCGAGACCCCTGAAGGTCCGAACATCGGTCTGATCAACTCCTTGGCCGTCTATGCGCGGACCAACTCCTATGGCTTCCTGGAAACCCCCTACCGCAAGGTGGAAGGTGGCCTGGTGACCATGGACATCCAGTATCTGTCGGCGATCGAGGAAGGCAACTTCGTGATCGCGCAGGCCAACGCCACGCTCGACGACGAGGGTCGCCTGACCGACGCCTTGGTGTCTTGCCGTCATGCCAACGAGTTCACGATGCGTGCGCCCGAGGAGGTCCAGTTCATGGACGTCTCGCCGCGTCAGATCGTCTCGGTGGCGGCGTCCCTGATCCCCTTCCTGGAGCACGACGACGCCAACCGGGCACTCATGGGTTCGAACATGCAGCGCCAGGCGGTGCCGACCCTGCGGGCCGAGAAGCCGCTGATCGGCACCGGCATGGAGCGCGTGGTGGCCAAGGACTCGGGCGTCTGTGTGGTGGCGCGTCGCGGCGGTGTCATCGAATCGGTCGACGCCGCGCGCATCGTGGTGCGGGTCAACGACGACGAGGCCGTCCCCGGCATCCCCGGCGTGGACATCTACAACCTCACCAAGTACACGCGCTCCAACCAGAATACATGCATCAATCAGCGTCCCCTGGTCAAACCGGGCGATGTCGTTGCGGTGGACGACGTCATGGCCGACGGTCCGTCCACGGACATGGGCGAGTTGGCCCTGGGGCAGAACCTGCGGGTCGCCTTCATGCCCTGGAACGGCTACAACTTCGAGGACTCGATCCTGCTCTCCGAGCGCCTGGTGCAGGAAGATCGCTTCACCAGCATCCACATCGAGGAGCTCGCCTGCCTGGCGCGCGACACCAAGCTGGGGCCCGAAGAGATCACGAGCGATATCCCCAACGTCGGCGAGTCGGCCTTGGCCAAGCTCGACGAGTCGGGCGTCGTCTATGTCGGTGCGGAGGTACGCGACGGCGACATCCTGGTCGGCAAGGTCACGCCCAAGGGCGAGACCCAGCTGACGCCCGAGGAGAAGCTGCTGCGCGCGATCTTCGGCGAGAAGGCGTCCGACGTGAAGGACACCTCGCTGCGCCTGCCTTCGGGGATGAGCGGAACGGTGGTCGACG
This sequence comes from Thiocapsa sp., assembly GCF_035467215.1. Lineage (GTDB taxonomy): Bacteria > Pseudomonadota > Gammaproteobacteria > Chromatiales > Chromatiaceae > Thiocapsa. Next base: position 2,408 of record NZ_DATITZ010000063.1, on the reverse strand, counting down.
TGCAGGTCTTCACCCGCGACGGCGTGGACAAGGACAAGCGTGCGCTCCAGATCGAGGAGATGGAGCTCGACCGCGTGCGCAAGGACTTCGCCGACCAGCAACGCATTATGGAGAACGACACCTTCCAGCGCGTGGAGCGACTGCTGGTGGGGAAGGTCGCCGACGGCGGTCCGCGCAATCTTGCCCCGGGCGCGAAGATCACCAAGGCCTATCTGCAGGAGCTTGCAGCCAACGGCTCGCGCGATCAGTGGCTCGAGATCCGGATGCGCGCCGAAGACGTCGCGACCCAGCTCGAGGCCGTCGCGACGCAGATCAAACAGCAGCGTGAGGAATTCCGCGATCGCTACGAGGTCAAGAAACGCAAGATCTCGAGCGGCGACGATCTGGCCCCGGGCGTGCTCAAGATGGTGAAGGTGTACGTGGCCGTCAAGCGCCGCGTCCAGCCCGGCGACAAGATGGCCGGACGCCACGGCAACAAGGGCGTCATCTCCAAGGTCGTGCCGATCGAGGACATGCCGTTCTCGGCGGACGGCGAGCCCGTGGACATCGTGCTGAATCCTCTCGGCGTACCCTCGCGCATGAACGTCGGGCAGGTGCTCGAGACCCATCTGGGTTGGGCGGCCAACGGGCTCGGCGTGAAGATCGAGAAGATGTTGCGTGCGCACACGGCGGTCGCGGAACTGCGTGCCTTCCTCGAGAAGGTCTACAACACCAGCGGTAAGCACGAGGATCTGGAGAGCTTCACCGACGATGAGATCATCGAGCTGGCCCGCCACCTCACGCGGGGTGTGCCCCTGGCGACGCCGGTGTTCGACGGCGCGACCGAGGAGGAGATCCGGGCGATGCTCAAGCTCGCCGATCGGGACAACTCGGATATCGGTATCCCGAGCGGCCAGACCCAGCTCTACGACGGGCGCACCGGCGATCCCTTCGAGCGCCCGGTCACGGTCGGCTACATGTACATCATCAAGCTGAACCACTTGGTCGACGACAAGATGCACGCGCGTTCCACCGGGCCGTACAGCCTGGTGACCCAGCAGCCGTTGGGCGGCAAGGCGCAGTTCGGCGGGCAGCGTTTCGGGGAGATGGAGGTCTGGGCGCTGGAGGCCTACGGTGCCGCCTACACCCTGCAGGAGATGCTCACCGTGAAGTCCGACGACGTGAACGGCCGCACCAAGATGTACAAGAACATCGTGGACGGCGACCATCGGATGGAAGCGGGTATGCCCGAGTCGTTCAACGTACTCGTGAAGGAGATTCGGTCGTTGGCGATCAACATCGAGCTCCAGCAGGACTGAACCGCGTCCGGAGGGGTTTGCGAGGATTGAGCCCTTGCGTGGCCGAATCGCAATCAACGCGCGTCGGCGCGACGCGGTTCAGGAGCTTCGTTTTATTGTTCTGAACCGCGTCGACTGCGTCGTTTGTGAAGACTCTCGATGCCGAGTCACGACGACGATCTTGCATGTCGTAGCGGGCGCGGTTCAGTTTTTGGCCCTTGGCCTCGAGCGCCGTGTTCCGTTCTCGAACGGACCTTCGGCGGTCGGCCGATTGCTGATCATCGTCATTGTAGGCAGGAGATAAGATCTTGAAAGATCTACTTAAAATCATCAAGCAGCAGGGTCAGGCACTGGAATTCGACGCGATCAAGATCGGACTCGCCTCTCCCGAGATGATCCGTTCCTGGTCCTACGGCGAGGTCAAGAAGCCGGAGACGATCAACTACCGGACCTTCAAGCCGGAGCGCGACGGGCTGTTTTGCGCCAAGATCTTCGGCCCGATCACGGACTACGAGTGCATCTGCGGCAAGTACAAGCGCCTGAAGCACCGCGGTGTCGTGTGCGAGAAGTGCGGTGTGGAGGTCACGCTGGCCAAGGTCCGGCGCGAGCGCATGGGTCACATCGATCTGGCGAGCCCGGTCGCGCACATCTGGTTCCTGAAGTCGCTGCCGTCGCGTATCGGTCTGCTGCTCGATATGACGCTGCGCGACATCGAGCGCATCCTCTATTTCGAGTCCTTTGTCGTCATCGATCCGGGCATGACCCAACTCGAGCGCCGCCAGCTCCTGACAGACGAGCAGTATCTGGAGGCCCTGGAGGAGAATGGCGACGAGTTCGATGCCCGCATGGGCGCCGAGGCTGTCTATGAGCTGTTGCGCACCCTCGACCTGACGGCGGAAATGCGTCAGATGCGGGAGGAGATCGAGGCCACCAACTCCGAGACCAAGATCAAGAAGCTGTCCAAGCGGCTCAAGCTGATGGAGTCCCTGCTGGAGTCCGGCAATCGGCCCGAGTGGATGATCCTGACGGTCCTCCCCGTCATCCCCCCCGACCTCCGCCCCCTCGTGCCTCTCGAGGGCGGCCGGTTCGCGACGTCCGACCTCAACGACCTCTACCGCCGGGTCATCAACC
>NZ_DATITZ010000062.1:0-21471 GCF_035467215.1 Thiocapsa sp. | reverse complement strand
AAAGATCAATTGATTCATTTTTTTGAACCGCGTCGCGCCGATCGCCCGGTTGTCCGCAACGCTGAACCCAAACGACAAAACAACCTCACGCACTCCAAACGCGGTTCAAAAAAATGATGGGCACCGGCGGACTTTCTCTCGACCAGGCCCCGCCGATCGACATCCCCGCGCGCTTCTTCCTGACCGCGCCGCTGTTTGCGATCGCCGCCGGGCTGCTCTTGGCCTGGCAGGGACCCAACCTCTTGGTCTCGCGTTGGATGCCCGGCGCACTCGCCGCAACCCACCTGATCGCCATCGGCTATCTCGGTCTGATCATGTGCGGCGCGCTCCTTCAGATGTTGCCCGTCGTCGCCGGCGCGCCGGTGCCTGCGGTGCGCCTGGTCGGCACGGCGACACATCTCTTGCTTGCGATCGGTGCGGCCGGACTGGCTTGGGGGCTGGCGGGAGGCGAACCGACACTGATCTGGATCGGCGCCGGCGCCGCGGCGATGGGATTTCTGGTCTTCGTCGTCCCGGTCGCCATCGCCCTGGTACGTGCGCGCGGCGCACCGGGGACCTTGCTGGCGCTGCGCACGGCCGCCCTGGCCCTCGCGGTCACGGTCGCCTTGGGGCTGTTGCTGGTCGCCGTTCTCCAGGGGTGGATCCGAGTCTCGGAGCACACCCGTTGGGTCGATACGCATGCCGCTTGGGGGTTGATGGGCTGGGTCGGGCTGCTGGTGGTCGGCGTGGCGATTCAGGTTCTGCCCATGTTCTACGTCACCCCGGCCTACCCGGCGCCGATGCGGCGCTGGTTTGCACCGGCCGTCCTGATCGGGATCGGCGCGGCGAGCCTTGCCTGGATCATGGGTGCCGGTCTCGTCGGGCAGGCCGTCTTCGGCACGATCGCACTCGGTTTCGTCGGCTTTGCCTTCATCACCTTGCGCTTGATCAGCCGTCGCGAGCGACCGAGACTCGACCCGACATTGCTGCACTGGTGGGCAGCGATGCTGAGCCTCTGCGGCGCTGCGCTTGCTTGGGCCTTCGCAGCACCGCCGACCCTGATCGGCGTGCTCCTGCTGGTGGGGGTAGGCGTCGGACTACCGGCCGGTATGCTTTTTAAGATCCTGCCGTTTTTGACCTGGTTTCACCTACAGCATCGTCAACTCGCGAGCGGACGATTCGACTTGCGCATCCCGCATATGGGTAGCCTGCTGTCGACGCGGTGGGCTCGGATTCAGTTCGGCTTGCACCTTTTGGCCTTGGCGCTGCTTGCAGGCAGCCCGTGGATTCCGGTGCTGGCCCGCCCGGCGGGCATCGCGCTCGCGCTGTCCTCGTCGGTGTTGCTCGTGTTGCTGGTCGGCGTCGCGCGCACCTATCGGCGGTTCGCCGCCCTGCTTCAGCTGGCGCCATCGGCAGTAACGCGGCCCTGGGTATGACCGCCATCAGCCGTAGGTTGGGCAAAGCGCAGCATGCCCAACCCGCGCCGGCATCACAGGGAACCGTTGGGCACGCTGCGCTTTACCCAACTACCCAGTCATGGTGATCTCGAATCGGTCCTTACCCGCCGCTCAATGCTCGCCCTTGGTGCGCAGCAGGCCGGCAAGGCGGTTGCCTTGCTTCTGCGGACCGCCGCGCGGAAAGAGGCGATGCAGGTAGCGGTTGCTCCCCTTCTCGTCCCCCCAGACCTTGCGGAAGTGGGCGATCATGTCGCGCACCGTCGCCTGGGTGCCGCGCTTGACATAACTCGTTCTCAGGAAGCGGATGATCTCCCAGTGCTCGGCGTTCAGCTCCAGCCCGTCGTCCGCAGCCAAGGCGCGGGCAAACTCCTCCGACCAATCCGACGGATCCACGAGGTAGCCTTCGCTGTCGGTGAAGATCGCGCGGTCACCGACCTGGATGCTGCGCGTAGTCATGCTCGGGTAGGCGTTGCTGCCGGAGGGAAACTCGCCCGGCAGGCCCTTCGAGTCATGCTCGGATTGGGTGATCGACCACAGCTCGATCGGGATCTCGCCGTCGAGGCGGCCGTCGAAACGCTCCACACCGGACACCAGCACCTTGCCGCTGGTCGGCGGCAGGTCGAAGTGCGCAACGCCCGCGCGGTCGGTGAAGACGGGCGCCGTCTCGGAGCCGTCCGCGTCCAGCTTGAGGACCACGGGCGTGCGTTTCAGCGGCTCGTTCGTCACCTTCATGGACACCCTTACGTCAATCATCGTCTCGTCTCCGGCTTCATCGATATTTTGTCTATATCACCAAATTAGCCTCTACTTGAATCCGACACAAACGAATCCTTTTGGCGGTAGATATCGGTTTTCTCGATACCAAAGGACCTAAGCCGCGTTTGCTCCGGCCCGGATGGATTGATACAAAGGCGGAACAAGATGACACGAGCGCATACCATGCGGAACGCGGTTTATGGACATTGACCAGGTCAGAACCTTCTTGGCGGTCGCCGCGCACGGGAGCTTCCAAGAGGCGGCCAACCGCGTGCACGTGACTCAATCCACCGTCAGCGCGCGCATTCAGGGTCTCGAGCATTATTTAAACGCTCGGTTGTTCGTGCGCAACCGCTCGGGCGCGACGCTCACCCCCGCGGGTCGGCGCTTTCTTCGACATGCGAAGACGCTGGTGTTGACGCTTGAGCAGGCTCGCCACGACGTGGGCCTGCCGAGCCGCTTTCGCGCCAGCATCACGATCGGCGCGCGTATTGCCCTTTGGGACGGATTCCTGCCGCTCTGGGCCGGACGGATGCGCGAGCAGGCACCGGATGTCTCGATCAGCAGCGAGATCGGTTTCGAAGACGACCTGATGCGGCGCATCGTCGAAGGCACGCTGGACCTCGCCTTGATGTACACGCCGCAGCACAGCGCCGGCCTTCAGGTCGAGCACTTGTTCGACGAGACACTGGTCCTGGTGACCAGCGATCCGCAGCGAACGGAGCTCGACGACGGCTATGTCTACGTGAACTGGGGGCCGACCTTCTATGCCCAGCACAGCAAGGTCTACCCGAATCTCGAGCGGCCTGCGCAGATGGCGAACATCGGCTGGCTCGGTCTGCAGCTGATCTTATCCAACGGCGGAACCTGCTTCGTCCCCGAACGTATCGCCGCATCTTACGTGCGCGCGGGCTGTCTGCACGTCGCACCCGAAAGCCCGCGGTTTCTGTTGCCGGCGTATGTGGTCTATCCCTTGGAGAGCGAGTCGCCCGTGCTCGATGCCGCGCTGTCGACCCTGCACGCCGTCGTCGCGGATCGATCGCCTACCGACGGCGGCACGTCTACGGAATGCACGCCGGAGCCGATCGCCGGGTTCGGACACCCGCTGGAGCAGCTCCATGCGCCCGGCCTGTCTCCCGAAATCAAGCGGCCGTGACCGATCGAGGCGAGCTTGCGGAGCGAATCAGATCGGCCTGCCTGCAGGCCGCGTCGGCGGCCTATGAGCAAGCCGGCATCAGCGGTTTGTGCGGCGAGGGCCGTTGGGAGCTCGCAGTCCAGGCGATCAAAGTGCTCGATTTAACTCCTTTGCTCGAAACCACGACGTCCGAAACCCCGACATCCGAAACAGGGGTACCGGAATCACCGAAACCAGACACGAAGAGGCGATCCATGCAACGCATCGAACCCTTGCGACGCCTGTCGAGCGAGCATCACAGCGGCCTGGTCATTGCCCGGCGAGCCCGTGAGCTGGCGGGGAAAGCACCCGATGCTCGGGCGGCCGCTTGGGCCGACCTGCGGCAACGCTTCGCCGATGAGCTCGAGCCTCATTTCAAGCTCGAAGAGCGCGGACTGTTGCCGGCGCTGCAGGCGGCCGGGGAAGGCTTGCTGGTGGAGCGCACCTTGACCGAGCATCTGAGGATGCGCGCCATGATCGATGCGGGCGGTCCGGAAAACCTCGCCCCATTCGCCGAGGCGCTGGCGGATCACATCCGGTTCGAGGAGAAGGAGTTGTTTGAGACGGCCCAACGCGTCCTGGGGGCCGAGGCACTGGAGCGCATTCAAGCGCTTCACGATCGCGAGGCCGCGCGGGTCTGCCGGACTTGATCTCCGTCAAGGGATTGGAATGCCCTTGATCTATGCTGAAAAACGAGCTTGGCTTAAACCGCGCCAACTCCAGCGGTCGTCAAGTCTGCCGGCGCCGATCCCATCCACAAACATCGCATACCGCTCCGGGCGCGGTTTAGATCCGGATGATCAGAACAGAGAGATCGTCGGCGACCCGAGCGCATCCGCGCAGACACCGACACCGCCAAAGCATTGGAGGCCCCGCATGAGATTACCGATTCTGACCGCTCTGTTGCTGGTGTCGACGGGGCTCGCCTTAGCCGATCCGACCCATTCGGCCGAGTCGACCGAGATCGGTTTCGCCGAGGTCCGGACGTTGGGAACGCTCAACGGCCAAGCACTGGCCTGTCGGCAGTTCGATGCGTCCAGCGAGGCGAAGGCGCTGATGATCGGCTACGCGCCCAAGACCCGTCGCTACGGAACCCTCTTCGAAACGGCGACAAACGCCGCCTTCCTCGCGACGACCAAAGACAGCGCGTCCTGCCCGACCGAGGCCGACCTGAGGGCGCGACTGGCGGAATCGGCGGCAGCGCTGAAGGCGGTGTTCCCCGACCAAACGAACCCTGAACCGTCCGGGCCGGAACCGTCCTTGTCGACCGACGAGACCGGCTCATGAAAGTCCCGATTCCCGCACTCCTCCTGGCCGCAGGCTTGGCGACGGGATCGGTCGGCGCCGCCGCGATCCCCGATGACGAGGAGACCCCGCCGAGCGGGCGCTATCTCCTGATGGACGCCAACGGACGAGCCGTCACCAATGCAGACTTCCCGGGCCAATTCCAGCTCCTCGCCTTCGGCTACACCTACTGCCCCGACATCTGCCCGACCACGCTGGTCGAGGCCACGGCGATCCTGAAGCAGTTGGGCGATCGCGCATCACGCGTCCAGCCGATCTTCATCACGGTCGATCCGCAGCTCGATACCCCGGAGGTGCTGGCGACCTATACCGCCTACTTCCACCCGCGCATCATCGGCCTCACCGGCTCGGCGTCGCTCATCGCGCGCGCCGCCCAGAACTTCAACGCCCGTTACGAGAAGGTCACCGAGCCAGGCGCACCGGCCGATCGCTACCACGTCGACCACAGCGCCGGCATGTATCTCCTCGGCCCCGACGGCAGCTATATCCGTAAGTTCGGTTACTCGACACCGGCCGCCGAGATCGCCGAACGGATCGAGATGCTCCTGGACGAGACACCGACCGCGCGCGTGCAGTGATGGGGATGCGGCATCTGCGCGCGCGATAACGCGGGCGAAGCCTAGCAACCGTTCAACAACACGTGATCCACCTTAGCCCCTCTCCCCTCGCGGGAGAGGGGTTGGGGAGAGAGGGAGAATGAACCGGAATGGCTAGGTTTTTCTGAACTGAGACCTATCCTCGCACACGCTGCTCCAACTCGGCGAGTCGCGCCTCCAACGCCCGGCGCTGTCTGGACTCCTCCTCGGCACGCGCCTCGGCGTCCTGTCTTGCCTGCTCGGCCGCCTGCCGAGCGAGCTCCGATTCCGCATGGCTGCGCAGCGGCTCGCCGGTGGCGGGGTCATGGAAGCGCAGTTGTCCCTCGTCCAACCGCAGATCCAGGCCGAGCACGGCGCTGTGCATCAGCAGATCGGTACCCGATCGCTCCTGGACGGGCAGCGGCCAATAATTGCGCTCGATAAGCTGCAAACCCTGCAAGCGCGGTTCCAGATAGTCCCCGGTCGGGTCGTACTGCCAGTATTCCTTCACGCCGAGCAAGGCGTAGACGCCGCGTTTGGCGCCCTGATCCTCCGAATAAGTGCTTTTGGACGTGATCTCGAGCACGAAGTCGGGTGCTTTGGGTTCCTGCCACAGCTTGTAGGAGGCGCGATCGTGCGACGGCGCACCCATCACCACGAAGACGTCGGGCGCCACGACGGCCTTGGGGTTGCCCTGCTCGTAGTAGACGAACATATTTCCCGACACATAGACATCCGCGCGGTCGCGGAAATAAATCCGCAGCGACTCGACCGCGTAGATCAGCGGCTCGCGTTGAAAATCGCTTTCGGCCATGGGTTGCCCGTCGGAGTCCGGATAATCGACGACATCGGCGGGATAGAGAACACTCGACATGGGATCAATCCTCTTTGCCGGTTTTTTGATTCTCTGGCCTGAGTATAACTCTTTGATCAAATTGGATTGAATGTCCCGTGCCAAGCGGTCAAATCGAATCGCCGACATGCATCGGCAGACTCCTATTTTGCGGTCGCACCGCTTCCCATCCCAGGCAGGCCAGCCAAATCGAGCGGGGGATGGGTTTTTCGCCGTCACGGTAGTAGATCAACATCCGCCGCGAGATCCCCAGCGCCTCGGCCCCCTCCTCGAGAGTCAGTCCGTTGTCGTGCAGCCAGGACCAGATACGCTCATGACCGATACCGCCGGCCTGCTCCACCGCAAGATGCCTCAGATTATCCGATCCCAGGTCGAGCTCGTCCTCGATCCAGTCCACCGAGCGGCCGGCAAAGCCAGGCGTCGCAAGGACGAATAGCTCTTCATCCTTGATGGGCGCGAGGAAGGCACTCGTCTGGATGCGCTCGCTCAGGTCGACCTCGAACGTCTTTCCATCGGCATAGGTCAGGCGTAAGCGATAGCTCGGCAGCGGTTCCACAGCCGTTAACACGAAGTGATCTTTGCTCATCGCTGCAACTCCTCGAAGGTGTCAGCCAGCATGTTCCGATTCGCTTCGGCCCAGGCCAATACGTTGGCGATCTCGCGGGCGACCACCTTGCCGTGGACTATCTTGATGTCTGCGATCGTCACCAAAGCCTCGCGGCCATCGTTCATCACAACGTGGAAATGCGGCGGCGGATGATCATTGGCGTTGATGCGCACCCGACACTGAGCAAAGCGTTCGATCACTGGCATGAGGTGATAGTAGTGCAACCATTGCATCGCCACAAACACCGATTCCGACGCGAGACCGCATTCGGGCCTGATGTCATGCGGATCCGGGGCGATCTGTCCTCCTAAACTGAGTCCGGAGCGAGATGCTAACTTTCGAGTGAGTTCGACGTTTGGCGCATCCACGGCCCTTAGCGGGGAACGCGGTTTAAAATTCTATATTTTTTAATATCTTAAACCGCGCCAGCTCCAGCGGCCGCCAAGTCTGCCGAGACCGATCCCATCCAAGAACATCGCATACCGCGCTGGGCGCGGTTTAAGCCGTCAGCCGCGCATACAGAACCGGGAGCTGCGCAGGAAGCTCGGTGGGTCGGCGGATGACGACATAGCCGCCGGTGCCGAAGAGGTGGGGGGAGATAGTCGTTTCCGCGCTCGTCGATGGTGACGCAGAAGCAGGTCAGGCCGAGGGCACGGGCTTCCTGGACGGCGCGGCGGGTGTCTTCGATCCCGTAGCGGCCTTCGTAGCGGTCGAGGTCGTTGGGTTTGCCGTCGGAGAGGATCAGCAGGAGACGGCGGCCGCCCGGTTGGGCGGCGAGCAGGCGAGTCGAATAGCGAATGGCAGCGCCCATGCGGGTGTAATAGCCGGGCTTAATGGCGGCGATGCGCCCGCGCACGGCGGCGCCGTGCGGCTCGTCGAAGTCCTTCAGGCTGTGGATTCGCACTGGGTCGCGACGACGCGACGAGAAACCGAGCATGCCGAAGCGATCGCCGGTCGTGGCCAGGCTCTCGGCGAAGAGAAAGAGACTGTCGCGGATGACATCGATGACGCGTGCGCGGTCGTCGACCCAGGTATCGGTCGAGAGCGACAGATCCGAGAGCAGCAGACACACCAGATCACGCGCCCCTTTGCGCATGTCGCGATAGAGTCCGTCGCCGTGGGTGCCGGCACCGGCATGACGATCGGTGGCAAAACGCAGATAGGCGTCCAGATCGATCTCTTGTCCATCGGACTGACCGCGCTGCCACACCCGCGCCGGGGCGAGGGCCTGGAACTGGTGACGCAGCCGATGGGCCGTGCGGCGCAGGTGCTCGGGCAGCTCGCAGGGTGTGGCGTCCGCGGCGATCAGCGGGACCACGCGACACTGATTCGGGCGAAGCGTGCCCTTTCTCCAGTCCCACTCGGGCAAGAGGAGCCCCTCCGAGAGGACCAGGTCGTCCTCGGACTCGGCCGGCAGATCCAGATCGAATTTCAGACGCGCGCCGGATGCCTGACGGTCACGCGCGACCGAGATGCGATCCAGATCGGCGGCGGCGGTGCGGGCGCGCTCGAGATCGTCCTCCTCGTCGGTCCCGCGGTCGACCTGGACATGCTCGCCCCAGGTCAGGATGTTTTCCATTCGGATCGTGATCAGCCCCTGGTCCTTCTCCGGCATGGCGACCCGCTCGGCACGTCGCCGACGGCGCTCGCCGAGCGACTCGACGGCGGCATCGCGATCGATGTCCTGCGACTCGCCGCCGGAGGGATCGGACCAGGCGCCCGCAGGGAGCTCGGGATCGGGATGCAGCCAGAGCACGACCGGATACGGCGGACGGCGCGCTGTCGGGAGACGCGCAACACTGCCGGGATCCTCCAGCGCAAGACGGATGGCCTCTTCGCGCGCACGCTCGTCCGCCGGCAGGGCACGCGGATCCGGGCGCAGGTCGAGATGGGCATCGAGCAGCCGCCGGTAGCGCGGGCGCAGGCCCGGAAACCGCGAGAGCGTTCGGCGAGCCTGGTCCTGACTCTCGACGAGCCAATCTCGGGTCGGGCCTGTCTGCTGGGCCGCGAGCGCGGCGAGCCAGATGTAGAGATCTCGATTGAGCGCCCGCTCCGGGAAGAGGTCGATCCGGGCGGGCAGACGCAAGGAGCGCTCGTCGCGCCAGGCCAACTCGACCTTGTCGTCAAGCCCGGCGAGGCGTTGCAGGAACCCGCGACGGGCGCCGTGCGCGCTCGCCTCCGCCGCTTCGACCTGGAGTCCGCCGTCGCCGCCCAGCGCACGGAAGAAGATCCCGATGGGGACGGCCACCTCCTCGAGCGTCACCGCCGCGAGGGGGTGGCGCCGCTCCGAGAGACGGGTGATGGCGCGATGCCAGAGTGCTCCGACTTGTTCTTCCATCGATGGGCGGACGACCGTTGCGTTGACGTATAACAACTCGACGAAAAAAGACCTTTGCCGCAGTTGTTGCTTTCGTTGTCGTTGTCGTCTTCGATCATGATCGCGACAACGACAACGACAACGATTCGGAATCGTAGGTCGGGTTAGCGCAGCGTAACCCGACATTCGGCGTCTCGGCAGACCGGCGGCGGCGTCGGGTTACGGCGCGCGGCAAGCCATGGAGCCTAAGGCCACTGTCGTGCCACGCGCGCCTAACCCGACCTACGCCTGTCGACAGGTTCCGGGCAGCATGGCGTCTTCGCTTGGAGCCGAGGACGTCGGGGCCGGGCGTCCGGTGACGACCGGCAACGCCTCCGCACCTTCGACCCAGCGCAGCAGGCTCTGCTGCGGGTCGCCGTGCTGGACCTGTGTGCAGGCCGAGATGCATTCGGCGCACTCGGTACAGGTGAACATCTTGCGCTTGATCGTGCGCGGCTTCAGACGCATCGGACAGGCATGGTCGCAGGCGTTGTCGCAATCGGCGCAGGCGGCGGCGCGGCGGGTGTCGAAGCCGACCACCATCGCCCGATCGTTGGCCATCCAGGCGAGGCTCTGGAACAGACCGACCGCGCAGACATAGCGGCAGAAGAAATGGCGCGCGAGCAGGAACTCGACCGTGAACGCGATGGTGGCCGCCGTCAGGAAGATGCTCTGGTTGCGGGTCAGGGTGCCGTTGAGCAGGTTGTGGTAGATCTCGAAGGGCGGCAGGAGATAGGTGAGCAGGGCCAGCGCCCAGAGGAAGGCGAAGCCGACCACGGCGAGCAGGGTCGGGATCCAGTACCAGCGGTTCCAGTAAGGTTCGGATCCGGCCTTTTTGGGGCTCGTCTCCGCAGGAATCGGACCGCGCAGCGGCGGCGGCAGGGTGCGTCGCTCCCAGATGCTGGGTTTGCCGGAGGCGCGGCGCATCAGCGCGTTGATCGTCTCGACGACGGAGAAATGCGGGCACAGCCAACCGCAGTAGAGACGCCCGTAGCGCCAGGCAATGAACAAGAAGAGCGCGGCGCCGCCGAAGATGGGCAGAAAGCCGCGCACGAAGAGGTTGAGCGTCGCATCGCCGATGCCGCTGCGACCGGCGAGGAAGTCCTCGATCCCGAGCGTCCAGTGCTGCCCGAACAGGATCGCGTGGCCGAGCGTCAGATCGATCCGAAAGAGATCGAGCGGCGGCGCCAGCAGGAAGAGCGCAAAGAAACCGACCTGAAACCAGGCACGCCGCTGTTGCAGCCGCGTTCTAGACATAGCGTTTTGCCTGAGGACACCCGCCCGGAAGCGGCGGTCCGACCAGGGGATAGCGCCAGCAGTATCCAGCCAACGCCTTGGTCAGGCCGAAGACACCGAGCAGGACCAGCGTGGTGTGACAGACGATGAAATAGAGGATCACCAGCGTCCAGACGTACATGGCTCCGGCACCGGCGATCGCCATGACTGCGGAGATCACGATGATCAGAAGCAATCCGGCCCAGAGACTCGCGCGGACGGTTTGATCCAGATGTGCAGCCGCCAGCGGTGCGCGACCCTCCCGCCCCCAAAACGCGAGCACCAGCAGCAACAGGAAAGCGATCCCGGGCAGGATCAGCAGGTTGGCGAGATACAGCGACTCGGCGGCGATGGCGATCCGCTGACCTTCAGGCCGGGTATTTTTCATGAGGCTTCAACCTAAGCCGCGCACAGCGCGGCATGCGATGTTCTTGGATGGGATCGGCCTCGGCAGACTTGACTACCGTTGGAGCGGGCGCGGTTTAATGTATTAAAAAATATCATTTTAAACCGCGTCCCCGCTAAGGGCCGTGGATGCACGAAACGTCGAGCTCACTCGAAAATGAGCATCTCGCTCTGGACGCGGTTTAAACGAGTGTCGCATCGATCACCTCCGCGAGTGCCGCGATGGTCTCGGCATCGTCGGTCAAGGGCTCGACCAGCGCGGCGAGACAGGCATCGCGTGGGTCCATGCCGGCCTGGATCAGGGTCGCTGCATAGACGAGCAATCGCGTCGAGACGCCTTCCTCCAGATCGTGGTCCTTGAGTGCGCGCAGCGAGCCGGCAATCCGCACCAACAGCTCGGCCCATGCGCTCTCGATCCCGGTCTCTCCGATCAGGATCGCGACCTCCAGGCGTGGCTCGGGAAAGCCGAGCGTGACGGCAACGAAGCGCTGACGGGTGCTCGGTTTCATCCCCTTGAGCAGGTTCTGGTAACCGGGATTATAGGAGACGACCAGCATGAATCCGGGCGGCGCCTGCAGGGTCTCGCCGGTGCGTTCCAACGGCAGGATACGTCGATCGTCGGTCAGCGGATGCAGCACCACCGTGGTGTCCTTGCGCGCCTCCACCACCTCGTCGAGATAGCAGATGGCGCCCTCGCGCACCGCACGCGTGAGCGGACCATCGCTCCAGAAGGTCCCCTCGGCGCCGATCAGATGGCGGCCCACCAGGTCCGCCGCGGTCAGGTCGTCATGACAGGCGACGGTGTAGAGCGAGCGCTCCAAGCGCTCGGCCATATAGCGCACGAAGCGGGTCTTACCGCACCCCGTCGGCCCCTTGATCATCACCGGCAGGCGATTGTGGAAGGCGTATTCGAAGAGCGCGACCTCGCGGCCTTGCGGCTTGTAAAAGATCGACTCGCGCTGGGTCCCGCGCTGGGTGTCGGCGGACGCCTGCGCCGCGTGACCGGCCATCGCGCCTGTGTTCGGAATCGAGATCGGACGAACGGCGTGTCTGGATGTCATCTGTGCTCAGCCGGCTAGTGTGAAGGCGATGGTGATCAGTGTTCCCGGGATCAACAGCCACAGGAGAATCACGAAGCGCCAGGGTCCGCGTACACCCTTCAGACCCATGAAGAAATCGCCGATGAGCTGACCCTTGATCAAGGCGAAGCCGAGCACGAGCAGCGACAAGAACAGGGCACGGTTTCCCGAGAGCAGATCAAAATAGCCGACGGCGAAGGTCACCACCGTCAGCACGACGAGCAGCAGATAGACCCGTGTGCAGGGACGTATCGCGGTTTGCGTGTTCATGGCGGTGTTCATCGCATCACATAGACCAAGGGGAAAAGGATCAGCCACACCAGATCGACCATATGCCAATAAACACCGCCGGTCTCCATGCCGGTATGCTCGCTCGCGGAATAAGCACCTTGGTGCGTCTTCAGCGCCACCGCCGCCAGGATGACCATACCGAGCACCACATGCAGAAAATGGAAGAAGGTCAAGGAGAGATAAAACATATAGAAGGTGTTGCTGCTCAGCCGCACGCCTTCGCCGAAATGGTGGACATACTCCGCCGATTTGACGACCAGAAACAGGGCGCCCATGGCCAGTGCGGCGAGCAGCCAACGTACGCTCGTTTTGCGTTGATCCTCGCGGATTGCGGCAATGGCGCGCACCACGAAATAGCTGCTGGTGATCAGAGCGAGTGTGTTGATCAGCGCCGCACCCTTGTCGAGCGTGGCCTGGTATTCATTGAACATCGCCACGTCGCCCATGCGCGCGAAGGCATAGGAGGCGAAAAAGATGGCGAAGACCGCCAGCTCGGCGAGGATGAAGATCCAAATCGCCAAATCACCCGGCGGGTAACGGACGGGCGGCGCTGCCGTGAGCGTTGCGGACATCGAGGACTCCAAGTCGGTGCGGGCGTCGGCGGCCCTTGCTTGGCTTGCATCCTAGATGGGCTGTCGGATATCGGCTTTGATCGACATCAAATCGGGTTGCGGCCTGAGTCGGCCTCCGGACGCGGTTATCGGGGCCGACGTGGACGTCTGTCCTCGGGGCGAGCACTCAACAACCACCGCTAAACCGCGCCCGGCGCGGTATGCGATGTTTTGGGATGGGATCGGCCCCGGCAGACTTAACAACCGCTGGAGTCGGCGCGGTTTAAGATATTAAAAAATATATTATTTTTAACCGCGTCCCCGATAAGGGCCGTGGATGCACCAAACGCCGAGCTCACTCGAAAGTTAGCATCTCGCTCTGGACGCGGTTTAAAGCCGATAGGTCTGCGTCACGGACTGAGCATCCGGATACGCATCGACTCGACGACGCGTCTGAAGCTCCACCTTGAATTCCGACGCCGTGCCTCAGTGACTGGTCCCCGTCGACCCGCTGATCTTGTTGTAGACGTTGTATTTGCCCGACGGCTTGTTCATCGGCAGGCGTTTGATCTCCTCCAACGTGGCCGCGTCGTAGATGACAAGTGCCCCGTTCGGGGCCGGCTCCGAGACACTGACCAGGGCGTATTTCCCGTAGCGATCGAACTCCACATGCGCGGCGGTCAGGCCGGGCGAGGGGCGTAGCGTCTTGACGATCTCGAGCGTGCCCTTGTCGATCACATGCAGGGCATCCCGGTGCGGACCGAAGAAGACGTCCACCCAGGCGTAGGGCGACGCCTCGTGGCTACGCATGAAGAATCCGGGGCCGAGCGTCTCGATACGCGCGATGGTGTGCCAGTCGGTCATGTCGATGACGCTGACGCGCGACTCCTTCAGGTGCGGCGTGGCCAGCACCGGCCGGCCCTGATACTCCCAGGTAATGCCGGAACCCAGATGGGGCATGCCGGCGAGGTCGAGGTCGGCGATCTTTCGGCGTGCGTCCAGATGCACCACCTGGCCTTGATCGGCATCGCGAGCGGCGCCGAGCACCAGCCGATAACTCGGATCGAAGAAGAAATCGTCGAGATAGTCGGCCAGCAGGGTCCGTTGCACCGGGAAGCGGCCGGTCTGGCGGGCGGTGCCCTCGCCGAGCCGATAGTCGTGCATCGGCCCGTTGTAGACCGGCAGCGGGTCATCGGCCAGCTTGATCTCCCAGATCTCGGGGATGTCCTTGAGTGCGACGACAAAGCTGCTGCGCGGCGGGGCCGCATAGACGGCGCTGACGCGCGAGCCGCGGCCGGAGTCGTCGACCACCGGGATCACTTTCAACGGGGTGAGATCATCGGCGCTCAAAATGACCAAGGAGTGGGGGAGATAGTTGGCCACCGCCACATAGCGACCATCGCCCGAGAGGGCCAGATTACGGGTGTTGATGCCGGCCCGGATCTCGGCGACCGACTGCAGGCTGTGGAGATCGAACTTGCTGATCCAGCCGTTGCGCGAGGCGAAGTAGACGAAGCGCCCATCCGGCGTGAACTTGGGTCCGCCGTGCAGTGCCGGGTGTGTCTGGAACCGATGGATCGGCTCGAGCCGATCGCCGTCGAGGATGGTGGCGTGATGATCGCCCAGCTCCACGACCACGAACAGGTTCAGCGGATCGGCGCCGTGAACGGGCTCCGCCGGCAGGTCGGCTGGATCGAGCAGGCGTCGGTGGCTGGCGAGGATGCGCTTGAGCGGCCAGGTCGGTGTCTGCTCCAACGGCGTGAGGATCAGACCGGCGAGCGCATCCGCCATCGCAGGATCCAGCACACCTGAGAAGCCCGGCATCTGGGTCGCGGGCCGACCCGCGAGGATGGTCGCGCGCGCATCCTCCGGGGTGAGTCGGCCGAGCGTTTCCGGGATGAGCGCCGGCCCCATGCCCCCAAGTCGGTCCGCGCCGTGACATTGGGCGCAGACGCTTGCGTAGATGCCTCCGGCGTCCGGGGTCGAAGGCTGAGGCGATTCGGAGGCGGGTAACGGCGCAGGCGTCTCTGCGTCGCCGGCTTGTGCGGGCTGAGCCGCTGCCAATGAGAGCGCCAGAGCCAGGCCGAGGCCGAGCCGGACCCAGACCCGGATTAAAGGCCGAGTGATCCTCGACACAGTGACGGATCGGGATGTCATGCCGCGTTCCTCGCGATGTCTCGAACGCCGGTCCATGCGGGTTGCAGGCCCGGGGCCTCGCCGAAGGTCTCCGCGATCTCCGCGTCGGTCAGATAGCAGCCGGGGTCCTCGCTCCAGGGATCGCCGGTGAGACGCCAGGCGCGCGTGCGGCTGTTGCCTGCGCAGATGTCGAGATGGCTGCAGGTGGCGCAGCGGCCTTTGAGCGGGCGCGGGTGCTGCTTGAGTCCGTCCATCAAGGGGTCCGAGCGATCGTCCCAGATGGCGCCGAAGCTGCGCTCCTTGACGTTGCCGAGGCTGTAGTCCCACCACATGGTGTCCGGATGCACCCGGCCTTCGTTGTCGATGTTGGCGATATTCACGCCCGAGGCATTGCCGCCCCAGCGACGCAGCATGGCGCGCAGCCGCGGCAGCGCCTCGGGCAGCCGGCGGGCAGCCCAGTGCAGCAGGTAGACCGCGTCGGCATCATTGTTGCCGGTCACGATCTCGCGCCGCCGTCCGGCGCACACATCCGCCCAGCAGGTCTCGAACAAGAGATCCATCGCCTCGCGGGTCAGCCGGTGGTGCGGGTCGTCCCCGCGGTTGCGATAACCGCGCCCCGCGTAGTTGAGGTGCGAGAGATAAAATTTGTCGATGTCTTCCTCGTCCATCAGACGCAGCAGCGAAGGCAGCTCGGCGGCGTTGTCGCGTGTCAGGGTGAAGCGCAGACCCACCTTCAAGCCGGCCGCGCGACAGTCGCGCAGTCCCTGCAGTGCGGCCGCGAAGGCCCCCTCCCGCCGGCGGATGCGGTCGTGGGTCTCGCTCAGACCGTCGAGACTGATCCCGACATAGTCAAAGCCGGTCGCGGCGATCTGCGCGAGGTGCGCCGCGTCGATGAGCGTGCCGTTGCTCGACAGACCGACGTAGAAACCAAGCGCCTTGGCGCGGCGGGCGATGGCGAAGATGTCCGGATGCAGCAGCGGCTCCCCGCCCGAGAGGATGAGCACGCGCACGCCGTAGGCGTGCAGGTCGTCCATCACGCGGTCGATCTCGGCGCGGTCGAGCTCGCCCGGAAAGTCCTTGTCGGCCGAGGTGGCGTAACAATGGCGACAGGTCAGGTTGCAGCGTCTGACCAGATTCCAGATAACGACCGGGCCGGTTTGGCCGGCCGATGCCGGCGGCGGCGCGGGCCGAGTCTCGGCGTCCTGATCCGGGCGCAGTGCGTGAAGATAGCGGCTCAGACGAAACATGGTCTCGGGATCCGGTCGATCACTTGGGGTTGACGGGTCGGCCTAGCCTGCCCAACGCAGACCGGTCTTCTTGAGCACGGCGGTGCTGAAGAGCGTGGCGTGGGCGCGGCTGTCCGCGCCGATCTCATCGACGAGGCGGGACACCCGGGCCTCGACCTCCTCGCGCCCCCGGCCATGCACCATCGCAAAGAGGTTATAGGGCCAGAGCGGCGGATGCCGGGGACGCCGGTAACAATGGGTCACCTCCTCGCGCGCGCCGAGCCGGTGTCCGACCTGCTCGACGCGATGGTCCGGGACATCCCAAACGGTCATGCCGTTGCCGCGCAGGCCGAGCTTATAGTGGTTGGGCACTGCGCCGATGCGCCGGACGGCGCCGCTCGCGAGCAGCTCCGCGAGCCGTACGAGCAGGGTCGGCTGATCGGCGCCGATCTCCTCGGCGATGGCCGCATAGGGCTCGGGGACCAAGGGCAGGCCGGCCTGGGTGGCGGCGACAATGGCGCGATCGAGCCTGTCCGGCGGCCGCGCCGGGGCGAATGGTCGCGGCTCGACCCGTCGGATCCCGACCGCACCCTCGGCATCGAGATGCAGGTTGAACCCCAGATGGAAGGACTCGAGCTTCGGGAAGTCGTGCACCGGCAAGCCGGTCTCGCGCTCGATGGTCCGGATGGCGTCATCCCGCGCCGCCGCCCCCTCGGTGGCGAGCACGAACCACATGTTGAGCGGATGCTCGCGCCGGTAGTTGTGCGCGACCTCCTCGAGGGCGTTGACCTGCTCGGCGACGCGCGCGAAATCGGCCTCGGGCACCGCCAGCGCGGCCAGCGTGAAACAGCCGCCGAGCCGCTCGGCATCGAACAGAGGACCGAATCGGCTCAACCAACCCTCGTCGCACAGTCGCCGGATACTCTGGATCAGGGTGGTCTCGTTCGTGCCGAGCTCGGCCGCGACGCCGTGGAAAGGACGCTCGACCAACGGGAAACCACCCTGAAACCGGTTGATGAAGGCGCGCTGCAGCGGGTCGAGTCCGCTCATGCCGGTACCTCCATCCGGGCGCGGGCCGCCGGACGCCGGGCCGGAGCCCGTGTCGCCGACGGCCGCTCGCCGTAAGATGCGCCGCGCTGCTTGAAACAGCGCAGGCTGAACAGGACCGCCGAGTCGATCTCGGCGAGTCCGCATTGCTGTTTGATCTCGTCGACCTGCGCGAGCACGGTCGCACGGTCGCGGCCGTGGATCATCGTAAACAATGTGTAGGGCCACTCCGGAGGGCGCGCAGGGCGGCGATAGCTAAGCGTCACGCAGGGGAAGCGCCCCAGACAGCGCCCGACCTCGGCGACACGCGCCTCCGGCAGTGCCCAGACCACCATGGCGTTCGACCCGTAGCCGAGCGCGCGGTGTCGCACCACCACGCCGAGACGCTTGATGGTGTCCTCGGCAAGCAGCCGCCCGATCCGCGCGATCACCTCGGACTCGTCGAGCCCAAGCGTCTCGGCCACCATGGCATAGGGCCGGGGGCAGAGCGGCAGCCCCTGCTGGATGACGGCGAGGAGATCCCGATCGATCTCCGAGCGACGGCTCAAAGGGCTTGGAAGGCTGTCCGGGCGATTCATGTCCATTGCAGTCTGAACCCAAGGTCGATGTGGTATTCCTCGAGCATCGGCAGATCCATGACCGGAATCCCGGTGCGCGACGCGATCTCCTCGAGCACGGCGCGCAGTCGATCCGCGTCCGGCGCGGTCAGCACGAACCAGAGATTGAACACGTGCTCGCGCTCGTAGTTGTGATTGACCTCGGGATAACCGCTGACCACGGCGGCGACCGCCTCCAGACGCTCGGGGGCGACACGCATCGCGGCCAGGGTGCTCACGCCCGCGCGACCCGGGCGCACCACCGGCCCGACCCGGCTGACGATGCCGGCCCGGCTCAGAGACTCGAGCCGTGCGATCACCTCGGCCTCGCTGATCCCGAGCTGCTCGGCGATCTCGCGATAAGGCCGCGGCGTGAGCGGGAAGCCCTGCTGGAAATCATCGAGCAGCCGCCGGTCGAGCGCGTCGAGCACGGGCGGGCGCATCGAATCCGACGCCTGCGGAGGCAAGGGCGCGTGCGACGGGCCGTTCGGCTGCCTGCTCATAGTCCGATCCGGTGCGCGCGGGCGCTCAGAAAGATCCCGCTCGGCTTGTCCGCCGGGATGGTGGCCACGGGGGCAAGGGTCGCGGTGTCGTAGACCTGCACCTGGTCGCGATCGCGCACCGAGACCCAGACCTCTTCTCCGCGCGGCTCGAACTCCATGTGCAGCACGCCGGGACCGGGCTCGAGGGACTGCACGACGGCATCCGTCTCGGTGTCGATGACCTGGACGATATGGTTGTGCGGCAGCGCGAAGTTGACCCACACCTGTCGCCCGTCCGGCCGGGCCATGACGAACACCGGCTGACCGGCGACCGGGATCTGCCCGACCTGCTGCCAGGTCTCCAGATCCACGACGAGCACCGCGTGGTGACCGACCGCAGGGATGAAGGCCCGGCGACCGGCGACGGCCCAACCTTCCAGATGCGGCATCTTGTAGACGGGGAGCGCTTCCTCGCCACGGCCGTAGCCGCCGAGGATGCGCCGCGCGCCGGCCTGCGGATGCCAAAGATCGAGCATGGCGAGCCCGTCCTCGCCGAACAGCCCGGCGATGTAATACCGCCCGTCCGGGGTCAGCAAGGCATCGTAGGGGTTGGTGCCGATGTCGGTGAACCGCTGAATCGCGGGTTCGGAGGGATCGCTCAGGTCGGCGATCCAGATCTCGCCGGCGTCCCAAAGGCTGAAGACGAAGCGCTGACCGGGGGCGTCGACTAGGCCGATCACCTTCGAGCGCGCGCTCTCCTCGCCGTAGGTCGCCGGGATCTCGGCGACCGGCGCCAGTGTGGCGGCGTCGAAGATGCGCACGCCGCCCGGCTCGTAGTTGGCCACGGCCACCAGGCGGCCGTCCTGCGAGATGGCCCCGCCGATACTGTTGCCGGCCTGCTCCACACGTCCGACCAGACTGGCCGTCAGGAGGTCGACCTTGGAGAGTCCGCCGTCGCGCCCGAAGACGAAGGCGTAGCGCCCGTCGCGCGAGAAGACGACCGATGCATGCGACAAATCGCCCAGATCGGTGACGCGGCCGATCGCACGATTGCCGCTGGTCTCGATGATCTGCACCGAGCCGGCCGCACGTTCGATAACCACGCCCAGATCCCCGGTACCGCGCTCCGCGGCGCCCGCCGGCAGGCTCGGCGCCAAGCTCAGCACCGGCACAAGCACCAGTACAGCGAGCATCGCGGGCCAGCGCATCGGCGGCTTCCGACCTGTCCACAAGGCGATCATGGCACATCTCCCTTGAGTGTCGGCGCCAGCCAGGCCGCATCCGCAGGCGAGAGCAGCGGATGCCATGGCGGCATGGCGGTCCCCGTCTGACCATGCAGAATGACGGAGGCCAGGTATTCAACCGGCTTGTTCGCCAGCGTTTCCGACAACAGCGGCGGACCCAACCCGCCCAACAGCTTGAGTCCGTGACAGGAGCCGCAGTCCTGCACCAGCAGATACCGCAACTGTGCTTGCCGCTCTGGCGTCGGCGGATCGACGCCATCGACCGTGCTCGGATCGGCAGCCAAACCGCCCGAGAAGACAGCAAGCAGCAAGAGGGTCTTCGCAAGGGTCAGTAAACGAGCCATGCTCCTGCCTCCATCGGACCGAGCTCCGCGCTTCGGCCGGGCGCGATTCGCTCCGAGCCGGGACGTGCCTCGTCGACGTCGGCGCAGCGCCGACGAGGATAAGAATTAGAGGCTCGAACCGCGTCGCGGCAAGGGCACGTTGGTCGGCCCGAAGCCGATCTAAAACACCCGACCCTCGGATCCCTCCGAACGCGGTTCGACCCGGCTCAGTAGACGTCGTGCACGGTGTTGTGAACGTTGAACTTGCCGGTCGGCGTCACGATCCGCGGATCGTTGATGACCTTCTTCAAGCTGAGCGTCTTGTCGTCCAACACAACCAATGCCGATGACTGGTCCTGGTTGTTCCAGACCGAGAACCAAACCTCGTCGCCGGCCTGATTGAACTCGGGCTGCACCACCCGCTTCGGGCCTTCGCCGAGATCCGCCCATTCCGCGATCGGCAACACCTTGTAAGGCGCGCTCAGGTCGTCGATGTCGAAGACCGCGATGCTCTGCGCCAGCTTTTCGACCGAGTTCAACGCGGTGTCGACATAGAGATGGCGCGAGTTGGGATGGGTCTTGATGAACAGCGAACCCCCGCCCTGGCCTTGCAGCGTGCGCACCACCTTCCAGGCCGAGTCCGGGTGTCCTTTCGGATCGGTCCCGATTAGGCTGACGGAGGCGTCGCCGAGATGGCTGGTTGCCCACACCGGTCCGAACTCGGGATCGACGAAGTTCGCACCGCGCCCCGGATGCGGAATGGCGCCGATATCGACGATGGCGGCAAGCCGCTGATCCTCCGAGTCGACGACAACGACCTTGTTTGATTTGTTCGCGGCGGTCATGAAGTAACGCCGTGAGGCGTCCCAGCCGCCGTCGTGCAGGAAGGGCGCGGCTCCAATCTCGGTGATCTTGAGGTTGGCGAGGTCCTCGTAGTTCACCAGCAGCACTTTGCCGGTTTCCTTGACGTTGACGATGAACTCGGGGTGCGCATGCGAGGCCACGATGGCGGCCACGCGCGGCTCCGGGTGGTATTCCTGCGTGTCGACCGTCATGCCGCGGGTCGAGACGATCTTGAGCGGCTCGAGGGTATCGCCGTCCATGATGACGAACTGCGGCGGCCAGTAGGTCCCGGCGATCGCGAACTTGTCTTCCGAGCCCTTGTGCTTGGAGGTCTCCACCGAGCGGGCCTCGAGCCCGACCTTGATCTCGGCGACGGTGGCCGGGTTTTCCATCCAGAGGTCGATCAGGTTGACCCGGGCATCACGCCCGATCACGAACAGATAGCGCCCGGAGGCCGAAAGGCGCGAGATGTGGACCGCATAACCGGTGGGGATGGTGGAAACGATCTCCTTGGTATCGCCGTCGATCAAGGCGATCTTGCCGGCGTCGCGAAGCGTGACCGAGAACAGATTGCTCAGATTGAGGTTGTTCATCTGTTTGGTGGGGCGCTGTTCCGGCGGCACGAGCAACTGCCAGGTCGCCTTCATCTCGGCGACGCCGAATTCGGGGGGCTGCGGCGGCTCATGCTGCAGATAGCGCGCCATCAGGTCGATCTGCTCGGCGGTCAGGTTGCCCGAGGTGCCCCAGTTCGGCATCCCGGCCGGCGAGCCGTAGGTGATCATCGCGCCGAGGTAAGGGGTTCCGAGCTGCCGGGTGATGTCCGTGGTAAGCCATGCGATTACCCATATCTTCGCTAGCCCCGATGCCCCGACGCCTGGACACAGCCCGCCCGAGCTGTTGAAATGCCGCCC
>NZ_DATITZ010000061.1:0-13600 GCF_035467215.1 Thiocapsa sp. | reverse complement strand
CTCTCAATGGCAAGTGCAAACGCGGAAACACCTGAGTTGCCCAGCAGAACATGCGGCTTCTCGTGGCGCTTGCAGAACCGCTTGGTCCGATAGTAAGCGCCGTGGCTGACGTAGTCGGTCGCGCAGACCACGATGTCGGCCGAAGAGAGCATCGCCTCGAGCCGGTGTTGGCTGTCCTCCATGCCGCCGTCATGGTGGTCGAAGCGACCGTTGCAGCCCGCCACCATCGCGCGATACTGATCGACGAGCTGCTTGCGCCCGCCGACACAGAGTACGAGCCGCCCGGCGAGATCTTTGGGCCGCACGCACGTCTCCGAGGTGCAGCCGTCGCACCGATCCGAGAGTAGATGCTCGAGCAGTCGCTCGGTCGCCCGACATTCGGCCTGGGCCGCGCGCCGGGCGTGTTCCGCCGCGTCGACCTCCTGGCGCGCCTGTGTGCCGGCGTGTCGAAGGTTTGCGTTCTCCTCGCGAATCCGCCTCAACTCGGCGTCCAGCTCCGTGACCTGCGCGATCAAAGCGTCGATTCGTTCGTATTGGCGGGGCTCTCTCATCGCGTCGAGCTGTTCGCGCAGGGCCTGCTCATGCGCGCGCGCTTCGGCGTACTCGCCCTCCCGGCTCGCCAAGGCGCTCTCGAGCGCGCGGATCCTTGCCTCCCGCAGGCCTGCCTGTTGGCGCGTGTGCGTGTGGAGGTGATCGAAATCGCGTTGCAGCTGCGCAAGCTGCGTGCGTGTCTCGGTGAGCCGCTTGAGATCGGCCCGCTGCCCGGCACCGATCTGATGCTAGAGCATGTGGATCTCTTCGTAGGCGTGTGTCATCACCCGATGGTCGGCACGCGGGTGTGTCATGAGTGCCCAGAGGCCGCCGGGGACCTCTCCGGTGGCGAGCGATTCGCTCCAGAGCACCAGGAGCGCGTCGGCGTCGCGTGCCTTCGCGTAGCGTCGCACGCTCGTGGTGAATTTCTTCTCCAGTGTCTTGTGTGTCGCCAGCGACAAGGGATTCTTCTCGGCCGCCGCTGCGACGAAACTCACATGGATGTCGAACGCCGAGAAGGGCGTGTCTGGCCGTTGGGCCGTTCGCTCGGCGATGCGACGCAGCTCGTCCACCGTGAGACAGGTCCCGATGATCGGGCAATGGTATTTGTGAGGGATGTCCCAGAGCTTGCGTCGCCCCGTCGTTTTCAAGAGCGGCAGGCGGCTCGGCGGGCTGGACAGCTCGGTCAATGTTGCCGAGGAGGCAGCCGCCGAGATCGACGGGGTCGGTAAGCGCGAGAGCGCGACCGGCGGCACCGCGAGCACGTCGGTTTCGGGGAAGAGTGCCTGCGATAGCCTGTTCGGCCCGCGTCGGGCCTGGCGGTTGTGGTCATCCGTCCGGGCATCGGCATGATGCGCGCAACAGGCACGCTTGGGCGGCCCGTTGCCGATCCGCAGCTCCTCGAACATGCGGCGCCATGACGAACCCTCGACCTCGGCGAGCAACTCCCGACTGTCGAAGTCATAGATCGCGAGTCGAGCAGCCGGGTCGGACACCTCGAAAATAAGCCGTTGCATGGCGATTCCCTCTTAGTCCTGAAGGGCGTTGACGAGCGTGCGCCAGATCGGATTCTCGCCGGCCACGAATCCAGGCAGCGAAACGATCGTTGCCAGCGATCGCCCTCGCGCGTCGTAGAGACGGAGTGAGGTCTGCTCGTGCGCTGCTTCGGAGACCTTCAACACCCAAGCCGAATCGATCTTGGAGGTGTCGATTCGCAAGCGGGCCGAGTCGCTCCGCAGGGTCTGCCAGACGCCGTCGCGTCGATGGCCGAAGAAGGCGCAGTCGACGCTGTGAGCGACCCCCGCGGTTCCGGTGGCGATGCGAACGGGCAGCGCCTGCTCCGCGAGCGCTTCGAGGAAACAGGGAACCAACGCGGCGTCCACCGCTTTGGCGCAACCGCGTTCACGCAGCCGTGCGGGACTGAGTCGGAGCTGGCCCGTCGCTTCGGCGAGATCGACCGAATCGCCCGGCTGCTTTACCAGTGCGCGAACCGCATCGACGTCGAGCTTCCCTGCGTCCCCGTTACGGCCCGTTGACGGCTCGGACCATGAAGGGGCCCGGCACAGGGCAGGGCATCGCGTCAGGATGTCCGAGGCGACCCCTCGACGGTCCTCGCCGAAACCGAGATCCAGCAGGGGGACGCCTTTCATGTCCAGGACGGCGAGACCTCCGCGTCGGTCTCGGTCTGCCGCATCCGTTGCCGAAGGATCGATGTGAGACCAGCGACCAAGCAGCATCCGAAGCGTGAACCGTCGGCCCGAAGCGATCCCCGAGGAGCCTTCGATGCGCGTGCCCGGCCAGTTGCCGCGGTGCTCCAACGTGACCGCGGGCTGGCTGGTGCCGATGCGGATCTCTCCGGCACCGACGAGCTCCCGGAAGAACGCTGCCCAGCAGGCGATATTGCCCGGGGTGTTCTCGCTTTCCGGTCGAAAGCGTGGTCGAGAGGCCGGCATGACGGCCGCGCTCGGCATGTTTTCAAGCTCGATGTAGGGCGGCATGGCGCGCTCCTTGACTGATCCCGGAGGGTCTCGGCAGTGTTGCCGGCGAGGTCCTGCTCAAAGCGCGACGGTGGCGCCCTGTCGGGCGAGCCAGCGCCAATGACGCGCCAGTCGGCGATAGGCACAAAACCGCTCGGCATCGTGTCCTAGATCCGGATGCAGGTAGAGCGCCTCGATGTATTCGACGACCCGTTCGGCGAGATCGGCCGAACGGTGCCGAACGTAGCGGCGAATCAGTTCTCCGAGATGCAGCTCCAAATCCTCCGGTTTGAGCCGGGAGAGATCGGCGCTCGAACGCAAGGGGGTATCGACGGGCATGGTGTGTCTCCTGAGACATCGAGCTGTTGTCGAAGAATGCCCCGCTGGCGATACGGACGAAGCGTCCGGGATTTGGCTGACGGGAGTCCCGCGTCGAGCGGGACTGGAGCCTATCGCGAGCGGTCGGCACGAGATCCGGAAGTCCCTCTCCCGACTGCTGGCTAGGCTATTAATGCGAATCGTTCGTATTAAAGATAGATGGCGGGTTGAGGCTTGTCAACGGGAAACCTGCAGTGCGAGTCACGCGGCCGGCTGGCTGCTACCGCGGTAAACCGAACTCGATGCTTGACACCCCTGCGTAATATCTTTTTACACTCATTCATACGATCGGGTCGCGGCATGGACTTCGGCCGGCAGGTTCAGTCCCCGAGCACCCCGAAGAGCAGATCTCCGGAACCCCGACCCTGATCCGCAACCTATCGATGGAGTCCATCATGACGTCTTTTTCGAGCCCATCTCACCCCATCCGGATGTCTCTCGCCTTTGCGCTCATGGGCGCGGCCGGTGCCCATGCCCACTTTCAGGAGCTCATCCCGTCCACGGATATCGTCAATGCCGAGACCGGCAACAGCGTGACGCTGGAGATGCGGTTCACGCATCCCATGGAAGGTGGTCCGCTGATGACGATGGGAGAGCCCGCTCAGGTCGGGGTGCTGAGTCCGGGTGGTCGGGAAGACCTGAAGTCGAGCCTTCAGGCAGAGGAGATCGACGGCAAGCGCACCTATCGTTTCGACTACAGGATCAAGCAGCCGGGAGATTACGTCTTCTATCTGGAGCCCGCGCCCTACTGGGAGCCGGCCGAGGAAGCGATGATCGTGCATTACACCAAGGTCGTCGTCGACGCCTTCGGTGCGGAGGAGGGTTGGGATGCCGATCTCGGTCTGCCGGTCGAGATCGAGCCGCTGGTTCGCCCCTACGGACTCTGGGCCGGCAATCTCTTTCGAGGGATCGTCAAGCAAGACGGCAAGGCCGTGCCGTTTGCCGAGGTCGAGGTCGAGTGGCGCAACGACGGCTCGCTCAAGCCGCCATCGGATCCTTACATCACCCAGGTCATCAGGGCCGATGCGAACGGGGTCTTCAGCTATGCCATGCCCAAGGCTGGCTGGTGGGGCTTCGCCGCGCTGCTCGAGGGCGATGAGCCGATGAAGAATCCGGACGGGGAAGAGGTTCCGGTCGAGCTGGGTGCACTCATCTGGATCTATACGCGCGAGATGCACTGATGCCCGGCATAGAGATCGGCGCGAAGATCGCCGACGGTCGAGCGCGACTGGCGTTCAGCGCGAAAGGATCGACGAGTGCCGCTCGCCGCGTCGCGGCGCTTCTGCTCTTGTTGACTCTCAGCGCCCCGGCCCTTGCGCATAAGCTCCAAGTCTTCGCCTTCGCCGAAGGCGCACGGATCAGCGGATCGGCCTACTTCGCCGGCGGCGGTGCCGCCTCGGGTGCGCGAATCGAGGTCCGAGACGACGAGGGCAAGGTGCTGGCCGAGCTGGCGCCGGACGTCGAGGGCAAGTTCGTCTATACGGCTGCTGCGCCCGTGGATCATCTGATCCTGGCCATCACGGGCGACGGTCATCAGGCCGAGTGGCGGGTCCCCGCGGCCGAGCTGGTGGCCGGATTCGGATCCGGGGGGGCGATCGACCAAGAAGCCGAAAGACCTGATCGGCGCGACGCGTCCGTCATCGTCAAGACCGAGGCATCTTCTACACCGGCAACCTCCGCGGCGATCCTGGATCCCGCGTTGGAGGCAGCAATCGAGCGCGCCGTCGCGCGCCAGATTCGCCCGTTACGCGAGCAACTTGTCGCCGCGGAGGACCGGATCCGTTTCCAGGACATCCTCGGCGGCATCGGCTACATCATGGGTCTGACCGGACTGGGGCTCTGGTGGAAGAGTCGCCGTCGATCCGGTCGTGCCTAAGGTGATTTCCTGGTAAGCATCCCGACTGCGGGTCAGCGGAAGACCTGAACTGCGGCCAGTGCGAATCAATTCGCACCTACACCCGGTCATTTCCCGGAAATCACCAAAGTTCTGCGCGCCTCCGGAGCGGAGACATGCGCTTGCCTATTTGGTCAGGATCAATTTGTTGTTGCGCGTCATTCTCAGGACGTAACGATCGCCCGCGTGATCGATCAGCAGCAAGTTGTTGCCGCGCAGCAGCGCGTTGCTGTCGATCCGCGGCAGATCCGCGCGCATCGCGGCGGCGGACTGTGCACGTTGACTCGGGTTCTCGGACAGGGATTCTCTCGGCATGGCCGTCACTCCGCGTGAGTCTTTTTACAAATGCGAATCGTTGTTATTAAGGTTATGTCGCGCTCCTTCCCCTGTCAAGTTCTCTCACAGCGCGTGAGACATATTGCTCATCGACCGCCGAACGCTTACCCGACAAAACCCCTCAATCAGCGTACCTAAACCGCGCCCAGCGTGGTACGCGATGTCTGTTGGATGGGATCGGCCTCGGCAGACCTGACGACCGTTGGGAGTGGAACGGTTTAATATATTGAAAAATCAATCATGTTAAACCGCGTCCCTGGTAAGGGCGGTGGATACACCAAACCTCGAGTTCTCTCGAAAATCAGCATCGTGCTCTGGCCGCGGTTTAATCTTCAACCGCACGGCCTATGTTAGCTTTCCGGAGGCGGGGCGGCTGTGACGACCGACGGCGCAACCGCCGAGACCCTACCTGTAGTCCGCAGCCCTGAGTCCCTGCGCCTTGAGCTTCATGCGGACCGCTCGCGGCGTGATGCCCATCTGAGTCGCGATTTGATCGACATTGCCGCGACTGACCCTCAAGGCCCGTGTCAGCGTTTCGACCTCGGCCTGCTTGGCTGCTTGCTGTTTGCGTGTGCGCCATGCCGGGAGGGATTCGCTCGGCGTAGTCACCGGGACGTCGATGTCGGTAATCCGAGCATCCGCGGCAAAGATGAAGGCGCGTTCGAGGACGTTCTCCATCTCTCGAATGTTGCCCGGCCAGGCATAGGACAAGGCTTTGAGCCGCGCGGCTTGAACCAATGTCTTTTCGGCAGTGGCATAGCGTTGGGCGAGCTTGCGGATGATGTGCGTGATCAGGGCGTCGATGTCCTCGGGGCGCTCGCGCAGCGGGGGGATCGCGATCGGCACGACGTTGAGTCGATAGAAGAGGTCGCGACGAAAATGTCCGGCGTCGACCATCGCGACGATCTCGCGGTTCGAGGCGGCAATGATCCGGACATCCGAGCGCAGGGGGCGCTTGCCGCCGACTCGTTCGTATTCGCCTTCCTGAATGACACGCAACAACTTGGCTTGCGCCGAAAGCGGGAGCGAGTCGATCTCGTCGAGGAAGAGCGTCCCTTTCTCGGCACGCTCGAAGTAGCCGTGATGCACTTCGTAGGCGCCCGTGAAGGCGCCTTTCTCGTGTCCGAAGAGGGCCGTTTCGACCAGATTCTCCGGAATGGCGCCGCAGTTGACCGTGACCATCGGTTTGTCGCGACGTGCACTGAGTCCATGCAGGGCGCGTGCGACAAGCTCCTTTCCGCATCCGGTCTCGCCGGTGATCATGACGGTCACGTCCGTCGGCGCCACGATCCGGACCGCCCGCAGCGCATCGCGCATCGCGGCGGACTCTGCGACGATCGGCTGCAGGGCCGCGTCGGTGCTGCCGATATCGACCGGCGGCGGGCACCAGTTCTCACGCAGTCGCCGGCGAATCCTGGGTGTCATGAGTGTCGTGAGGTTTCCCGAGGTTAGGCGCTCGCCGTCCGCCCGGTACTCGGTGCCTTCGTTGCGTGCGGCAAGCTGCCGATCCAGATAGATGCAGACGTCGCAGGAGCCATCCCCGCCCGCAATCGTCTGTCGCAACTCGACCTTTGCGTAGCCGAAGTGTCGCGCGGCGATTCCGCCGAAGACGCTCGACGTCATCCGGCAGAGCGAGGGTGCATGCTTGACCTGCTCGCCGAAGGGGCAACGGCTGTTGACGACCCGAACCATCCCGGCCCCGCCGGACGCGCGGGAAAATCGCCCGCCGATCTGATTCTTGATCTCGACGATCAGGTCCGCGTAATGGTCCCGGTCCAACGGTCCCGGCGAGCCGAGGACCTCGCGGGCCTTCTCCTCCAGGCAAACACCGGCCGTCAGGCCGATCTGCTCGATCTGCTCGAGGTGAGCGGCACAACTGGGGCATTCGGCCCGATCCATCGCCTTGGCGATCTCGGCCACGAAGGATTGAAGAAAGGCGACCGCGCGTGACGGTGATCCGGTTGCTTCAGGCATGTTCGATGATCGATAAGGTCAATCGTTCAGCCAAAAAGAGAAGGGGCTCTCATGAGTGCCCGCACCCGCATCCTGGACCGTGTTGGTGACCGCGCGGCGTGTCGGCAGGCTGCAGCGAGCGAACGGCCTGATCGCGACCCCGGGCCATGCGACCGTGTACCGCCGGTGCGCAGAGAAAGACCCGCGCCGTTTTGCCCCCGCAGGCGGGGCAGGGCGGCGGCTCGGCATTCATGGATTGGGATCTCTCGAAGGAGGTTTGGCAGCAGGTGCACCGGTAGTCGTAGATCGGCATCGGAGGACTCTCTGTTTGATGTCGACGCTCGTCGTCGAGCAAGTGTCGTGTCGCGAGGCAAGGCGGCGCCCGAGCCGGGCGCCGTTTCGATCAACGCCAGCGGTTGGGCTGCGGCGTCGTGACGCCGAACTGCGCGGAGGTCACATCCGTGCGGGCGCGCTTCTCGTCATCGAGCACGGGCGGGCGCAAGCGCCGAGTCTCCACCTCCCAGACCCAGCCGCTGACGACCACATCCTTCGGGATCAGCGGGTGATTTCGGAACGTCTCCACCGTCTTCATGCAGGTGACGTCTACATCGTCCATCATCCCGATCCATTTCGCGAAGCCGCCCGGAGCGAGCTTCAACTCGGGCAAGGTCGGATCCAGAGTCAGCTCGTCGATGTCGACCCCTTTGGCCCGGAGTGCTGCTTCCAGGTCCTTGGCGTTTGCCGACAACATCCCGCACTGGGTGTGTTGGACGATCACGATCTCCTGTGTTCCGAAGAAGTTGCAGGTGAGCATCGCCGATCGGATCGCGTCGTCCGTGACGATCCCGCCGGCGTTGCGGAAGCAATGAGCATCGCCGCCGCCCACTGGGCTGTCGACGCGAATCCCGAGTGCTTCATCGACCGGCAGGCGTTCGTCCATGCAGGCCAAGACCCAGAGTCGACGGTTGTTGGGGCCATCGGGTCCGAAACGGCGGCGGGTCGCCCAATGGTCATAGGCATCGACACGCGCGGTGATCTCGTCTTTCAGATAGCTCATCGGTTTTCTCCTACCCTCAGTTGGTGTTCTGGTTGGCCGAGAACGGCAACCGGAGCTGCGCAATGCTTGTGCCAGGGTCGACGATGATCATCATCAATAGCTTAGTGTAGCGGTTGGATTTGGTTTCGTCGTCGGTTTGGGTGAAATCCGAAATGACTTGAAGAAAAACAGTGTGTTGTGATTTGGAAGTTGGGTTTCCAAAATGGAAGTGCTGCTTCCGGATTGGTGCGCAAACCATCTCGGATTATTCCGGGACGGCCGACGATGAAGGGGATTCAGCGGCCGGCGCAGGATGACCGGTGTTCCCGGCGGTGTCGCCTCAGGTCCCGCAAAAGGTCCTCAACACACGCTCATCCTCCTGCGGCGGCTCGGTGTAGCCGGAAAGCTCGGGGCGATCCTCGTAAGGGCGCTCGAGGACGCCCAGAATGGCCTCGAATGGCTCGAAGTCATTCTGTTCGACGGCCGCACTCAGCGCCTGCTCGACGCGATGGTTGCGTGGGATGACCGCCGGATTGGTGCGGCGCATGTGCTCGGCACGCTCGGCGGGGGTTTGCGGGTCTCGTTCGAGACGTGCGCGCCACTGCGCGGCCCAAGCGTCAAAGGCCTGGCGGTCGACGAATAGATCGCGCACCCCGCCGTCCGCCTTGGGATCCACGGCCGCGTCGCAGAGGCGGCGGAAGGTCAGTGTGAAGTCGGCGTGCGATGCCTTCATGGCGTCCAAGAGTCCGTAGATGAGGTCGATGTCCTCCGGCTCGATGGTGGCGAGGCCGAGCTTGCGTCGCATACCGGCGGTCCAGTGTTCCTCGTAGCGACCGAAGAAGCCGCGGATGAGGTCGGTCGCCTGTTGTATCGCGGCGTCCGATGCCCCGTCGATCAAGGGCAGCAGGGTCTCGGCGAAGCGGGCGAGGTTCCACTGGGCAATCCCCGGTTGATTGCCGTAGGCGTAACGGCCGCCGCGGTCGATCGAGCTGAAGACGGTCGCGGGATCATAGGCGTCCATGAAGGCGCAGGGACCGTAGTCGATGGTCTCTCCCGAGATCGCCATGTTGTCGGTGTTCATGACGCCGTGGATGAAGCCCACGTGCATCCAGGCCGCGATCAGGGCGGCTTGTCGCTCCAAGACGGCTTCGATCAGCGCGAGGTAGGGCGAGGCGGACCCTGCGACTTCCGGGTAATGGCGCGCGATGACATGATCGGCGAGATGACGCACGGCCTCGGTGTCGCCGCGCGAGGCGAAATACTGGAAGGTCCCGACGCGAATATGGCTGCTCGCGACGCGTGTCAGGATGGCGCCCGGCAGGATCGTCTCGCGATAGACCGGCTCGCCCGTCGTGACGGCGGCGAGAGCTCGAGTGGTCGGAATCCCGAGCGCGTGCATCGCCTCGGCGAGGATATATTCACGCAGGACGGGCCCGAGCGCCGCCCGCCCGTCGCCGTTGCGCGAGAAGGGCGTCTGTCCGGAGCCCTTCAGTTGGATGTCGCGACGTTTCCCGGCACGGTCGAGCACCTCGCCGAGCAGGATCGCTCGGCCGTCTCCGAGCTGCGGGACGAAGTTGCCGAACTGATGGCCGGCATAGGCCATCGCGATCGGATCACCGCCGTTCGGCAGGAGATTACCGGCGAAGAGCGGGGTCGCCACGTCCGGATCCGCAGCCGCCGGATCCAGACCGAGCTCTTCGAACAATGCTGCGTTCAGCTTGATCAAGCTGGGCGTCGTGACGGGCGTGGGACGGATGCGTGCGTGAAAATGATCGGGAAGACGGCGATAGCTGTTGTCGAACGCGAAGCGAATGGCCTGCTGTGTCATGCGATGGTTTGATGTCGGTTGCGAGTCGATACAGTAGGCATGCGGCCATCCCGCCAATTCGCAACTGAGCCGCGCTGAACCGCGTTCCCCTCAAGACGCACGGTCCGAGGTTTTTTCGGCCTCGGAGCGCGAGAAAGACCTCTACGCGACGCGGTTCAGGAGATTGGGTCCAAATCAAGAACAACCGAAAGATCTCTCATGGGTAGAGCGTCGGCGAAACCCATTCAGCCTACGCCAAGGGCCTTATACCGAAACCCGGCATCGCGGTTTCATCAAGGCTCCGCCACGAGACGCAGCCCGAAGATCCAGCCCGCGATGTCCTCGCCGCTGTCGTAGGCGTCGGCCATGTACTGGATGTCGGCGGTGAGGGCGAGGAAGTCGTTGGCGGCGAAGCGGTAGTAAAGCTCGGCGACGTTGGTGTTGGAGATCCCGGTATTGGCGCCGTCGAGATAGCCGTAGGCCAGACCGACGGTGTCGGCCTCGCGGCCCCACAGACCGCCGCCGAGCTGCAGGCCGCCGGTGTAGAGGCCGCGGTAGTCGAGGATGTCCTTGTGATCGGTCCAGGTCAGGCGCAGGAAGGCGCCGAGATGATCCCCGAGGGCCTGATCCAAGGACAGGCCGTAGCCCATCAGATCGGTTTTCTCCGGGGTGTCGTCGGCGGCGAGCGGCGCCCCGTTGTCGACACCTTCCGTCTCCTCGCCGAGCTCCGCGCGGGGCTTGACGAAGGCCGAGGAGGTGCCGGTGAGCACGGCGCGGTAGTTGCCCTCCCCGAGCGCGGTGTCGAGCCGATAGCCGAGCTGCGCACCCCAGAAGTTGTAGTTGTTGCCGTCGTCGTTCTCCCCGATGTTCAGCGCCGCGGCCGTGATCTCCCAAGCCCCCAGCGCGAGCTCGAGCGCCGCGCCGGCATCGTAGGAGGGCAGATTGAAGCCGCCGGAGTTCACGAACGCCTCGTTCATGAACTGGGTGAACTCGTCGTTGGCGTAGGCGTTCTCGTCCAGATACCGGGTGGAGTCGATGATGCCGAAGGTGGTGCCGAGGGTGGCGTCCTCGCCCGGGGTGAAGGTGTGCTTGTACCAGACCTGCAGCAGGTAGTCGCGCCCGCGCCCGTTGATGTCCTTCAGATCGTCCTCGAGATCGACCGCCCAGGGGGCGAGCACGAAGGGCGAGACGGCGTTCAGACCGTTGTCCGCGGCATAACCGAGCAGGGCGTAGAGCTCGTCGCGCTCGCTCGGGCGAACGCTCATTTCAAGCTGAAACGGCATGCCGCCGCGGCAGGTGTCGCCGTCCAGCGCTTGGCCGTCCGCGTCGACCAGCCCGCTCAGACCCTCCTGGCATTGCCCTGCCGCGCCCAGCACCGCACCGATGGAGAAGCTGTCGGTGACGTCGTAGGCCCAGCTCGGCGAGGCGGAGGCCGCCAACAGACCTGAGGCCAGCGTGGCCAGTGCGACCCCGCCGCGGGTGGGGTGTTTGAAGGTGCGATACATGTCCGATACTCCGGCTCGATACGAAACCAAATACGAATCGTTTGCATTTATATCGGAGGTCGAATCCAGAGTAAAGGCGGATTGCGTGCCGGGGTGCGGCGTTCTCACGTCGGAAGGGCGAAAAACTGATCTGGATCAGGTGAGCTCGACAGGTTTCGAGGCAAGCGGCCGATCGAGCAATCAGGCGTATGCGGTGGGTGCTCGCGCGGAATGTTGCGTCGGGCATCGCACTGAGATCGGCGAGTCGGGCGATAAGCTTTTTGCGTGCAGCAGGGGGTGCGGTCAGGCGGGGACGGTCAGGGGAGATTGGTCGGTCGCGGCGCGTTTCGGGAATGCAAGCCGGATTGGAATGTGGACGGAGGCGGGGTTCGCCGTCGCTGCTTCAACGCCACGTTCCGAGCCCGAGCGCGTTGCGGTCGACGCGGGCGGGACTTGATCCGTCCTTGGATCGTACGGCGGGCAGGGCCGGTCGCGTCAGTAACCGCCCTTGCGCAGCACCTCGGGCAAGCCGGCGATCTTGGTGCCTTGTTTGGTCGGCGCGAGGGGGAAGAGGGTATAGAGATCCTTGCTCGTGGGCTTGGAGCCCCACTTCTTGGCCATTTCCTTCAGAACCACGCGCTCCATGGGTTGGTTTTGGGCGTTGTTGTGGTACTCGTCCCTCAGATAGTTGATCACGTCCCAGTGTTTGTCGGTCAAGGCGATGCCCTCGATCTCGGCGAGCTTCAACGCGACATCTTCGCTCCAGTCTGCGAGGTCCTGAAGATAGCCGCTTGGGGTCGTCTCGATGGTCTTACCGCTGACTTCGATGGCCATGATTGCTCCTCTCGTCTTTGCTCGGCGGGGTACAGTCGACGCGTGTCGATGTACCCGTCATTAGGGGTTGATTCAAACTTTATAATCTTATGATTTTGCGATGCAGCCGTCACATTTTTTTGTGCGCCTGCGGATTCGGAAGCTTGTTTACGAAAGGGTCGGGGGATGCGCAGTGCGGGGAGATGAGTGGTTCGGCTGACGCGGCATGACGACGCGGTGTGTATTCCGAGCGGCCGCGAGATCCTCGAAAGAAAGCTGCGCCGAGTCGTGCTCAGCCTTGGCTTGATTTGACCGAGTCGACCCCCTTGTGCGGAATGAAGATGCCGCAACCCAGAAGGGGGTAGCGACCGAGCCCTCGTTGCTGCAGTCGGATGGATTCGTCCTGCGTGAGTCCGGCGAGCATGAGGCTGCGTGTGGAAATCAGACCCTCCGGCGTGGCGAGCCGGTTGGTTTTGCCGCACACGGCCTTGCGCACGCGGATGTCCATCGCCGCGAGTGCACGCGCCGCGGACTCGAGAAAGACGCCCTCGTCTTCGTTCGTTCCGTCGGGGAGATCGAGCGCAACATACCGAGAGAACAAGGTGGTCTCGGTGCTGAGCGGCTTGGTCTTGCCTGCGCCTACGACGAGTGTTTCTCCGCCGAGATCGAGCTTGACCCCGGGAAGATCGCGCAACACCTGCGCTACGCGCTCCCGGGGAACCCGCAGTGTCAGCTTGGTCCGTCGGGAGACCGCGAGATAGGAGTCAGTCCCGTGCTCCGGTCGCTCCCATCCGTTCTGTGATCCGGCGACGTGCACCGAGTGCACGGCGACGCCGGGCTCCTCTGCAATCCAGGGCAGCGCCTGTCTCAGCGCCTCGGCGAGCAGGTAGGCGTGGTCGACCGGGATGCATTTGCAGTCGATCCCGAAGAGGAGATCCACGATGTCGTCCGGCACGCGAATCCGGTCGGGGTTGTCGTCGTCATTCCAGAACATCGTCTTGGTCCGTGGGTACTTTGCTTTCGAGTGTTTTCGGGGCGTGATGCGGCGGCATGCGCTTATGCGAACGGGAGGCGATCCTGCAGGGCACGCCGGTCGAACCACCAATCGTCCTGCACCAAAACGTCGACCACGTTGCGTAAACGCACCAGGAACTTCTCCGGCTCTTTGAGCTCGAGGCGCTCCATCCACTGCTCGAGCTGTTCGGGCGAGTCAACTGCGCTGTGTCGCCGTGCGACCATGCCGAGCATCTGGGTTGCGAAGAACATCAGATCGTCGCGTTGACGCTCCCGGGCGCGGACATCGGCGATGAAGAGTGCCGTGGTCGCGGCGACTGCGGCACCGTCGGCGTCGTCCGGTGTCTCGTCGATCACGTGACTGAGCAGCTCGATGGT
>NZ_DATITZ010000060.1:0-13995 GCF_035467215.1 Thiocapsa sp. | reverse complement strand
CCAGCGTGACGATCCGCTCTTTGCTATTCTCGCTCATTGGTCCGCTCCGTTACCTCGGTTGACGATGTTCGATAGACATCGCTCATTGTGCCCGCTACGGGCTCGTTGGAGGAGCGGGGCGGACCATCCCATTAGCCTTCGCCTAGGTGTTCCCCTCTCCCAAGGGCCACGGTTGGACTTGCACCAACTCGCCGACTAGCATGCCGGTCACACGTGGACTGCACTGCGCTTGTCCCTACCGGTCGATCTTAATGAACGACGCCATCGTTTATGACTTCGACCACGCGGGTGGCTGACTGCGTAGCACGATGCTTCAACCACCGGCACCCGATGATGATCAAGACCGGATTCGAGGTTAGGGGGTCGCGGGGCGAGCATCGCGGAAACCGATCGTCACGATGAGCCCTCCGGCATCCCCGCCGAGCATGATGGAGGCCTGGTGTAGATCGAGCACGGCCTTTACCAGACTCAGGCCGAGTCCGCTGCCGGGCGTGGATCGACTGTCGTCGAGACGAACGAAACGATCGAGGACCCGTTCGCGCGCCTCCGGCGGGATTCCCGGCCCGGAATCGCGAATCGTCACCGTCACGCCATCCTCCGAAGGTGCTCCGGCAAGCGCGATCGTCCCGCCCGGCGGCGTGTATTTGATGGCATTATCGACCAGATTGGCCAAGGCCTGGAACAGGAGGTCGCGATCGCCCGTGACCTGGGCCGGACCGTCGAGCCGAAGCGCCAATTCCTGCCCCTTCTCGGCCGCGAGCGGCTCGTAGAGCTCGGCCAGATCCTCCAGCAAGGTGGCGAGGTCCACGTGGGCGAACGCGGCCCGTCGGGCGCCGGACTCGATGCGCGCGATCCGCAACAGCGCATTGAATGTGGACAGCATCTCCTCGGTATCGACGATCGTCTCGGCGGCGAGCGAGCGGGCGTTTTCGCAGCCGTCGAGCTCGGTGCGAAGCAACTCCAGCTTGGTCCGCACCCGGGTCAGCGGCGTGCGCAGATCATGGGCGATGTTGTCCGAGACCTGTCGCACGCCGGCCATCAGCTGCTCGATGCGCTCGAGCATCCGATTGAGATTCGCGGCGAGCGCGTCGAAGTCGTCGCCGCTGCCGTTGAGCGGGATGCGTCGGGACAGATCCCCGGCCATGATCTCGCCGGCGGTCTGATTGATCGTCTCCAGGCGCCGCATGACACCCGCGCTCATCAGCCATCCGCCCAGCAGAGCCAAGGCCGCGGTGATCGCCAGACCCCAGCCGAGCGCGTCCAGGATCAGGGCACGCGTGGCTTCCAGATCACGCACGTCGCGCCCGACCAAGAGTCGCAGGCCGCCGCGCAGCAGGAAGACCTGTCCGCGTGCCGCATGCTCCTCGGTGCGATCCGGTCCACGCTCGCGCAGGCGGAAGCCGAGCCAGCCCTCCGCGTCGGGAAATCCGGTCGGCCAGCGATCCAGGTTCCCGGCGAGCGGCTCGAGCTTGTCGTCGACCAGGAGATAGACGCTCGATCCGACCGGATCGCGCGCGACACGCTCGCTGATCACGGAGGACAGACCGGCGAGGCCGCGACGCCGGTACTGCTCGGCAAGCCCGCGGATCTCCGCCTCGATGGTGGCCGCGGTCTGACGATCCATGTAGCCGGCGGTCGACCAGTAAAGGAAGGCCATGAGGATGCCGACCGAGACTCCGAGCAGCAGCACATAGAGAACGGCCAGACGGAAGGTCGAGCTGCGCAGAATGTTGGCGGCCCGCGCGCGCAGTGCCGACGGCGGATGCCCGGCGTCGCTCATGCGCCGCGGATCATGTAGCCGACACCGCGGACGGTCTGGAGGAGCGGCGGGTCGAAGTCCTTGTCGATCTTGCCGCGCAGGCGGCTGATGTGAACATCGATGACGTTGGTTTGTGGGTCGAAGTGATAGTCCCAGACCTGTTCGAGCAGCATAGTGCGCGTCACCACCTGCCCTGCGTGGCGCACCAGATATTCGAGCAGCCGAAACTCGCGCGGCTGGAGCTGGATCTCGCGGCCGGCGCGGGTCACCTCGCGTTTGAGCAGATCCATTTCCAGATCCGCAACGCGCAGGCGCGTCTCCGGGTTATCGGCCTTGCCTCGACGCAGCAAGACCTCGAGACGCGCATGCAGCTCGGAGAAGGCAAAGGGCTTGACGAGATAGTCGTCGCCGCCCGCACGCAGACCCTCCACACGGTCGTCGACCTCGCCCAAGGCGCTGAGAAAGAGCACCGGCGTGCGATTGCCCGCGGCACGTAACGTCCGCACGATGCCGACCCCGTCGAGGCCGGGCAGCATGCGGTCGACGATCAAGGCGTCGTACTCACCGCCGGCGGCCTGCAGGAGACCGGCGCGACCGTCGGCGACATGGTCGGTGACCGCGCCGGTTTCGGCGAGTGCCTTCAGCAGATAGTAGGCGGTTTGGCGATCGTCTTCGATCAGGAGGACTCGCATGGGTTGCTCGTCGGGGAGTGGGGGTGATGTGGCCGGGCTCGGGCGTTCAGCCTCCAGCCATCAGCTATCAGCTATCAGCTATCAGACCTTGGCCGAAATAGCATACCGCGGAAGCCACTCAGCCAATCAGTCGAGGCGCGCGATCGCTTGTTGCCAAGCGATCGCTGCGCCCGAGGTGCTTGCCGGGATCAGGACGCGAAGGGGACGGCGATGAAGAGGGGCAGGCCATCCTTCTCGACACGCAGGATCAGGCTCTCGCGCTTCTCCTTCGCGGCCACGCGCACGGCGGTCACGACCTGCTCCGGCGTGCTGACCGACTCCGTCCCGACCATCGAGATCAGACTGCCCGCCTCCACCCCGGCGCGATCGGCCGGGCTGTCGGCCTCGACCTGCGCGACGAAGACGCCGGCGGCATCCGCGTCGAGCCCACGCTCGGCACGCAGCTCGGGGGTGAGCGGCGACAGATAGAGTCCTAGACGGGGGCGATCCGGCGCCTCGGCGTCTTCGCTCGGCGCCGCCGCGACCTGATCCTCGTCGGGCATGCTACCGATCGTCAGCGTCAGGTCTCGCGCCTTGCCGTCGCGCACCACGCGCAGCGTCATGACGGTCCCGGCCTTGGTCGCGGCGACCAGCTTCGAGAGGTCCTTCGCGCTCGTGAGCTGCTGCCCGGACGCACTGAGGATGACATCGCCGGTTCGCAGATCCGAAGCCGCGGCGGGACTGCCTGGAATCAGATCCGCGATCAAGACCCCGGTCGCCTGGTCGAGGCCGAGCCCGGCCGCCAACTCCTCGGTCACCGGCTGGATCTGCACGCCGAGCCAACCGCGCTCCACGCGCCCGTTCTCGCGAAGGTCGGCCACCACACGCTCGACGGTCTCCGCAGGGATGGCGAAGCCGATCCCGACATTCCCGCCGCTCGGGGAGAAGATGGCAGTGTTCACACCGATCACCCGACCATCGACGTCGAAGAGAGGTCCGCCCGAGTTGCCGCGATTGATCGGCGCGTCGATCTGCAGATAGTCGTCGTAGGGGCCCGAGTTGATATCACGTCCGCGTGCGGAGATGATTCCGGCATTCACCGAGCCGCCGAGACCGAAGGGGTTGCCGACCGCCAGGACCCAATCGCCCACGCGAGCCTTGCTCGAGTCACCGAGCTCGACGGCGACCAGCGGGCGATCGATGTCGATCTTGAGCACGGCGAGGTCCGTCTTGGGGTCGACACCGACCACGCGCGCCACATGACTGGTGCCGTCGTTCAAGACAACGGTCACCTCGCCCGCACCTTCGATCACGTGATGGTTGGTGACGATATGGCCGTCGCTGTCCACGACGAAACCCGAGCCCTGCCCGGTGGCCTGGCGCGGCATCGCCCGCCCGTGCTGCTCGAAGAAACGCCGGAAGGACTCGGGCACCTCGGCATCCGGCGGAAGGGCCGGGTGACCTTGCAACGCCGTGGGCTGAAGACTCTCGGACTTGACGGAGACGTTGACCACCGCAGGGGTAACACGCTCGGCCACGTCGGCAAAGCTCGGAAGCGCCGCCGATGCGACGCGCGCATCCACGGGGATGGGTTGATCCGCAGCCACGGCACCGCGGCCGTTCCAATAGAGGGCGCCGGATGCGAGGGCAAGGGCCAAGGTCGCACTGACGAGTGCCGGGTGCCGCAGGGGCAGCGACACAGGGGCGGCGATCGATCGAGTCGGGGTCGTGATTCGGCGATTTGACACGGTATTCTCCTGACCAAGATCCGGGCGACACCGCCATCGAGACGGATACGCACCGGGGGTTTGCTGAACAGGTCGAGAGTATCCGGGCGCCGCCATTGCCCCAGGATGTCCGATACCTTAATTCTTGTTCATCCTAAGGAGCCGTCCACGGGGTCGCTTGCAGGAGCGGCGCCGACGGGGTACCGTTCGCGCGCCGGCAGCAGTGCGTCGGCGCTATTCGCACCGCGACGGGAATCGGAGAAACTCACCCTCGCGCAAGCACCATTCACAAGTATAAGCAGACGGAACATCGGCTCCGAAAGGGTGATCCGAGTCGATCCGTCGGCACAACAGGGGAACACACCATGAATGGAAAACCACTGGCCATGAGCTTGGCCTTCGCACTTGCAGGCGGGATCGCCACGGTCTCCTCGACCACGATGGCCGACGTGACGGTCATTCCGGTCACGGGCGCCGAGGCGACCTCGGAGATCAGCGGGATCGTCGAGATCGTCAACGTCGAGCGACGCATGCTGACGATCAAGACACCGGATGGCCGGTTCCAGGTCATCAATGTCCCTGAACAGGTCGGGCGGCTCGACGGGATCAAGATCGGCAACAAGCTCACCATCACGGAAACCGAAGCCGTGTTGGTCGATCTGGTCAAAGGACCGGATGAAGCAGCCGTCGGGACGACCCAAGAAACGGTCGTGGACCGCGAGAGCGGGGCGAAGCCGGCCGGCACCATGACCGACACCATGACCCTCTACGGTCGGATTGCGGCCGTCGACAAGGCCAACCGCAAGGTCAGCGTCCAGGGCGCGCAGGAGACGGTCGACTTCGCCGTCAATGATCCGGCACTCCTCGACGAGCTGGCGGTGGGCGACGGCGTGGTCGCGACCTTCATCCGTTCGGTCAAAGGCAAGGTCGAGATTCGCTGAAACGATTGGAGGTCGATATGGCAACCATCGAAGAAGTCGAGATGGGACGTTACGCCCAAGAGCTCGAAGACGATGTTCGTCACCTGGTGCGCAAGTACTGCCGCATCATGGCTTGGGATATCCCGGACCTCGACGAAAAAGCTGCGCGTGAGCTGATCCTTGCGGCACTGCGCGCATCCGTCACCCGCGTCGAATCCGAGTAACGGGGCATCGACATATCCAACGGCGTCGGCGCCGCCGCGGCTCGCCGACGCGCTCGGAGATGCGGGAAACCGCCGGCCGGCCGACTCGGGGCGCGCTACGTCACGCTCGTCGTTCTGATCTGCATGCTTGCGGTGAGCGGCTGTCAATCCACGGCGCCGAGCACGCGCCGGGATGCCTGTAATTTCACCCCCGGGATGACGACGGATGACCTGGCTCGATGCGGCTGCATGGCCAGCAACTCGCGCGGCGACGGCTCCGTCATGCTGATGTCGGAGGAGGCGCTCAACAACACCCGCACCGTCGCCATCATCAATTACATGTGTCCGCTCGGCGCGGCCGGTGTCGCGAGGGTCGCCGTCATGAACGGCGTCTCCACCACCGTCTACGAATAGAGGATACATCCAATTCGGTCGGGTCGAATGCGATGAGTGCACTGGACAAGCTCGCACGGCGGTGGCAGCTCAAGGCGATGGAGCACGTCGATACGGCGGCGCTCGTGCAGGCCGGCAACCGACGGATCGTCGAGCGGTTTCAAAGCGTCGCGCGCGACGTGCCCGC
The DNA here is from genome assembly GCF_035467215.1 of Thiocapsa sp. Taxonomy (GTDB): domain Bacteria; phylum Pseudomonadota; class Gammaproteobacteria; order Chromatiales; family Chromatiaceae; genus Thiocapsa. The sequence continues at coordinate 8,135 of NZ_DATITZ010000060.1, read as the reverse complement.
CTACGCCGCCCCTCTGAAGACGCGCGGCATCCTTGCCCAGAAGATCCGCACGCCAGCCGATTTCCGTGCACTCTGCCCGATACTCGAAAAGCAGGACGTCTTCGGCAGTGTTCCGATCGAGCAGCTCTGCGTCGGCGGACGGCTCGGACCGTCGGCGGGCGTCCTGACAAGCTCGGGCCAAGGCGGGCGATTCGCATTCGGTCTCTCCACGCATCGACAAAACAAGCGTGCGGCGAAGGCGATCGAGCTGGCGATGGTTGGATAAGTAAGTTTGGGCGCTGTCGAGGTCTTCGCGGACCTGCCGGGAGAGGATGCGGCGCTCGGCGAGTTGGGTTGCCTCCTCGATCAGCGTGGCGGCCGCGTCGGGTTGTGTTTTAGACGGGCGCAGTGCTCGGACTGCCATAGGTCGCGTTTGGCCTTGGCCTTGGCTTGCGGATGGGCGGCATGGGCGGCATGGGCGATCTTCGCCACGTATTCGGTGGCATGCCAAAGCTATCCGCTGGGAGCGCCAACCGGTCGACGGCACCTTGGTCACGCTCCCCGGGGTCTATCCCGAAGAATGGCATGTTTGTAGTACCGCTCGCCCACTTCGATTGGCGTAATCCAATGAAAGAAAAGGGCACTTTTGATGGGGTCTTAAACTTGGGCTACGCATGACCGAGAACTCCCGCCGACGCCCGTCGGTCCCGCTGGCGCCGGTAGGCTAGAACAGATTTGCCGTGCGAGCAGATCAATCAGGCATTGACCCAGAGGCGATTCGAGCTGCACGTGCAACCGATCATCGAGATCGCTACGGGCCGGATACGGCACATGGAGGTCTTGCTCAGGATGCGCGATATGCGCGGCGGCATGGTGTATCCGGATCGGTTCATCCCGATGGCGAAACGCACCGGACAGATCCAGGCTATCGACCGGCGGGGCATCGACAACGCACTTGCCGCCATGGAGCTGCGGGCAGACCTGAGCCTCTCGATCAACCTCTCCGCCAGCGCCATGGACGACCCCTTGCTGTTGACGGACCTCCGACACCTCTTGGAAAGACACCGCATCGCGCCCGAGCGGATCTCCTTCGAGGTCACCGAAACCGCGGCGATCAACAGCCTGCTGAATGCGACGCGCCTGATGCGCGGCATGCAGGAGCTCGGGTGTCGTTTCGCCCTGGATGATTTCGGCAGCGGCTATGCCTCTTACGCCTATCTACGCAAACTGCCGGTCGACGAGGTCAAGATCGACGGGGCCTTCGTGCGCGACATCGCCAAGAATCCGGAAGATCGGATATTCGTCAAAGCGATCACCGACATGGCCCACGGCATGGGTAAGCGAGTCATCGCCGAGTTTGTCGAGAACGCCGAGATCCTGGCGATTCTGAAAGGGCTCGGGGTCGACGACGCCCAAGGTTACCACTTCAGCAAGCCGGTCAAGCTCAAGCAACCGGGCACACCGATCCCGTTCGACGGCGTGCTTTGATTGCCGAAGAGATTTACCCCTCGCCGACCGCCCCCCGGATCACCTCGAAGATGGCTGCGGAATCCTCCTCGCCCAGTCCGCTCTCCACGAGCTGGTCCAGCCATTCCGCCACCATCGCCGCCGTCGTCAAGGAGATCCCCAATTCCTGCGCGGACTCGAGCACGACCCGCATATCCTTCCGATGCAGGCGCGACTTGAACCCCGGGGCGTAATCGCCCTCGATCATCCGCAGGCCGTGCACCTCCAGGATACGGCTGCCCGCAAAGCCGCCGAGCAGGGCCTCGCGCACCTTCCGCGGATCCACACCGCTCGCCTGCGCCAGCAAGACCGCCTCCGAGACGCCGGCGATGGTCGCGCCGACGACGATCTGGTTGCAGGATTTGCAGACCTGACCGGCACCGCTCGGGCCGACGTGCACGATATTCCCGCCCATCGCCTCGAACAGCGGTTGCACCCGCGCAAAGGCGGCCGGCTCGCCGCCGACCATGATGGACAGGGTACCGGCCTTCGCTCCGGCCTCGCCGCCCGAGACCGGGGCGTCGAGCATCGCCGCCCCGGCGGCGCGAAGTCGCGTGGCCATCATCCGCGTGGAGGATGGCGAGATCGTACTCATGTCCACCACCACCGCATCGGGTCGAACACCTTGGATGACGCCCTCGGGGCCGAGGATCACCGCTTCGACATCCGGCGTATCCGAGACCATCGTGAAGACGATCGACGCGTCTCGGGCGACCGCCGCCGGACTCTCGGCCGTCCGTGCACCGGCCTCGGCCAGCGGCGCCATCGATTCGGGACGCCGGGCATGGACGACGAGATCGTAGCCGGCCTTGACGAGATTCAAGGCCATCGGCCGACCCATAATCCCGAGTCCGACGAAACCGACAGTTTGGGTCATGCTGTCATCCTCGTTGCTTGTTTCACCTGAGGCGCGCCCAGCCGAGAGCATGTCGAGCGACAAGGACGCGTTGACCGCAAACCTACACCGGGTGCTCCGAGCGCGGCTCAGCCGTCGAGCAGCTCGAGCCAATGGACGACCGGGATCTCCGTGCCGCCGCCGATCTGAAGCTGGCAACCGATGTTGGCCGTCGCAATCAGCTCGGGCCGGCCGGACTCCAGCGCCTCGACCTTGTTCGCAAGCAGACGTGCCGAGAGCTCGGGCTGCGTGATCGAATAGGTCCCGGCGGAGCCGCAGCACAGATGACCGTCGGGCACCGGTGTCAAGGTAAACCCGAGCCGCGACAGGACCGTCTCCACGACCTGCTTGAGCTGCTGGCCGTGCTGCAGCGTGCAGGGTGCATGGAAGGCGACCCGGCGACCTTTACCCGGCGACCCAAGCGGCGCGAGGTCCAGGCTCGCGATGATCTCGATCGGATCGCGCGCCACGGCCGTCACACGCGCGGCTCGCTCGGCATAGCGGGGATCCTCGGCCAGGGCATGGCCGTAGTCCTTCACCATGGCACCGCAACCGCTTGCGGTGACCAGGATCGCCTCGCAGCCTGCCTCGATCTCGGGCCACCAGGCATCGATATTGCGCCGCATCGCATCGAGACCGTCCGACAGGGCGTTCAGATGATAGGCCGCAGCACCGCAACAACCGGCGTCGGACGACTCGATCAGATCGATCCCGAGCCGCGCCAGCACGCGCGCCGCCGCGGCATTGGTCTTGGGTGTGGCGACCGACTGGACGCAGCCGCCGAGCACCAGCATCCGACGACGCCCGGCAGGCTTCGGCCAAGCACCGGCCGGGCGCGGTGTCGGCAGCTTCGCCTTGAGCTTGGCCGGGAGCAGCGGTTTCACCCAGTGCCCGATCCGCATCAGGGGGCCGAAGCGCGACGGATAGGGTACAGTTTTGACGAGCGCCCAGCGCAGCAGCCGCTCGGAGACCGGCCGCTCCACACGCTCCTCGACCAGGTGTCGCCCGATGTCGAGCAGGCGCGCATAACGCACACCCGACGGACAGGTCGTCTCGCAGGAGCGGCAGGTCAGACAGCGATCGAGATGCTGCTGGGTGATGCGGGTCGGCGCATGGCCTTCCATGACCAACTTGATCTGGTAGATGCGCCCCCGCGGTCCGTCGAGCTCGTCGCCGAGCAGCTGATAGGTGGGGCAGGTCGCGGTGCAGAAGCCGCAGTGCACGCAGGTGCGCAGGATGGCGTCGGCCTCGCGACCGGCGGGCGTGCTCAGAAACTCGGGCAGGATCTCGGTCTGCATGCCTGGCTCCTAGAGGGTCGCGTAGAGGCGACCGGGGTTCAGGATGCCGTTCGGATCGAAGGTCCGTGTCATCTCGCGATGCAGTGCCATGAGTCCGGCCGGGAGCGGGTGGAAGACCTCCGAGCTGCGATCCCCTCCGCGAAAGAGCGTGGCATGCCCGCCGACGGCGCCGACCGCGGAACGGATGACATCGGCCTCGGCATCGCTGCGCAGCCAGCGCTGCGCTCCGCCCCACTCGATCAGCTGTGCGCCCGGCAAAGCCAGGGGCGCGACGGTCGGCGGTACCGACAAGCGCCACAAGGGGGCATCGCCGGCAAAGAAGGGATGGCGATGCTCGCGGATCCGGTCGCGCCAGAAGGCCAGCGCATCGCCGTCGTCGATCGCCTCGCCCCCGATCCGCTCGGCGGCGGCCGAGACGCCGCCGTGGTTGCCGGACAACCGCACCCAAAGCTGCTCGCCGTCGAAGCAGGTCGCGCTGATCGGCAGCGGCTTCGCAGCCCAGCCCGTCATGCGGGCGATCGCCTCCGCCTGCGAGCAGGTCTGCACCAGCGTCCGGCCGGTCGTCGGGATGGGGAGCACCTTCACGCTGATGTCGAGCAGAACGCCGAGTGTTCCGAAGGCCCCGGTCATGAGCCGCGAGATGTCGTAGCCGGCGACGTTCTTCATCACCTCGCCGCCGAAACGCAGGACCTCGGCACGCCCGGTCAGCACGCGTGTGCCGAGCACCAGGTCGCGGGCCGAGCCCGCGTAGGGTCGCGCGGGACCGGAGAGACCGCAGGCGATGGTTCCGCCCAAGGTCGCACCCAACGCCGAGCCGCCCTCGTCCGAGTCATCGGCGAAATGCGGCGGCTCGAACGGGAGCATCTGCCCCTGCTCGGCGAGCGCGGCCTCGATCTCGCGCAGCGGGGTGCCGCAGCGCGCGGTCACGACCAACTCCTTCGGCTGGTAGTTGAGGATCCCGGTATGCCCGGACAGCGACAAGACCTCGCCATCGACAGCGCGCCCGAGACCCGACTTGGTGCCATTGCCCTCCAAGCGAAGCGGCAATGAGGCATCGGCCGCGTGGCGGACCCGATCTTGAAGCTCGGCGGTCAGGTCGTTGCTCAACGGTCTCACCTTGTCGTTTAGGCACGATTCAACATCAACATGGATAGGTAGGTTGGGCAAAGCGCAGCGTGCCCAACCCACGCCGTCATCACAGGGAGCTCGACGAGAGAATCCCTTTGCGAGGCTTGTCGTTGTCGATTACGACAACGACAACGACAACGATTTGGTGCTTCGGTGCTGAACTTATTTCTGACTCGCGGCACGCAGAGCACTTCGGATGATCTCCTCGGCCCCGCCGCTGCCGTCATCCGCCGTGCGCGCCATCCGCGTCGCATCGACGGGCCGATAGCCCAGAGCCACCAGTGCGCTGACCGCATCGGCGAGCGCCTGCTCGCGCGGGTCGGCACCGCCGACCCGTGCCTCGGGGAGATGGGGGGCGCTGCCCGGAATCACATCCAGGCTGTCGCGCAATTCCATCACCAAGCGCTGCGCCGTCTTCCGGCCGATGCCCGGGATCCGGATCAGCGCGTCCAGGTCTTCGTGCTCGATCGATTGCGCAAAGCGCGCGGCGTCCATCGAGGAGAGGATCGCCAAGGCCATCTTGGCACCGACGCCGGTGACCTTGAGCAGGCGCCGAAAGAGCGCGCGCTCCTGCTCGCGGCCGAAGCCGTAGAGCGACCAGCCGTCCTCGCGCACCACCAAGTGGGTCACCAGGGCGACGGTCTCGCCGACGGCGGGCAGGTCGTAGAATGTGGACATGGGCGCCTCGACCTCGTAGCCGACGCCGCCCACCTCCAGCAGGAGCTGAGGCGGGTGCTTCGCGAGGATCCGGCCTTGCAGGCGGCCGATCACGGGCGCCAATCCCGCCAGGAGGCGGAGGCCCGTCCGCGCGCCGGGATGCCCATCGAATGGGCATGACAGAGCGCGATCGCCAAGGCGTCGGCCTCGTCCTCGCAGGGCGTCTCGGTCATTGCGAGCAGAACCCGGATCATGTGTTGGACCTGGGCCTTGTCGGCCCCGCCCGTGCCGACGACCGCCAACTTGACCGTCTTGGGACTGTATTCGTGTACCGTCACGCCGGATTTGAGCCCGGCACAGAGTGCCGCGCCGCGCGCCTGGCCGATCTTGAGTGCGGCGGTCGGATCACGGGCGAAGATGAGCTGCTCGACCGCCATCTCATGCGGCGCGTGCTCGACCACGATGGCGGCGACGCCATCGAAAATACGGCCGAGACGATCCGGCCAGGGGTATTCGCCGACCCGCAAGGTCCCGCTGGCGATCCACCGACTGCGCTGGCCGTCGGTGTCGATGACCCCGTAGCCGGTCGTGCGCGAGCCGGGATCGATGCCCAGGATGCGATGGCGGAGCTTCGCCGGGGATCCGATCGGCGCGCGGCCGACGAGTACGCCGACCGGTCGCTGAAGATCATCAGGCATCGATCTCGGCCAGGATCTCGTCGGCGATATCGGCGTTGTGGTAGACCTCTTGGACATCGTCCAGGTCGTCGAGGACATCGACCAGACGCAGCAGCTTCTCCGCCGTGTCGCGATCGAGCTCGGCGAGGGTCGCGGCGTTATAGGAGACCTCGGCGACCTCGGTGTCGAACCCGGCTTGGGTGAGCGCGTCCTTCACCGAGGCGAACGCCTCGGGCGTGGTGACCACGTCGAGCGAGCCGTCGTCGTTGGCGAGGACATCCTCGGCACCGGCCTCGAGCGCCGCTTCCATCACCGCATCCTCGTCGGTGCCGGGCTGGAAGCTGATGATGCCCTGCTTGGTGAAGAGATAGCCGACGGATCCGTCGGTGCCCAGGTTTCCGCCGTACTTGCTGAAGGCATGACGAACCTCAGCGGCGGTGCGGTTGCGGTTGTCGGTCATGCAGTCGACCATGATGGCGACCCCGCCGGGCCCGTAGCCTTCGTAGCGGATCTCCTCGTAATCGTCGCCCTCCATCCCGCCGGCACCGCGCTTGATGGCACGCTCGACCGTATCGCGCGGCATGTTGGCGCCGAACGCCTTGTCCATCGCCAGACGCAACCGCGGGTTGGCGCCGGGATCACCGCCGCCTTCGCGGCTCGCGACCGTCACCTCGCGGATCAGCTTGGTCCAGACCTTGCCGCGCTGTTTGTCCTGCGCCGCCTTGCGATGCTTGATGTTGGCCCATTTGCTGTGACCCGCCATCGATGACCTCTCTTCACTCGAAATCGATCAAGCGCACATCCCACGCACTGAACCCGGTTCCTGCTCCGGGCCGGTTGACACCGCGGGAGTCGCGCTGCATGTTGTTTGGCCGGTCATTCTAGCATCGGCCGGGAAACACCGGGTAAACCCCGGCGCACGGATGCGAGCAGACCGCCCGGCGGACTCGCCCCCGAACGCCGGTCCGTCCCCGGCGACGCCCCAGCGACATCAGGATCAGGCCATGTACGCAACACCCGAAACCGGCGACGGTTGGATCACGGCCCTCGTCGGCACCGACGAGGAAGGCTTTCGGGTCGAGGCGCGGTTCGCGATCTCGCCGCGGTTTCGCGCGCTCGTGAAGGGTCGGGAGTCCGACCTGGTCTTTGCCGCCCGCAGCCGGCTCGCGCGGATCGGGATCAACATCTGCCCGCTCGAAGAGCCGCTGTTCGACGGAGATCACTGCACGCTCAAACTCCAAGTGGTCTCGGCGATCCACTCCTTCGGCATCGCCGAGCACCTGCAGCACATCGTGGTCCCGGGCCTGCGGGTCGGACGCCTGGTGTTCTGCCCGCAGGATAATCGGCTCGACTCCGCCGCCATCCACGGACTCATCCAGGGCAACGAGATCCAGGTCCCGGCCGGCTTCTCGGTCGACAGCAACGGCTATCTGATCCTGCGGCCGCAGCGACAGCTCTTCCGATTTCTCCAGCCTTTGACGCTCGAGCAGATCACGGCGATCGCCACCCATGCCGACGGCAAGGATCTGCTGAACCGTTTGCAGATCCGCGAGGCGGTCGATCATATCGCGCTGCCCCCGAACGACGGCTTGGTGACGGCCTGCTCCATGTTTCTGCACCGCCATTACGTGGTGCTGCGCAATCTGGACGACGCGCTCGGCTTTCATCTGCAGGCGACGGTCCTGGACCCGGTTTCCACGCGCGGCACCAACGTCTACCTCGAGTTCATCAACCGCTCCGAGCAGTTGATCGTCAATCCGAGCGTCGCGGCCTCGGTGCACGACGCCATCCCGGTCACGCCGAGTCGGCGCTATTGGCATGGCCGTGCGAGCACCTCGTCCGCCGACGCGGAGAGCGGCAACGACTATCCGCAGCTCGCGGAGATCTTCGATCGGCTCGAAGCGGGTCCGCTCGAGGATCGCTACTCGCACCGCATGATGGCGGTGACGCAGCATCCCGAGACGCTGCTGGACGGAGGTCGACCGGATCGCATCT